>CAYWSB010000020.1:0-54122 GCA_964460465.1 uncultured Geminicoccaceae bacterium | reverse complement strand
CAAGGTAGAACAGATTCCCCTTATCCGCGGCCCTCTTTCAGGGGGCTGAGTCACTTTGGCCAAGCCGATTAATCTATTTTGAAATTTAGACTTATAGTTTCGGAGCACAGAGTCTTTTATTTCCTGCAGATCAAGATCGATGTTGCGCTGCTGCTCCGCGGTCTCATAGAGTTCGCGTCGAGTGCATGCCACCCTGCATATCATTTGGATGGCTGACGGAACTCCCAAGGAGACCTTTACGAATCTTTGAGCACATGTTCTAGTAAATCTAAAGTTCAGGGCATGCTCACCTAACTCTATGACACGCTTGATGAAATCATCATCTTGCACACCCATCTCATAATAGTCATTTCGAATCCCGAGTTCAGGGTCGATATCTAGAAGCGCCTTGTTCAGACTTGAGATCCCAATTATAAAAATCCTGATATCTAGTTCGCCCCACCGCTTAAGCTTAGCACCAATCGCATCTCGGACAGGTTGGTTTAAATGGTGAAAGTCATCAATTATGAATATGCCGGATGCATTGAGATAGCCAACAGTTTCCTCTTCAGTTGGATTGCATGAGAAAACAGTGGCGAGAACCTCATCGATACTTGAAATGCCGACGTAGTCACGGCCCGAAATCCAGTGATAGCCCCCTGTGCTTATTCCAGCACGGTCGAGGGCCTTTTTTGCCAGCGTGGTCTTTCCGCATCCAGACGGACCGCTCAAGGTGACGTGCTTACCAGCCGTTCGCAGCGACCCAACGAGATCGCTGAACTCCTTTGGAGGAACAAATGTGAGAACGGGAACAGACGCTTCGTTGAAAACATCACTTAGCTGGTAAATCGGCCTTGGTCCGTTTTGCTTTGCAGCGTCCATCTTTATTGATCCTTTTGATTGGTTCATGAAAAAGAAGGAAGCCTTTATGCCTTTAGATGATTTAGGAGTGGAAGCCAAAAATTACAAAAAGTCAAGGCTTGCCCTTGGTTTATTCGTGAGGAGCAGTGGCTTAAGTCATTTAGCCACGCTCGTTTAGCTTCCAGATACCATCTTTGTTGAATCCAATTAACTTGAAGCCAGCGTTTCGCGGACAGGCTCGTAGCGCTTTGCAACCGCAATCCTATCTTTCGGTCAAACACGGCGGGGGCCCAAACCTTCGGTAGCCTTCATCATCGCGGTAGTCCACCACGCTTCCGCACTTTCGACAAGTCTTTCGCAGTATCTTGGAGGGCGCAAGGAGGCGAGCCTACCTGCGTTCTTCCACGGCGCCCGTTCGGCCGCTGCCGTGGCTCGGGCCGGGCCCGAGTTGTCGGTGTGGGTGCAGCTGGCGGGGCCGCCGGTGGTGGCTCTGGGCCGGCTCAGCGCAGGTAGTCGGCGAGGGAGAGCGCGTTGAGGCGGCTGATGGTGATGTAGGCGGCCTCGATCGCCATCTGGTCCTTGGCCATGCGGGCGATGGCGCTCGGCAGGTCGGCGTCCTCGATGCGGCTCACCGTCTCGCCGAGATAGGCGGCGTTGGCGCGATGCGTCTCGGTGATCGCCTCGATCCGGGCGGTGCGCGAGCCGAGCTCGCCGCGCAGGTCGGCGAGCTGGCCGAAGCTGTCGCCGAGCGCGTCCAGGGCGGTCTTCAGGCCGGCAGTGTCGTTGGCCTGATGCGCCTCCTTGGCGGCGGCGAGGACGCGCATGACGTCGAGGACGTCGGTGGCGAGCACACCGTAGGTCACCTCGACGTTCTCGGCGGCGCGGGCCGCGAGGCGGATCTCGTCGCCCTTGTAGACCACGGCCGGGTCGAGATCGGCGGGGCCGTCGACGCTGGCCGGCAGCGCGATCGGCGGCGTGTCGGTGCGGCTGCCGGCGAAGAGGTAGCGGTCGCCGAGCCGGGTGTTGAGCTGCGCCGCGATCTGCTCGAGCATGGTGTCGATCTCCGACCCGAGCGGCAGGCTCGGGCCGACCGACGGGTCGAGGCGCTGCACCAGCAGCGCGCGCATCCGCTCGGCGATGTCGACGACGTTGCCGAGCGCCGTATCCATCAGGCGCAGTCGGTCGGTGGTGGCGGTGTTGCTGAAGACGAAGGCGTCGGCGCGGCGCTGGCCTTCGCGGGCCTGCAGCAGGATGCCCGTCTCGCTGCCGATCTGCGAGAACACCTGGGCCCGCTTGCCGGTCGCGACCTCGACCTGCGCCTCGCGCATCCGGTTCTGGGTCCCCTGGACAAAGCCGGAGAGGCGGTTGTTGTGGGCGACGTCGCCGGTTCGGCCGAGCATGGAGGCGTTCCTTCGTTCAGCGGATGATGGCGACCAGCTCGCCGAACAGGTCGTTGGTGATCGAGATCAGCCGGGCCGAGACGCTGTAGGCCTGCTGGTAGAGGACGAGCTTGGCCAGCTCCTCGTCGAGATTGACGCCGGAGACGGCGCCGCGGCGGAACTCGAGGTCCTCGACGAGCGCCCGGCCGGCAGCTTCGCGGTTCTGCGCCTGGCTCGACTGGGCGGCGACGAGACCGATCATGTCGCTGATGTAGCGGCTGACCGTGGTCGAGGCGCCCGGCAGCCCGCCGCGGTCGGCGGTCGTCACCTCGGCGTCGAGGGCAGCCGCCAGCCGCTGCAGGCCGCGCTTGTCGCCGACGCCGCCGACGCTCGGCACGCCGCCGTCGCGGGTCAGCACGACGTTGGCGAGGAGCCGGCTGTCGGCGGCGAGGTCGCCGCGCAGCGTGTGCGCCCCCCGGGCTGTGCCGTCGGGCACCACGAGATCGTTGAGGCCGACATAGTGGGCGAAGCCGTAGTCCCACTGGTGGCCGACCGCATCGGTGACCGTGAAGCGACTGTCGCCCTCGCTCCAGGCCATGCGGTAGGGCTGGCCGCCCGGGTCGTTGCCGAGGTCGATCACGAGGGCGCCGGTCGCCGGATCGAGCTGCGCCGTGCCGGTGCCTCCGAGCTGCGCGTCGATCTGCGCGGCCAGGGCGGCCGCACTGGCCGCCGCGGCGACGTCGATGGTGACGTCGGCGGCGACCGTGCCGTCGGCGGCGAAGACGACGAGCGACGCCGTGCCGCCGCGATCGGCCGGGAAGCCGGTGAAGTCGGTGCGCGTGCCGGTCACCGTGGTCGGCAGCGGATGCGGCATGGCGCCGTTGTGCGCCCGGTTGAGGTTATAGGCGAGGATGTCGCCGACCTCGGCCAGCTGGTCGGCGAGCTCAGGCAGCACCCGATCGCGGACCTCGAGCAGGCCCTGCAGGCGCCCGCCGGAGAGCGGCGACACGACCGCCTCGGTCCGCCCGTCGGCGACGAGCTCCGGCGTCGGCGTCGCCCGATAGCCGGCGGTCACCAGCGTGGCACCCGTGGCCCCCGGCCGCGGCGTGCCGGTCGCCGGGTCGACGTCGTTGGCGGCGTAGATGCGGATCGCGTCGAACCGGGTCGAGGTGCCGACCGTCGAGGCCGGCGCGTAGTGCAGCACGCGCGGGGACTGCTCGAGCAGGGCGTGGCCGTCGCTGGTGTAGACGGCGATCTGGCCATTGTCCTTGCGATAGGTCGAGATGTCGATCTTCTGCGCCAGCTGCTCGAGCACGAGGTCGCGCCGGTCCTCGAGGTCGGCGGTCCCGCCGGCCCGGCCGATCTCCAGGTTCAGCGCGTGCAGCTCCTGGATGTCGGCATTGATCGCCTGCACGGTCTGGGCGATCCGCTGGTCCGCGTCGCTGCGCAGGCTCTGCGCCGTGGCCATGTCGCCCTGCACCTGGCGCAGCATGTCCTCGACCGTGCCGAGCACCGCGGTGCGCAGCGGCCGGGACTCCGGCTCGTTGGCGAGCTGCTCGAGCTGCGCCGACAGCGCGCCGAGATGGGCCGACAGGCCGCGATCCTGGTCGCCCGGTGCCGCCAGCACCCCGCGCTCGATGCGGCCGTAGGCCTCGGCCAGCACGGCACTGCGACCGAGGACGCTCTCCTGCCGCCGCAGCTCGGTGGTGAGGAACTGGTCGACCACCCGGGTCGGCTCGAGCGAGCGCACGCCCAGCGACTGGCCGTTGACGATCTGCGTCGCCTGGTTGATCTGCTTGCGCGAGTAGCCGTCGGTATTGGCGTTGGCGACATTGTTGGCAGTCACCGACAGGGCGCGTTGCGCCGCCGACAGGCCGGAGAGCGCGTTCGAGAGCGTCGCCGAGAGGCTCATCGGGTGGTCCCTTCACGCGCGCGGCTGGCGGGCACGGCTCAGATCTCCCGATTGATCGCCACCGGCACGGCCGCCCCGGCCTCGGTCGCACGACCGCCGGGCGCGTAGCCCGGATGCCGCTGCAGGGTCTCCATGCTCTGGCCCAGCGTGCGCACGACGCCCTCGACGACCTGCCGCGCCGCCGCCAGCGCGCGGACATTGGCGGCGATCGTCGCCTGCAGCTCGCGGCTGGCGGCGGCGAAGGCCTCGCGCACCGGCGTCTCGAGGGCGGCAAAGATCTCGGGCGTGGCACGCAAGGCGCGGACCTCGCGCTCCCAGGCCACAGCGAGCGCCGCCTTCTCCGCCTGCAAGTCGGCCAGGGGGGCGAGCTTCATCTGGCGGAGCGTCTCGGTCTCGCGCGCCACCACGTGCTGCAGCTGGCGCATGACGGTGAGCGCGAGGCTCACCCGGTCGAACGGCGTCATCCCGCCACCTCCTGCATCTTGAGCATCTCGCGCAGCAGCGCATCGGCGACGCCGATGCCGCCGCTCCGGCTGATCAGCCGGCCGTATTCCTCCTCCAGCATCGCCGACCAGGCCTCGTTGCCGCCGTCGCCGAGCGCGCCCGGACCACCGATGCCGTCGGTCAGCGTCTGCAGCACCTGGGCCAGGAACACCGCCTCGAACTCCTCGGCCGTCGCGCGCAGGCGCGGGTCGACGGCGCCGGCGGCGAGCGCGGCGCCGCGCGCCGCAGCGGTCGTTCCGGCGGCAGGGATGACGGGATCGTGGCCTGTCAGCATCGTCAGCGCACCTCGATCTCGGCCTGCAGGGCGCCCGCCGCCTTGATCGCCTGGATGATGCTGATCATGTCGCGCGGGCCGACGCCCAGCGCGTTGAGCCCGTCGACGAGGTCGTCGAGGGTCACACCGGTATCGAGCACCGCGAGCTTGCGGTCGGCACCGTCGTCGACCTCGACCTGGGTGCGCGGCACCTCGGCGGTCTGGCCGAGGCTGAAGGGCTCGGGCTGCACCACCTCGGGCGTCTCGGTCACGCGTACGGTGAGGTTGCCCTGCGCCACGGCGACCCGGTCGATCCGCACGTTCTCGCCGATGACGATGATGCCGGCGCTCTCGTCGATGACGATCTTGGCGGGCGTGTCCGGCCGCACGCGAAGCTGCTCGATCTCGGTCAGGAGTGCCGCGATGCGGCCGCTGTGGCTGCGTGGCACCGGCAGGATCACGGTGGCCGGATCGATCGCCCGGGCCACACCGTCGCGCAGATAGCCGTTGATCACCGCGGCGATGCGGTCGGCGGTGGTGAAGTCGGGATTGCGCAGCGAGAGATGCACCTGGCGGAGGTCGTCGAGGGCGAACTCGACCTCGCGCTCGACGATGGCCCCGTTCGGGATCCGCGCCGTCGTCGGCACGCCCCGGGTGACCCGCTCCGCCTGCCCCTCGGCCTGGAAGCCGGCGGCCGCGAGGGCCCCTTGCGCCACCGCATAGACCTCGCCGTCGGCACCGAGCAGCGGCGTGACGAGCAGCGTGCCGCCGGCCAGCGACTTGGCGTCGCCCATGGCGCTGGCGGCGATGTCGATCCGCGCCCCCTGCCGGGCGAAGGGCGGCAGCGTCGCCGTCACCATGACCGCGGCGACGTTGCGGGTGTTGAGGTTGGTGCCGCGAGTGCTGACCCCCAGGCGCTCGAGCATGGCGACGAGGCTTTCCTGGGTGAAATTGGCGTTGCGCAGGGAATCGCCGGTGCCGTTGAGGCCGACGACGAGGCCGTAGCCGACCAGCATGTTGTCGCGCACGCCCTCGAAGCTGGCGATGTCCTTGATGCGGACGGTGCTGCCGGCCGGCACCGGCCCGAGGGCCAGACCGAGCACCAGGAGGACGAGCAGCGCGAGGCGGCAGCGGCGATCGGGCAAAAGCGGCATGGCGATCCGAGGCCAATGGTTGCACGAGGGGTCGCCGCCCGTCCTGCAAGGACCCTGCCAACGGTGCCGACCCCGCAGTTGCCGGGCGATCCGGGCGGCGAGGCAGCGTCTGCCCGGCAGAATCGACCGGGTGACCCGGCAGAATCTGCCCGGTCGCCGCGGTGCGGTCACGTTAACCGCCGCTTAACCCGACCCTGCGATCATCGGCGCGAAGAAGGAGACCAGGGTGATGCGGATCGGCCAGAGCTTCGGACCCGCCGGCGTCGGGGCGCGACGCGCCGTCGATCGTGCCGCCGGTGCCGGCGGCTTCGCCGAGCGGGTCGGCGGACGCGTCGCCGGCGGTGCCACGGCGGCGGGCGGGCTGACACCCCTGGCCTCGCTCGGCGCGGTCCTGGCGATCCAGGAGGTGGACGACCCGCTCGCCGGCCGGCGCCGGGCGCGCGACCGCGGCGAGCGGCTCCTCGATGCGCTCGACGAGGTCCGACTGGCCCTGCTCGACGGCCGGCTGCCGGCGCGCAAGCTCGAGGCCCTGCGGCAGCTCGCGACCGCGCAGCGCGGCCGCGCCGACGACCCGAAGCTGCAGGCGGTGCTCGACGAGATCGAGCTCAGGACCGCGGTCGAGCTCGCCAAGCTCGAGCGCGCGGACGACGCAGGCTGAGCCGGCCGCGGCCAGAGGCCGTCGCTGGGCGCGTGGCCGATCGCCGGGACGGTCGGCCGGCCGAACCGCGCGACGGACCGGGCGTCGGGCCATGGAGCCCGTCCGCGGTGCGGGTCCCGATTGCCCGGTGGGGCGCCGGTTCGACCGCCGGCCGGCCCGAGGCCGGTGTCGGCTACACGGTTCGGGCTCGGCCAAGGTGTGGCAACGGCCCGCGCACGGCTCCTCGCCGGCGCTCAACCGTTGGCCGGCAAAACATCGCATTCGCTGCGCGGAAGGGTTGCGAGGGCGCGGCAGGCGGCGCAGGCGGCGCCGTAGCCGTTGTCGATGTTGACCACGACGATGCCGGGCGAGCAGCTCGTCAGGGCGGCGTGCAGGGCCGTCCGGCCACCCTCGGCGACGCCGTAGCCGACCGAGGTCGGCACCGCGATCATGAGGCCGCCGACGAGGCCGCCCAGCACGCTGAAGATGGCCCCCTCCATGCCGGCCACGGCGATCACCACCGGATGGGCGGCGATCGCCGCCCGCTGCTCGAGGAGCCGCCAGAGCCCGGCCACCCCGCAGTCGAGGAAGGGGCTCGCCGCGTGCCCGTGAAAGGCCAGGGTGCGGTCGATCTCGGCCACCACCGGCAGGTCCGACGTGCCGGCCGCGACGATGGCGACCCGCGCCGGCGATGCTGGCGGCTCCAGCCGGCCGAGCACGGCCGTGCGCGAGAGGGGATCGTAGTCCAGGCGGGCCTGCGCCGCCGCCGGCAGGGCGGCGAAGCGGGCCTCGTCGAGGCGGGTGAACAGACGGCGCCCGGCCGGGTCCCGGTCGATGATGCGGGCGATCTGGTCGATCGACTTGCCGGCGCAGAACACGGCCTCGGCGATGCCGATGCGCCGCTCGCGGTCGAGGTCGAGGCGGACGTCGCTGCCGTCGGCGGGGATCATGCGCCGGCCGGCCGGCGAAAGGCGCTGCCGCGCCGATAGGGGGAGAAGCGGATCTCGCCGGCGATCCGGTGCGCGCTCATCTCGGCGCGCGCCAGGCTGGCGATCGCGTCCCGGTCGGCGCCGGCCAGCGCCGCCTCGTCGAGCTCGAGCTCGATGCCGAAGGGCCGCAGCCGGCAGCGCAGCGTCTCGGGGGCGAGGGCCTCGCGAACCGCCCGCTCGATCCGGTCGATGGCCGCCAAGGCCCCCACGGTCACCGGGATGCCCGTCTCGATCCGGCTCGAGAGGCAGGGCGAGGCCGGCAGCTCGGCCAGATCCCAGAGCCCGTGCACCGCAGCGATCCGCCGGATCTCGCGCTTGCCGATCCCGGCCTCGATCCAGGGGTGGCGCACGCCGTGCTCGGCGGCGGCCACGAGCCCCGGGCGGTAGTCGCCGAGATCGTCGGTATTGGCGCCGGACGCGATGGTCTGCGCGGTCAGGCCACGGATGGTGGCGTAGAGGTTGGTCTTGCACCAGAAGCAGCGGTCGTGCGGGTTCGCGACGTAGCGCGGATCGCGGGTCTCGCCGGCGTCGACGACCGCGAGCCGCCAGCCCTCGGCCGCGGCGTAGCGGCGGATCCGGGCGGTGGCCTCGGCCGGGACGGCCGGCGAGGCGGCGTGGATCATCAGCGTGCCCCGTGGCCGCCGGCGCTGCGCCAGCCAGGCCAGGGTCATGCTGTCGACCCCGCCGCTCACGGCGATCGCCACGCCGTCCATGCCGTCGAGCACGGCCTCGACCGCGGCCTCGCTCATGACGGCCCGGTCCGCTCGAGCCGCCGCCTGAGCGCGGCCCGCCCGGCGGCGTCGGCGGCATGCCCGGCCACGGCATCGGCCTCGGCCTTGCGGGTCGGCCGGCCGCCCGGCCGCAGCACCTCCTTGACCGGCAGGGTGTCGACCTCGGCCGTCCGGCGCTGCAGCACCGCCCGGGCGACCCGGTCGTGGCGCAGCCCGATGGTCGTCGTCTGGACGAAGCAGGCCTCGATCGCCGCCGCTAGCCGGCCGGGTGCGACCAGCACCTGGACGGCGGTCGCGATCCGGCCCTTCTTGCCGAAGACCGGCCAGGCGACGACGTCGACGACGCCCTCGACGGCGCGGACGGCCTCGAGCCCGGTCGCCAGGTCCTCGCCGCTCTGGTCGTCCACCTCGAAGCGGATGCGGGCGATCTCCTCGGCCGCGCCCGGCAGCGCTGCGGCCGAGAACAGGAGGGCACGGAGCTGGTTGGCGCGGCCGGGCAGGCGCCGCGTGCCGAAGCCGGAGCCGCTGCCGAGCAGCCGCGGCGTCCCGGCGAGGCCCGGCGCCGGCTGCAGGTGGGCGAGGATGGCGGCCCCCGTGGGGGTGACCCGCTCGCCGCCGATGCCGTCGTCCAGGAAGCGGAAACCCGCGAGCAGGCGCAGCGTGGCCGGGGCCGGGATCGGCAGGGCGCCATGCGCGCTGGCGACCGTGCCGCCGCCGAGCGGCAGGGGGCCGACGGACGTGCTCTCGATTCGCAGCTCCTCGACGAGGGCGGCGGCGAGGGTGAGGTCGATCAGCGTGTCCCAGGATGCCAGCTCGTGGAAGTGGACCGCGGCCAGCTCCAGGCCGTGGACCTCGGCCTCGGCCCGGGCGAGGCGGGCCAGCATGTCCGTCACCCGCGCGCGCACCGGCTCGGGCAGCGGCGCCTCGGCGACGAAGGCGAGCAGCGCCTCGGCGTTGTGCGGCGGCGGTGGCGCCTCGCCGCGGATGGCCAGCCGGGCGCCGGCGAACCCGGCGTCGCGGGCCGGCTCGCGGGCCACCTCGAGGCTCGGCGGCACGCCCAGTGCCGCGAGGCAGGGGCCGGCAGCGAACCCGGGGGCGAGGTCCCAGAGGGCGGCCACCAGCATGTCGCCCGCGACCCCGCCCAGCGGGTCGAGGTGGAGGTGGTGCGGGCCTTCAGGCAGCATGGCTGCGGGCGACGTGGCGCGGCACGACATAGGGGCCTTCCGGGACGAAGGCCACGGCCGGATCGCCGTGCCGGGCGATGCTCTCGGCGATGGCGGCGGCGAGGTCGTGGACCCGGTCCACGCCGGTGAGCGCGAAGGCCGCGTCGTCGAGCCCGTCGGTATGGAGCCGCACCCGGCCGACCCGCATGGGCTTGAGCTGCATCTGCGTCTGCCATTCGTCGATGTCGGCGTGGCTCTTGCCCTGGATGCTGGCCCAGAACCCGTCGGTGCCGAGGCTGACCAGCCGCCGCTGGGCTTCGACGAAATGGGCCGAGCCCATGCCCTCCGAGCAGGCCGAGGCGATGATGAGGTCGCCGCCCGGGGCGAGGATGTCGAGCGGGCCGACCATGCCCTTGACCGTCTGGTAGTAGGTCTTGTCGAGCGGGTAGCCGGCCGAGCTCGTGACCACCGTCTTGAATTTGCGGTCGACCTCGACCTCGGCGTAGCGGCGGATGAAGGCCACCGCCTCGAGGTGGCTGGCCACGATCTCGCCGAAGGTGACGAAGGCGAGGCGCCGCTTGTCGTCGATCACCGTGTTGAGTGCCAAGGCCCCGCCCAGCAGACCCACGATCTCGAGCTGCTCCTCGTGCAGCGGGTTGCCGTCGAGGATACAGTTGGCGGCGCGCGGATGGGCCATGAAGGTCGAGTTGTGGAAGGTGGTGATGGTCTCGGCATGCGCCACGCCGGGGGCGATGACCTTGCGGCCGCCGCTGTAGCCCGCCATGAAGTGCGGCTCGACGAGGCCCGTGGCGATCTTGAGCTCGGCCTCGACCAGCCGCCGGTCGAGCCGGACGACGGTGCCCCGCCCCCGGGTCCGGCCGACCAGGACGTGATCCTCGTCCCGGGTGGCGAAGTGGTTGGCGACCCGCACGGTCTCGAGCACCCAGGGGTCGCCGACGAGCTCGGCCAGCTCCTCGCCCTCGTTCGGCCGGTGCAGGCCGGTGGCGACCAGCACGTCGATGCGCTCCCGGGGCACGCCGGCCTGCAGCAGCGTCTCGACCAGCGGCCTGAGGAACAGGCCGTTGGGGACCGGCCGGGTGATGTCGCAGATGAGGATGCAGGCCGAGCCCCTGCCCTTCGCGAGCTCGCGCAGGGCGGGCGTGGCGATCGGCTGCTCGAGGCTCGCCCGGATCGCGGCAGCGGGGTCGGCGAGGACCGGCATCAACCGCTTCTCGACGATGTGGGGCATGCAGCCCGGCGGCGGCTCGAGCGCGATCGAGCCCTTGCCGTAGAGCAGATGGATGGTCATCGAGCTGCCTCCTGCCTGGACGGCCTCAATCTAGCCGGTGCGGACGGCTGCGCCTAGCGGCCTCTCCGGTGCCTCGCGACCGTCGCTTGCCGGGTCCTGGTCGTTGACCGGACGGCGAAGTGCCCTAGCTGCTCATGGGTACGCGCAGCACCAGCGTGGCTCGGGCGCTGGACCACCAGGGTGGACGAAGCATGGCGCTACGGCTCTCCGGTCTCGTCGCTGCCGCCGCGATCGTGCTCGGCGGCTGGGCCGCGGCCACGGCCGCCCAGCCGCCGACCGTGATGGCGCCGGACGCCGCCCGGACCGTGCAGGCCGGGCTGCCGGTCGACGTCGCCCTGGTGATCGCGGTCGACATCTCGCTGTCGATGGACCCGGGCGAGCAGGCGCTGCAGCGCGACGGCTATGTCGAGGCGTTCCGCCACCCGGACCTGCTCGCCACCATCGAGAACGGGCACTTCCAGCGCATCGCCGTGACCTATGTCGAGTGGGGCTCGGCGGTCGACCATTCCGTGGTGCTGCCCTGGACCGTGGTCGAGGACCAGGCCTCGGCCGAGCGCGTCGCCAGCCACCTCGCGGCGACCCCCATCCGCCGCTCCCGCTCCACCTCGATCTCCGCCGCCATCGACCTCGCGGTGACGTTGTTCGACGCGAAGGAGGTGGAGGCCCTGCGGCGAGTCATCGACGTCTCGGGCGACGGCCCCAACAACGACGGACGGCCGGTGCTGGACGCCCGTGCCGCGGCCCTGGCCCAGGGCATCACCATCAACGGCCTGCCGGTGATGCTCCGGCCGATGGGCTTCAGCCCGTGGTCGATTCCCGAGCTCGACGCCTACTACAGCGACTGCGTGATCGGCGGCCCCGGCTCGTTCGTGCTGCCGGTCCGCGACCCGGCCGACTTCAAGGACGCGATCCGCCAGAAGCTGCTGCTCGAGATCGCCCTCGGCCCGGGCGGCGTCGTGCCCGCCGCGGTCACCCCGATCCAGGCCGGCCCCGGGACGTCCGACTGCCTGATCGGCGAGCGGCTGCGCCGGCAGATGTGGCAGGACTGAGCCCGCGTCCGAGGGATGCGGGCGGGCGCGGATTGCGCTATCCAGACGCGCGTGCCCGCTTGGCGGAACAGGTAGACGCAAGGGACTTAAAATCCCTGACCTTCGGGTGTGCCGGTTCGAGTCCGGCAGCGGGCACCAGGGGCAGCGGGAGGGGGGCGATGCGGCTGACCGACGAGGAGCGGGCGATGCTCGCGGGCGAGCTGGGCGAGCCCAGGCGCTGGGCCATGGACCACATGCTCAAGGTCGGGGCGATGTTCGACGCCCAAGATTTCGTGCCCGTCGCCCAGGCCCACATGATGGTCGATCCGGAATCGGTGGGCGAGGCCGGGGTCCGCTTCCTCGAGGGACTCGCGGCGCACGGCGCGGCCGAGCGCCGGGTGATGGTGCCGATGCTCACCGATCCCCGCGGCGTCGATCTGAGCCACTACCACCCGCTGGGCCAGACCGAGGCGATGGCCGAGCTCGAGCGGCGCACGATCGCCGCGCTCACCAGCCTCGGCATCCTGATGACCAACACCTGCATCAACTACCAGACGATCATGCCGCCGGTCCGGGGCGAGCACGTGGCCTACGGCGACACGGGCGTGGTGATCTACTGCAACAGCGTCTGCGGGGCGCGCTCCAACTTCGAGGGCGGGCCCTCGGCGCTTGCCGCCGGGCTCACCGGCAGGACGCCACGCTACGGGCTGCATCTCGACGCCAACCGCCGGGCGACCCGGCGCTTCGTCGTCCGCCACCAACCGTCCGATCTCGTTGAATGGGGGGCGCTCGGGGCGATCGTCGGCCGGCTCGCCGGTTCCTATTGGGAGGTGCCGATGATCGAGGGGATCGAGACGGTCCCGGGCTCCGACGAGATGAAGCATCTGGGGGCCGCCATGGCGAGCTTCGGCTCGACGCCGCTCTTCCACATGGTGGGCATCACGCCCGAGGCGCCGACGCTCGCCGCCACGGATGGCACCGATCTGCCGGCAGAGCAGATCACCGGCGAGGATGTCCGCGCCCTGGTGACGAGCTACGGCCGCAAGGGCGATCCGGTCGACGTCGTCGTCTTCGCGGCACCGCAGTTGTCGCTCGTCGAGATGCAGCGCGTGGCCGCTCTCGTCGACGGTCACCGGCGGCATCCGGAAACCGCCATGATCGTCTGCACGAGCCCCAGCGTCTACGCCGATGCCACGCGGCTCGGCCTCGTCGAGCGGATCGAGGCCTTCGGTGCGAAGGTGCTGCAGGGTACCTGCTTCTACAACCAGTACGCCAAGGAGATCGGCGAGGCCAATGGCTGGACCCGGCTCCTGAGCAACTCGGCCAAGATCGTGAACATCCTGGGTGGCTACGGCTACCAGCCGGCACTGCGCCCGGCCGAGGAGTGCGTCGCCGCGGCCAGATCGGGGAGGATCACTTGAAGCTGGAGCTTCGCTGCCACAAAGGGATCGGTCCGGCCGTCGAGGGCGAGGCCCTCGTCTCGGGCGACAACTTCTCCGCCCGCTACGACCTCGACCGGCTTGCCGGGGTGTTCTCGCGCCCGAGCCATGCGCTCCACGGCCAGTCCTATGTGGGCAGAATCCTCGTCTGCAACACCGCCAAGGGCGGGGTCGCCACGGCCTGGATGCTCCACGAGATGGCGTCGCGCGGCATGGCACCCGCGGCCATCCTCTTCAACCGGGCGAATACCATCCTCGCCCAGGGTGCAGCACTCGCCGACCTCGCACTCTGTGACCGCTTCGAGGACGGCGACGTCACGACGCTCATTCGGACCGGCGATCACGTCAGGGTCGAGCCGGCGCTCGGGCGCGTCACGGTCGAGCGGCGAGGGTAAAGGGAGCGGCACTCGAAAAGGCTGGCGCTGCGGCCTCGCGTTCGGCAGCGCCCACGCCCCGGCGTCGCAGAAGACACTCCTCCGGCCCCCGCATGTCCGGTCTACCGGAGTGTGTCACGCGTGTGCGCCGACTTGTCGGCCATGGCCGGCTCGACCGTGCCCAAGCGGTCCGCGCCCGCGGGTCGTGCGTGGCCGAACCGCGCCCGCATGGCGGAGGCGGTGCGCTATCGCCAAGTAGCGGCGTAGCGATGATTCCGTTTCGCCCCGTCGTAGCCGGTAACGACCTGAGTGCGGCGCCCCGCCTTGGTCTGGGTCGACCACTCTTCCTGATAGGTGTCGATTGTCAGGCCGTGCCGCGCAACGTCCCGCTTCGACTCGGACGCGAGCACGACCGAGAAGCGGGCCGTGCCGTTTTGCATGTAGGCCGCGATGTAATGCGGCCGGCGGCCGTTCTCGTTCTCCGCTTCGACGAGCTTCTGGTACGCGTTCGCCGGGACGCGTGACCGCAGAACCCAGGACCCGATGCTGTTGGATCTGTAGAGGACGGTGTATTCGAGCGCGCCGCCGACCGAAACGACGGAGACATTCACCGGATTGAGCCCTTCCCGCTTCGCCTCGTCCAGAACCGCCTCGTGCTCCTTTGCCGCCAGACCGTGGCGAGCGAGGAACTTTCCAGCGACGCCCTTGTTGACAATGAGCGCGTAGCGCACCTTGCCGCCAGCGAGGTAGCTCTCCACGTGCACGGGTGCGAAGCCGTCGCGGATCGCGTTCTCCATGCGGTCCTGGTACTCACCCCCGGTGAGGTCCCGCCAAGCCCGCCACGATCGATCGGCAGGTCGCCACACGAAGTTGTAGAAGGTGTCGCCACCGACGCTGTAGCCGTCGAACCAGACCGGCTGGTAGCCGGAATCGGCGAGATGAGCGAACAGTCGGCCATAGTCGGCACCCCTGAACTTGTGCCGGGCATACTCGGACGCGAGGCGTCGTGAAGGCCAGACCAGCACCTCGCCGCCCGGAATCGGCTTGCCGGCGAACCGCGTCCAGGCGTCGATATCGGCCTTGCCCCCGTTCCAGGGCGTGGCGAGGCCGCTGGCGAAGGCGATCGGATGGGCTTTGCCATTGAGGGTCTTGTGCACGTGGAGGTGCGGGCCGGAGGACCGCCCGCTGTTGCCGCAGCGCCCGAGAAATTGCCCGGCCTTGATCGTCGGCCGGCTGCCCGGCGGGATCTCCATCTCCGATGTGTTGCCCGGCGCGGAGAGGAGCTCCGCTTCGTGCGGGCACAGGGCACTCGGGATCGTGCCGGGCTGGGCGTGGGCGTAGAGCGTCAGGACGCCGTCGGCCTCCCTCACCCGCAGCATGTTGCCGCCGCCGGCGATCAGGCCGGCCTCCTTGTCTGGATGGTGGCTTCCGGGCGTCGGATTCTCCGGCGCATTGCGCCAGGCCGCTTCGACTTCCCCGTCCGCCATGGCATAGAACGGCCGGCCCTGGATGAGGAAGTCGTCGTTCCTTTTGCCCGACGTCCCGCTTTTCTTGGCCGTCCAGCTGCCATCGCTCTGGATCCGCCTTGCGCTGAAGTCGTAGCCGAGCCTTTGGTCTCCTCCTGCATGATCGCGTGTAAAAAGTCTCTCACCGGGGCGAAGATCATCAGCAAAGAAAGGAAGGATGCTATTGCTCACGACCGCTCTCCTCATTGATGGCGGACCAGGGCAACGCGGCACGACTTTCAATTCCGCGCAGGCATGCGCGGAGACATAGCGCGATCTTCAACAAATCCGTGATTGAGAGAGAATCCGGCAGGCAGCGTAGCCCATGTCAGCAATACTTCTATACTCGAAAATTGATTGCAAGGCAACGCCCGGACATGCTGCGGTTGTTGCTCGTCTACCGGGGTTGCGGCGCCGCCGCCGTTCGGGCGCCGGCCGGCCCAGCGTCGGCCCGAGCACCGCCGCGAAGACGGGGCCAACGGCCGGGGCGACCGGGCCGAGCCGGAGCCGGGCCGAAATGGTCGCGAGGTAGCGCCGGACCTGGGTGGTACTCCGATCGCGCGCCGAGCCCGCGCCCACTATCGATGTGGCGTCAGATTGACGAGTCTGCGCGCCTCGGCGAGGTCGAGGCGCACCATCCGCTCGCCTGCCAGGTAATGAAAGCCGAGCCGGCGGCGGCGGCTCACATGGCTCGCCGGCAAGGGGGCGACGCGATGCCCGGCGCCGCCGAGCAGCGGGGTCACCGAGGCGACGTCCACGGCACTCTCGATCTCGACCCGGACGAGATCGAGCGGCAGGCCGTCCCGCTCGCTCCTGAACGGCACGCCGGCGAGGCGGAGGAAGCTCACGGGGTCGGGGGCGCGCTCGAAGCCTTCGACGAAGGCGGCCTCGACGAGGTCGAGGTCGGGCTCGTGGCCGTGATCGTCCGGGTGGGCCTCGCCGTGCGGCCGATGCGGGGTCTGCCACTGCGCAGTTGGCCGGGCGTTGTGGCCCGGTCCGGCCGTCTCGTGCGCGTCGTGCATCTCAATAGGCGACCGGCTTGTCGATGATCCCCTTGTGGCTGCCGAGCTTGCCGTTCGCGACCAGCGCCCCCAGCGCCTCGACCACCACGCGCGTGCCGAAGAGGGCGGTGATGTCCGCGGTGTCGTAGGGCGGGCTGACCTCCACGACCTCGAGCCCGCAAATTCCTTCCCTGGCGACGAGGCCCAGGAGCTTCAGCGCTTCCCTGGGCAGGAAGCCGCCGGGCTCCGGCCAGCCGGTGCCGGGCACGAAGCCGCAATCGACGCTGTCGATGTCGAAGGAGAGATAGACCGCATCGACCCCGTCCCAGGCGAGCTCGAGGGCGATCTCGGCCGTCTTCTCGACCCCGAGCTTCTCCATGTCGTCGATCGTGAGAATGTTGGTCTGCCGCTTGCGTGCCTCCTTCACCCCCGGCCGTGGCACCTGCCAGCCGCCGATCCCGACCTGGACCAGGTTCTTGGCCGGCACGTTGGGCAGCTCGGTCGCCCAGTACCAGGGGGTGGTGTGCATCCGCTCGTCGAGATCCTTCTCCTGGCAGTCGATGTGCCGGTCGAAATGGATGATGCCGATCTTCTTCGACGTGCACTGGGCGATGCCGCGCACGCAGGGAAAGCCGATCGAATGGTCGCCGCCGAGCAGCAGCGGCAGGGCGCCCGAGGAAGCGACGTGGGCCACGCCTCGCGTGATCTGGTCGAAGCTCTTCTCGAGGTTGGCCGGAATGGTGAAGATGTCGCCGGCATCGCAGAGCGTCATCTGCTCGCGGAGGTCGACGCCGAGCTCGTAGTTGTAGGGGTTGTAGAGGGCGGAGATCCGGCGGATGCCCTGCGGGCCGAAGCGGGTGCCGGGGCGGTAGGTGGTGCCGCCGTCGAACGGGATGCCGACCACCGCCGCGTCGTACTTGCCGACGTCGCGGATGTTCTCGACATAGGGGGCCTTCAGGAACGTGTTGATGCCGGCGAAATGCGGCAGCTCGCCCCGGGCGAAGGTCGGGATCGACCGGTCGGTCAGGCTCTCCGCACCGGCGAGGCCCATCTCCAGCGCCCACTTCACCTCCTTGGCCCAGCCCTTGCCCGGGAGCTTGCTCTCGGCCTCGACCGCCCGCCAGCCCTGGCTGTTGAGCTTCTCGTAGGAGGGGTGGTGGAAGCGGCGGCTGCCCGGCAGCACGGCCGGGGCGATGCGGGTGGTGACCATGGCGCTTCAGGCCTCCCTTCGGTTGTACCCCGGCAAGTCATAGGTGATCCGGGCACCGTATGCATCCGGCGCCTGCGGGTCGCGGCGCACTTTGTCGAAGGTCAGCACCCGCGTGCCGAGCTTGAACGCCTCGGAGAGGTCGTGGGTGACCATGAAGACGGTCATCCCCCGCTCGCGCCAGAGCCGGGTGACGAGCTTGTGCATGTCCAGGCGGATGCCGGGGTCGAGGGCGCCGAAGGGCTCGTCGAGGAGGAGGATGCGCGGCTCCAGCACCAGCGCCTGGGCGATCGCGAGGCGCTGCTGCATGCCGCCGGAGAGAGCAGCGGGCAGGGCGTCCAGGGCGCGATCGAGGCCCACGGCGGCCAGGGTCTCGGCCGCGCGCTCCCTGGCCGCGCGCCGCGCCCGGCCGAACAGCCGGCCGGTGAGCGGTGCCGCCCGCAGCTCGAGACCGAGCAGCACGTTGCCGAGGCAGGTGAGGTGCGGGAAGACCGAGTAGCGCTGGAAGACGATGCCGCGGTCCGGGCCGGGCTCGGCCGGCAGCGGGGCACCGTCGACGGTGATCCTGCCGCGCAGCGGGCGCTCCGCCCCCAGCAGCAGCCTGAGGAACGTGCTCTTGCCGCAGCCCGAGGCGCCGACCAGCGTCACGAACGAGCCGGGGCTCACCGCCATGCTGACGTTCTCCAGGACCGACCTGCCGTCATAGCCCATCCAGAGATGCTCGACGGCGACGGCACTCATGCCCGTGCCGCCCAGGCGAAGAACCGGCGGTCGAGGCGGCCGAGCAGCCAGTCCATGGCGAAGGCGAGGAAGGTGATCCAGGCGACGTAGGGCAGGATGACGTCCATGGCGAGGAAGCGTCGGACGAGGAAAATGCGGTAGCCGAGGCCCTCGGTGGCGGCGATCGCCTCGGCGGCGATCAGGAAGAGCCAGGCGGGCCCCAGTGCCAGCCGGACCGCGCGGATCAGCTGCGGCAGCAGCATCGGCAGGATCACCCGCAGCAGGAGCTGCCAGGTCGAGGCTCCCAGGGTCTGCGCCTTGAGGATCAGCTCGCGCGGGATCTCGCCGACGCGAAAGGCGAGATCGCGGATCATCACCGGCGCCACGCCGAGCACGATCAGCGCCACCTTCGCCACCTCGCCGAGGCCCAGCGTGATGAAGAGGATCGGCAGCACGGCCAAGGGCGGGATCATCGCCACGACTGCCACGAGCGGTCCGAGCGTGGTGCGGACATAGGGGATGGCGCCGATGGATGTGCCGAGCGCCAGGGCGAGGCCGGCGGCGATGCTGAGGCCCGAGAGCAGCCGCTGCAGGCTGGCGGCGGTGTCGGTCCAGAGCAGCAGGTCGCCGGAGCGCTGGTCCTCGACGAAGGCCATGCGGTGCATCGCTTCGACGAACGCGGCGGGCGCGGGCAGCAGCTTGTCGTCCGGGTTGGCGCCGAGCCGGGCCTCGCTCGCCGCCAGATACACGACGACCAGCAGCACGAACGGCAGGGCGGCCAGGACGACGCCCGCCGCCCGGCCGGGCTCGCGATTGATCAGCCGGCGCATCAGCCGCTCAGAGGCCACCCTCGGCGGCCATCGCCATGTAGTCGGCGACAAAGCGCAGCTTCACGTTGGTGTCGCTGCCGAGGGTGGTGCCGCCCGGAAAGGCGATGCCGACATGGTCGAGCCCGCCCTCGAGCAGGCCATGGCCGTCGGAGAAGGTGCGCACCCGGTCCATCGTCTGGACCAGGTCGGGGCTCAGCGCGAAGGCCACGGCGTCGGCGGGGTCGTAGAACATCATGGTCGAGGCGAGCTGCATCTCGTAGCCGGCGAGATCGGTGCCCGAGGCCTCGGCCATGGCGGTGCGGGCGGCGATCCCGGCCGCGTCGTCGCCGCGCATGATCGCCATGGTCTCGTACCAGGCCCCGACCAGCGCCTTGCCGAGGTCGGGATGGGCCTCGAGCACGTCGCTGTTGACCACCAGCATGTCGATGATCTCGCCCGGGATCGCCGAGCTGTCGAAGAGCTTCGTCGCACCCGGCACGGCGGCGACCGCGGCCAGGAGCGGGTTCCAGGTGACGACGTGCGCCACGTCCGGGGCGGCGGTGAAGACCGAGACGAGGTCGGCGTCCGAGGTGTTGACCACGGCCGCGAGATCGCGCTCGGCGAGGCCCACGCTCTCGAGCCCGCGGGCGAGGAGGTAGTGGGAGACCGAGAGCTCGACGAGGTTGACCCGCTCGCCCGCCAGCTCCTCGAGGCTGGTCGCGGTCTTCGAGACGATGCCGTCATTGCCTTTGGAGAAGTCGCCGATGATCAGCGCCGTCGAGTCGACGCCGCCCACCGCCGGGATGGTGAGCGCGTCCATGTTGGTCATCACGCAGCCATCGAAGGCGCCGGCCGTGTACTGGTTGATCGATTCGATGTAGTCGTTGATCTGCACGACCTCGATCTCAATGCCGTATCTGTCCGCCCACTTGGCGACGATGCCGTTGTCGGCGGCCCAGCCCCAGGGCATCCAGCCGACATAGATCGACCAGGCGATGCGGAACGAGGGGCGCTCCTGGGCGTCGGCCGCCACCGGCACGGCCAGCGGCAGGGCGCAGCAGAGGGCGAGGAGCGAGCGGCGGACGAGGGGCATCGGGGCACTCCCGGCTGGCCGCAGCCCGAGGGCCCCGGCACGGTGAGGTCGCGCCATCGTCGTGCAAGCTACATGCCACCGATCCGAGTAGCACCCTGTTGCCCACGCCGTGGGCAAAGTCCGGCCCGATCCTGGTCAAGAAGCGGGCAACGCGCCTGGTTGCGCGTCAGCCGTCCTTGAGCGTGAAGCCCACCTTGAGCATCACTTGCCAGTGCGCGACCTTGCCGCCCTCGATCTTGCCGCGGGTCTCGACGACCTCGAACCAGCGCAGATCGTCGAGGGTCTGGTCCGCCCGGGTGATCGCCCGCTGCACGGCGTCCTCGATGCTGTGCTCCGACGAGCCGACGAGCTGGATCACCTTGTAGACATGCTCCTCCATCCCCTGCCTCCCCTGGGTGATGAAAGGTGCCAGCATACCATCTCGTGCGCCGATCGACCACCGGCCGCAGCGGCTCGCCCTGCGCCGAAAGGGCATGTTGCGACGCAGCGGATTACCTTCTAGCGTGCGGCCGCTTTTTCCCGCTCCGCGACAGTTGCGAGGCTTCATGCAGCGACCGGCCCGACGCCCGTCCAATCCCTGCTTCGGCTCCGGCCCGACCGCCAAGCGGCCCGGCTGGTCGGTGGACGTGCTGGCCGGTGCGCTGGTCGGCCGCTCGCACCGCTCGGGTCCGGCCAAGCAGCGGATCCAGGCGGTGAGCGACAGGAGCCGCGCCCTGCTCGGCATCCCCGAGGACTACCTCCTGGGCATCGTCCCGGCCTCCGACACCGGCGCCTTCGAGCTGGCGATGTGGAGCCTGCTCGGGGCCAGGGGCTGCGACGTCGTCGCCTTCGAGAGCTTCGGCGCCGGCTGGCTCACCGATGCCGTCAAGCAGCTCAGGCTCGAGGACCTGCGCGCCCTCGAGGCCGACTACGGCGCCCTGCCCGACCTCGCGGCGACGCGCCCCGACCGCGACATCGTCTTCACCTGGAACGGCACGACCTCCGGCGTGCGGGTTCCGGACGGCGACTGGATCGCGTCCGACCGCACCGGGCTCACGCTCTGCGACGCGACCTCGGCCGTCTTCGCCATGGAACTGCCCTGGGACAAGCTCGATGTCGTCACCTGGTCCTGGCAGAAGGTGCTGGGTGGCGAGGCGCAGCACGGCATGCTGGCGCTCGGCCCGCGCGCCGTCGAGCGGCTCGAGAGCTACAGCCCGCCCTGGCCGCTGCCGAAGCTTTTCCGGCTGACCAAGGGCAAGAAGCTGATTGCCGGCACCTTCGCCGGCGAGACGATCAACACGCCCTCGATGCTGGCGGTCGAGGACGTGCTCGACGCCCTCGCCTGGGCCGAGGGGATCGGCGGCCTGCCGGCCCTCGTCGCCCGGTCGACGGCCAACCTTCGGGAAGTCGAGAGCTGGGTCGAACGCTCCGCCTGGGCCGGGTTCCTCGCCGCCGACCCGGCGATCCGCTCCTCCACCTCGATCTGCCTCGTGATCACCGATCCCGCGATCGCGGGCCGCCCGGGCGACGCGCAGGCGGCCTTCGTCAAGGCCATGGTCAAGCTGCTCGACGAGGAGAAGGTCGCCTACGACATCGCCGGCTACCGCGACGCCCCGCCCGGTCTGCGGCTCTGGGGCGGCGCCACTGTCGAGCCCGAGGACATGGCCCTGTTGCTGCCCTGGCTCGACTGGGCGTTCGCCGCCACGAAGGCCGCCCGCTGACCGCTCACGCTTGCCGAGGATACCCCATGCTCCGTGTGCTGATCACCGACAAGCTCAGCCCCGCCGCCGTCGCCATCTTCGAGGAGCGCGGCATCGCGGCCGACGTCAAGGCCGGCCTCTCGCCCGACGAGCAGAAGGCCATCATCGGCGCGTATGACGGCCTCGCCATCCGCTCGACGACCAGGGTCACGGCCGACCTCCTGGCGGCTGCCCCGAAGCTCAAGGTCGTGGGCCGGGCCGGAATCGGCGTCGACAATGTCGACATCGAGGCGGCGACCGAGGCCGGCGTGGTCGTCATGAACACGCCCTTCGGCAACTCGGTCACCACGGCCGAGCACAGCATCGCCATGATGATGGCGCTCGCCCGCCAGCTCCCCGCCGCCGACCGCTCGACCCGGGCCGGCAAGTGGGAGAAGTCGCGCTTCGTGGGGGTGGAGCTGGCATCCAAGACGCTGGGCATCATCGGCTGCGGCAATATCGGCTCGATCGTCGCCAACCGGGCGCAGGGCCTGAAGATGCGGGTGATCGCGTTCGACCCGTTCCTGTCGCCGGAGCGGGCCATGGACCTCGGCGTCGACAAGGTCGACCTGGACACGCTGCTCGCCCGCGCCGACGTCATCTCGCTGCACACGCCGCTCACCGAGCAGACCAGGAACATCCTCTCGGCCGAGAACCTGCAGAAGACCAGGAAGGGGGTCAGGATCGTCAACTGCGCCAGGGGCGGCCTCGTCGACGAGGCCGCCCTGGCGGCGCTCATCGAGACGGGCCACGTCGCCGGGGCCGCCCTCGACGTCTTCGCCGTGGAGCCGGCCAGGGAGTCGCCGCTCTTCGACCTCGAGGACGTCATCGTCACCCCGCATCTCGGGGCGTCGACCGCCGAGGCGCAGGAGCAGGTGGCACTCGAGATCGCCGAGCAGATGAGCGACTACCTGCTCAAGGGGGCGATCATCAACGCGCTCAACATGCCGGCCGTGACCGCCGAGGAGGCGCCCCGGCTCAAGCCCTACATGCAGCTCGCCGAGCAGCTGGGCTCGTTCGCCGGCCAGCTCACCGAGACGGGCCTCAAGGGGGTGACGATCACCTATGCGGGCGAGGTGGCCCGGCTGAACACCCGGCCGCTGACCCAGATCATCCTGAAGGGCCTCTTGAGCCCGCTGCTCGCCAGCGTCAACATGGTCAACGCCCCGGCCGTGGCACGGTCGCGCGACATCAGCGTGACCACGGTCGAGACCGAGGATCTTTCGGGCTACCAAACCCTGGTCGCGGTCGAGGTGCTGACCGAGCGCGGGCCACGCGACGTGGCCGGCACGCTGATCCACGACGGCGCGGCCCGGGTGGTGCGGATCCGCGGCATCGACATCGAGGTCCGGCTCGGTGCCCACATGCTCTATGTCAGGAACCAGGACAAGCCGGGCTTCATCGGTGCCTTGGGCGGCCTTCTCGGCGATGCCGGGATCAACATCGCGACCTTCCATCTCGGCCGCGAGAAGCCGGGCGGCGACGCCATCGCTCTGGTCGAGGTGGACGGTGCGGTGCCGGAGGCGGTGCTCGAGCGGCTGCGCCGGCTGCCCCAGGTGCTGCACGTCAAGCCGCTGGCGTTCTGAGCCTCAGTCGCCGTCCTCGATCGTGTAGCGGGTGGTGACCAGGCTCTCGCTGCCGACCCCCCGCTCGATCTTGGCCAGGCTCGCCTGCCAGAGCAGCGGCGTTCCGGTCGCCTGATCGACCACCGAATAGCCGCTGACCGCGAGCGGCATCCCGGGCGGCAGGTCGGCGTCGGTGCGCAGCAGCACGGCCGGACGGCCATCGTGGATCACCCGCCCCTCGACCACCTCGTGCACGGTGAAGCTGCGGCCGTCCGGCAGGGCTTGGGTGACGGAGACCGGTCGATCGCCCGTTGCCAGCCGCTGTCCGGCGGCCAGCGGCCGCTGCTCCATTAGCCGGCCGAGCAGCTCGCGAACGGTGTCGGGCAGCTCGCCGATGCCGCCCCTGCCGTCCGCGGCCGACGGCGATTGGGTGAGGCGCAGCGTCTCGGCCAGCGGCCGGCGGTCCCGGTCGAGCTGCATGTGCAGCTCGACACCGCGCAAAGCCGCCGCCTGGTTGGCCATGTTGCGCTCGCTCGCCGCGTCCATGCGCGGGTCGCTGGCCAGGCCGGCATCGGTGATCGTCGCCTGCAGCCCGTAGCCGCCGGGCCGCTCGACGATGCGCCGGTCGCCTGCGAGCGCCAGTTCGATCGTGACGACCGGGCGCGTGCCGCCGCGCTCGAAGACGCGAATGCTGTTGGTGGTCGCGAAGGTGGCCCTGACCGGCGTGCCGTCGCCGATCACCACCGCCGCTGCCGCAGGGATCGGCTCGATCGGGCCGCCATAGACCGGCGGCCGCGTCGGCGGCAGGTTGGCTGCGCAGCCGGCGAGGAGGAGGAGGACGAGCGACCCGCGACGGAATGCGCGGCAGCGAGGGCGGTGCATGGCCTTCGCCTCCCATCGGTGGCTGCGACCATGACAGGGACCTTCGGCAGCGTCGATATACGTCCCTCGCAGGCAGCCGCAGCGGTGCTCACCTGCGCAATACAGGGGACATGTTACCCCTTAATTCGGGGGACACATTATGCAATTAAGAGATTGCGTCCTTGGATATGCTGGCGGCTTCCGGCCGCCGCCCCGGCCGTCGCCGACGCAGCGTCGTGCCGAGTCGCACCTCCAATGCCGCGACGAACCCCGGATCGCCCGCCGGGCGCCCGGTCCGCTCGGCCGAGCGCAGTGCCTCGAGCCGCTCCGGCCGCTCCTCCAGCGCCAGGAACGCCGCCCAGTCGTCGACCAGCCCCGCCACCGCCGCCCGGTCGGTAAGGCCGTCGTCCTGGCCGTGGAGGTGCGTGCGTGCACTCGACCAGCGCCAGTCGGTCGCCCGCTCGACGAGGCCGGCGCGGACCGGGTTGAGCTCGACATAGCGCAGCGCGGCGAGGAAGTGCGGCTCGTCCATGACCGCGGACGCGAATCGCCCCTGCCAGAGATAGCCGCGCCAGCCCTCGCGCTCGTTGACGTGCCGGGTGTAGCGTCGGTGCACCTCGCGCAGGCAAAGGGCGAGCGCCGTGGGCGTCGGCGGGACGAGGATCAGGTGCACGTGGTTGGGCATCAGGCACCAGCCGGCGACGCGCACGCCCGTGGCTGCGGCGTGCTCGGCGAGGATCGCCCGGTAGAGCCCGTAGTCGTGGTCGCCGAAGAAGGTGCGCTGCCGGCGGTTGCCCCGCTGGGTGACGTGGTGCGGCAGATCGGGGACGACGACACGGGCGAGTCTCGGCATGGCGCCGTCGTAGCGTACGTAGCGGGGGACGCAAAACCTTAATTGCGTAATGTGTCCCCCGAATTGACGAAGGCCTTGATCGTGGCGACGAAGTGGTCGCCGTAGAGGCTGCGCTTGGTCTCGCCGACGCCGTCCACGGCGAGAAACGCCGCCAGGTCGAGGGGGCGCTTCTGCGCCATGTCGGCGAGCGTGGCGTCGCTGAAGACGACGTAGGCCGGCTTGTCGATCTCCCGCGCGATCTCGAGCCTGAGCTTCTTGAGCGCCGCCAGCAGGTCGGCATCGGCCGGGGCGAGGCCCGCGGCCGCGCCGGCGGCCCCGTTGGGCGCCTTGCGCGCCCTGGCCGGCTTCGACCGCGGCGGGGTCAGGTCGAGCGCGATGGTCTCGGCCCCGGCCTGGATCGCCGCGGCGCGGCGGCCCGGGCGGAGCGCACCATGCCCGGCGATGTCGACCTCGATGACACCCGAGGCGTAGAGCTGGCGGATGGCGCTCCTGAGCACGCGCTTGTCGGTCCCGGCCGCAGCCCCGAAGCAGGCGAGCCGGGCGTGGCCGAACTGCTCGACCTTGGCGGTCCGCTCGCCGGCCAGGATGTCGATCAGGTGCGCCTGGCCGAAGCGGGTGTCGGTGGCCTGGATGGCCTCGAGCAGGGCGCCGGCGAGTGCCGTCGCATCGGCGAGCTCGGGCGGCTCCTGGCAGCGATCGCAGGCGCCGCAGGGCGGTGCGGTCTCGCCGAAATAGCCGAGCAGCGCCTGCTTCCGGCAGCCGCTCGTCTCGGTGAAGGCCAGGAGCGCGTCGAGCCGGCGATGCTCGACCCGCTTCTGCGCGTCCGTGGCCGTGCCGCTCTCGATCAGCCAGCGCCGCCGGCGGATGTCGTCGAAGCCGTAGAGCATGATGGCTTCCGCCGGGGCCCCGTCGCGGCCGGCCCGGCCGATCTCCTGGTAGTAGGCCTCGAGATTGCCCGGCAGGTCGAGATGCACGACGAAGCGGATGTCCGGCTTGTCGATGCCCATGCCGAAGGCGATGGTGGCGACGACGATCAGGTCGGGCTCGGTCAGGAACCGGTCGAGCAGCTCCCGGCGCCGCGCATTGTCGAGCCCGGCATGGTAGGCCACGGCCCGGTAGCCGGCCGCCTCCAGGGCTGCTGCCGTCTCCTCGGTGGCCTTCCGGGCGAGCCGGTAGACGATGCCCTGCTGCCGCGGGAAGCGGGCGAGGATGTCCAGGAGCTGCCGCTCCGGCCGGTCCTTCGCCATCACCGTCAGCCTGATGTTCGGCCGGTCGAAGCCGTGGACGAAGACCCGGGCCGCGCGGTCCCGGAAGAGCTGGCCGGCGATGTCCTCGCGGGTGACGCGGTCGGCCGTCGCGGTGAAGCCGGCGACGCAGGCCAGGGGATAGCGCCCCGGCAGCGCGGCGAGGTTGCGGTAGTCGGGACGGAAATCGTGACCCCACTGGCTCAGGCAGTGGACCTCGTCGACGATGATCTGCCCGACCGGCAGCCGGTCGAGGGCCGCCTGCAGGCGCTCGGTGCCGAGCAGCTCGGGCGACAGATAGAGGAGCTTGAGCCGCCCCGCCTTGATCGACTGCCAGATCCGCGCCCGCTCGGCCCGGTCGACGCCGCTGTGCACGGCCGCGGCCTCGATGCCGAGGAGCCTGAGCTGCGCCACCTGGTTGTCCATGAGCGCGATGAGCGGCGAGACGACCAGGGTGAGCCCCGGCTTCATCACGGCGGGGAGCTGGTAGCAGAGGCTCTTGCCGCCGCCGGTGGGCAGCACCGCGAGCAGATTCTCGCCGGCCAGGAGGGCCTCGACGATCTCGCGCTGGCCCGGGCGGAAGCCCTTGAAGCCGAACACCCGCTCGAGGGCGGACTCCGGCGAGCCCAGGTCGGTGGCGGGCGATCGGCTCTCGGCGGTGGCGGGCAAGTCGGCTCCGGGCTCTTCGTTCGGGGTGTCCGCATAGCAGCTTCGCCGGCACGGGTGCCAGGAAAAGCGCCGGCCGCGGCCGTGCTGGTGCGGCCCCGGTCTTTGGCGTAAACGGAGGCCGCAAAGGCACGGCAGGAGGAGCAAGCCCGCATGACCAATGTCGCCGTGGTCGGCTCGCAGTGGGGCGATGAAGGCAAGGGGAAGATCGTCGACTGGCTGAGCGAGCGGGCCGATGTCGTCGTCCGCTTCCAGGGCGGCCACAATGCCGGCCACACGCTGGTCGTGGGCGGCGTCACCTACAAGCTGAGCCTGCTGCCCTCGGGCGTGGTCCGGCCGGGCAAGCTCTCGGTCATCGGCAACGGCGTCGTCATCGATCCGTGGGCGCTCCTGACCGAGATCGAGACGCTGCGCGGCCAGGGTGTCGCGATCGGCTCCGAGACGCTCAGGATCGCCGAGAACGCCACCCTCATCCTGCCCTTCCACGGCGAGCTCGACCGGGCGCGCGAGGAGGCCAGGGCCAGGGCCGAGGGCGGCTCCGGCAAGATCGGCACGACCGGCCGCGGCATCGGCCCGGCCTACGAGGACAAGGTGGCGCGCCGTGCCATCCGGGTCTGCGACCTCGCCGACGACGTCGTGCTGGAGCAGAAGCTGGTCGAGCTCCTCCTCCACCACAATGCCTTGCGGCGCGGCTTCGGCGTCGACGAGATCGACGGGGCGGCCCTGCTCGACCAGCTCCGCCAGCTCGCCTCGCGGATCCTGCCCTTCGCCGAGCCGGTCTGGCTCCGTCTTTCCGAGCTCCGCCGGGCCGGCCGGCGGATCCTCTTCGAGGGGGCACAGGGTGCGATGCTCGACGTCGACCATGGCACCTATCCCTTCGTCACCTCGTCGAACACCACGGCCGGCATGGCCGCCACGGGCTCGGGCGTGGGGCCCGACACGGTCGGCTACGTGCTGGGCATCACCAAGGCCTACACCACCCGCGTGGGCTCCGGCCCGTTCCCGACCGAGCTCTTCGACGAGATCGGCAACCGGCTGGGCGAGCGCGGCCGGGAGTTCGGCACGGTGACCGGCCGGAAGCGTCGCTGCGGCTGGTTCGATGCCGTGCTGGTGCGCCAGGCGGTCAAGACCGGCGGCATTCGCGGCCTTGCACTGACCAAGCTCGACGTGCTCGACGGCTTCGACACGCTGAAGATCTGCACCGCCTACAACCTCAACGGCCAGACCCTGCACCACCTCCCGGCCGGCATGGCGGCCCAGGCCGCGGTCCGGCCGATCTACGAGGAGATCAAGGGCTGGCAGGACAGCACCGCCGGGGCGCGCAGCTTCGCCGATCTGCCGGCCGAGGCGGTCAAGTACGTCAAGCGGCTCGAGGAGCTGGTCGAGGCGCCGGTGGCGCTGCTGTCGACCAGTCCCGCCCGCGACGACACGATCCTGGTCACCGACCCCTTCGCCGACTGACCCGGTAGCGCCGCTGGGCCGGTATCGACGGCCGGCAGCGTGCGCACCTTTGGGAGCAGGGCCGGTCGGGCCGATGCCGTGAAACCCGCGCCCGGGCCGAGATGCCGGGCAATGCCGCTCAGGTCAAAGGCGATTTGACGGCGGCACCACGCTACTCTTGATCGCATGTCCTGGTTGTCGACACGGCGCCTTCCGTGATACTTGACCCTGAATGTTGGGTAATTCGATAGTGCCGTATCTCATTCGGTCGGGTCCTTGGGCTCGCTCGATATTCAGGGGTGCTCGCCGTGCGAAAGGGCCTGGCAGGGCGATTGGTTGATTGGATCGGCGGCCGCCTCGCGGCCGAGTGTCGTTGGCCCTGGCCCGGCGGGCTGCGCCTGTCCGATCGCTTGGCGGTGGCCGCGATCGCCGGATCCGCCTTCGTCCTCTGCTTCTACGCCCTCGTCGATCTGGCCACGCTGTTCGACCAGGGTGACCAGGTCAGCCTGTTCTTCCCCGTGGCCGGACTCTGCCTGTTGTTCGGCTATCTCCTCGGACCGTCCTATCTGCTCGTGCCGATCGTCGGCGTGCTCTCGATCGATGCCTGGGCAAGCCTGTCGCCTGCGGCGCTCGCGGAGGCGAGCCTGCACATCGTCCGCCAGGCGCTGCTCTATGGCGCCGCCGGCGTGCTGCTGCGCGCTCGCCTCGGTCGCGGCCGGCCGCTCGGCACCGTGCAGCAGGTGGGCGTCCTGCTGGTGATCGCCACCGTTGCCGTGCTCGCCAACCTGGGCGTCGCACTCCTGCTGTTCGCCCAGGAAGGCTGGCTCGCCCGGGCGGACATCCCCACCGTGGCCCTGGTGTTCTTCCTCGGCGACCTGAGCGGCCTGTTGCTCGTCGTGCCGCCGGCGCTGTTGCTCCTCGAGCGGCTGCTGGAGCGGCGGCGGCGGGAGCCCCGCTTCGCGAGGCCGCGCGGCTGGCCGAGCGCCCTGGCCCTGGTCCTGGTCGCCGCCGCGTTCGTCGTGCTCACACTCACCGCCTTGCCGGGCGACGCCAGCCTGCCCGTCGCCGCGACCCCTGCCCTGCTGCCGATCCTGGGCGGGGCGATGTTGTTCGGCTACGCCGCCGGGGTGACGCTCTTCTCGCTTGCGGCGGCCGTGCTGCTCGCCGTCTCCGCCCTCGTCGCCGATCCGCCGAGTGCCCTGTCGCTGCAGACCGTGCTCGTCGTCTGCAGCGTCGCCACGCTCATGGTCAGTGCCGCGACGAGCGACCGGACCCGGCTGATCGCGCGCCTCAACGCCTCGGTCGTCGAGCGGACACGGCAGATCGACGCCAAGAACGCCAGCCTGATCAAGATCAACGCCGAGCTCCAGGTGGCTGCCACCACCGACCACCTGACGCGGCTGCCCAATCGTCGTGCCTTCGACCTCGCGCTCGAGCAGCGACTGGCGGAGCAAGCCGGCGGGCTGGGCCTGTTGATGATCGACGTGGACCGCTTCAAGCAGATCAACGACCGGCACGGCCACCAGGTCGGGGATGCCGCGCTCACCCATGTGGCGCGGCTCCTGACCGCGACCATCCGCAGTGGTGATTTCCTGGCGCGCGTGGGCGGCGAGGAGTTCGCCGTCGTCTCTCGGTCGGTCGACGAGCGCCAGCTTCACGAGCTCGCCGATCGGCTGCGCCGCGCGGTCCGGGCGGCGCCGCTGCGCTGCAGCGAGGCCGGCGATCGTGTCGAGCTCCGGGTGAGCGTCGGTGGCGCCCTGGCCGGGCCTGGCGACGACCGCGACCGCCTGCTGCGGGCGGCCGATCGGGCGCTCTATGCGGCCAAGCGCGCCGGCCGCGACCGCACCCGGATCGACGCGTCGCCGGACCGGCTGCCGCTGACCGAGAGCACGGCCTGAGCGATTGGCGCGGCCCGCTGGCGGTGTCGCCCGGCGCGGTGTCGAGCACCCGCCCGGCCGGCATTGTCTGGGTCAGGCGGCCAGCGAGGCGATCGCCTGGTCGACGGCGCGGCCGAGCTTGTCGGTGATCAGGGCCACGTGGTCGTCGTCGATGATGAACGGTGGCGCCAGGAGGATGTGGTCGCCCTGCCTGCCGTCGATGGTGCCGCCCATCGGGTAGCACATCAGCCCAAGGCCCATCGCCGCCTTCTTGACCCGGGCGTTGAGCGCCACGGCCGGGTCGAACGGCACCCTGGTCGCCCGGTCCTGGACCAGCTCCAGGCCGCGAAACAGGCCGCGGCCGCGGATGTCGCCGACGTGGCGGTGGTTGCCGAAGCGCTCGGTGAGGCTCGCCTCCAGTCGCTCGCCCATGACGCGCACCCGCTCGAGCAGGCCCTCCGCCTCGATCGCCCGCTGCACCGCGAGTCCGGCGGCCGCGGCCGTCGGGTGGCCCATGTAGGTGTGGCCGTGCTGAAGAAAGCCCGAGCCGTCGCGGATCGCGGTCACGATCTTCTCGTGCACCAGCGTCGCCCCGATCGGCTGGTAGCCGGCGCCCAGCCCCTTGGCGACGCAGATCAGGTCCGGGGCGATCCCCTCCTGCTCGCAGGCGAAGAGCGTGCCGGTGCGGCCCATGCCGCACATCACCTCGTCGAGGATCAGGAGGATGCCGTAGCGGTCCAGGATCTCGCGGATCGCCCTGAAGTAGCCGGGCACCGCGGGGACGGCCCCGAGGGTGGCGCCGACGACCGGCTCGGCGATGAAGGCGATCACCGTCTCGGGGCCGACCTCCTCCAGATGCGCCTCGAGCTCCCGGGCGAGGCGCAGGCCGAAGGCCTCCTCGGTCTCGTCCGGGGATTTCTCGCGATAGGCGTAGCACGGCGTCAGATGGTCGGCGTCGATCAGGATCGGCTCGAACTGGCGGCGGCGCCACTGGTTTCCGCCGACCGCCAGGGCACCCAGCGTGTTGCCGTGGTAGCTCTGCCGCCTGGCGACGAAGCGGCGGCGCCCGGGCTGGCCGATCTCGACAAAGTACTGGCGGGCCATCTTGAGCGCCGCCTCGACCGCCTCGGAGCCGCCGGAGACGAAATAGACCTTGTCCATCCCGGCCGGCGCCTTCTCGATCAGCGCGCTCGCCAGGGCTTCGGCCGGCTCGCTGGTGAAGAAGCCGGTATGGGCGTAGGCGAGCTTCTCCGCCTGGTCCTTGATCGCCCGGATCACGGCCGGATGGCTGTGGCCGAGGCAGGAAACCGCGGCCCCACCCGCGGCGTCGAGATAGCGCCGGCCCTCGCTGTCGACGACGTGGACCCCGTCGCCCCGGACGGCGGTGGGATAGGTCTGGCGGAGATGACGGTAGAAGACGTGGCTCAAGGGGGCTCCCCTCCCCGGCCGCCCGACCGGCAGGCTGCTAGAGCAGCAGATAGGCGCTCAGGTGCTGGCGGACCGCCTGGGTCAGCTCGTCGTCGAACTGCGACATGAGGTCGCCGATCAGTCGCTCGGCCTCGGCATCGCGGGCGATGACTGAGGTGTTGCGGAGGATCGGCCGGCGCCGCTGCACCTCGGTCTGGACGAAGGACTGCTCGAGCCCGTCGCCGCCCATAACCGAGATCCTGACCCGCAGGAGCGCGTCGAGCACCCGGTCGGGCTCGCGGGTGAAGGTGGCGCGGACACCGGTCTCCACCGGCAGCTCGTCCTCGATCAGCCGGGCCTCGTCGATGGTGACGAGCAGCCAGCCGATACCGCTGGTCGTCTCCAGCCGGTCATCGAGGAAGCTGCGCGTGGCGCCCACCAGCCGCTCGGTCCATTGCCGCTCGCGGAAGCCGATGCTGGCGGGGATCATGCTGTCGTTCTCGACCGCAAGGTCGGCCACGGCGAAGACCAGCGGCGGCTTGGCACTGGTGACGTCCGCGGGCTCGCGCAGCTCCGGGCCGCTGCAGGCGGCGAGCGAGAGCAGCGCCAGGGAGGCGAGAAGCGATTTGCCGTTCAATGCAGGCCATCCTCGAAAAGTGCGGCGATATCGGCGGGGCCGAAGCGGTAGACGCGGCTGCAGAACTCGCAGGTCACCGTGACCTTGCCACTGGCGTCCTGCATCGCCAAGACCTCGTCGCGCTCGAACCGGCGGAGCATGGTGGCGACGCGCTCGTCGTCGCAGGAGCAGCCGAAGCTGAGATCGAGCGAGTCGAAGACCCTGACCCCGTCCTCGTGGAAGAGGCGGAAGAGCAGCGTGTCGGGGCCGAGGCCAGGGTCGAGCAGCTCGTCGTCGGAGAGCGTCTCGAGCAGCAGCATGGCCCGCCGCCAGTCGTCCTCGCGCTCGTCCGCCGAGACGGCCCCCTCGCCCGGCATCGCCTGGACGATGACGGCAGCGGCTCGCCAGGCCCCGGCCGCCGCGTCGAAGCGCACGGCCGAGCGGATGCCGGTCGGCACCTGCTCGGACTGCTGGAAGTAGACGAGCATGCTGTCCTGCAGCGAGCGGCCGTCGAGCTGGACGATGCCCTGGTAGGTCTCGCCGCCCGAGGCGGCCTGGTCGACGGTCAGGGCCAGCAGCCCCTTGCCGACGAGCTCGGCGAAGCCGGCCCGGGCACCGATGGCGGTCGCGTCGTAGCTGGCATAGCCGCGCATCCGCCCGTCGTTGGTGACGTCGGCCACCACGAGGCCCACCGGCCCGTCGCCGCGGATCTGCAGCGAGAAGCGGCCGTCGAACTTGAGGCCGCCGGCGAGCCCTCCGGCCAGCACCAGAAGCTCGCCCAGAAGGTCGGAGACGGGGCGCGGGTAGGCATGGCCCTTGAGCACCGTGTCCACGGCATCGCCCAGCCGGACGAGCCGGCCGCGCAATTGCGATCCCTCGAGCTGGAACGGGCGGAGGACGTCGAGACGGGCGGGTTGCAGCAGGCTCATGGCCGTGAGGTTAGCCGCCCAGACACCAGGCGAGAATGGCTTTCTGCACGTGCAGCCGATTCTCCGCCTCGTCGAAGACGACGCTCGTGGGGCCGTCGATGACCTCGGCCGTCACCTCCTCGCCGCGATGCGCCGGCAGGCAGTGCATGAAGATGGCACCGGGGGCCGCTGCCCGCATCAGCTCTCCGGTGACCGTGAAGGGCTCGAGCAGGCGGTGCCGCCGCTCGGCGTCGGCGTCGCCCATCGACACCCGGGTGTCGGTGATCACCGCGTCCGCCCCGGCCACGGCCGCATAGGGGTCGTGGGTCACCACGATCCGCCCCTGGTGCGCGGCCGCCCAGTCGAGCACCGCCGGGTCCGGCGGCAGCTCCGGCGGGCAGGCGATGGCGAGCTCGAAGTCGAAGCGGACGGCGGCGTGGACGAAGGAGGTGACGACGTTGTTGCCGTCGCCCGACCAGGCGAGCCGCCGGCCCCTGATCGGCCCCTTGGCCGCCTCGAAGGTCATGACGTCCGCCATGATCTGGCAGGGATGCGAGCTGTCGGTGAGGCCGTTGATCACGGGCACGGTGGCGTGCCGCGCCAGCTCCAGGAGCTTCTCGTGCGCGTCCGTGCGGATCATGATCAGATCGACGTAGCGCGACAGCACGGCGGCGGTGTCGGCCACGGTCTCGCCGCGGCCGAGCTGCATCTCCCTGCCCTGCAGCACCACCGCCCGGCCGCCGAGCTGGCCGACCCCCACCTCGAACGACACCCGGGTGCGGGTCGACGGCTTCTCGAAGATCAGCGCCACGGTCTTGCCGACCAGCGGCTGGGCGGCGTCGGCGCCGGCCTTCATCGCCGCCGCCCGGTCGAGGATCGCCCGCAGCGGTGCGGCGTCGACGGCCGACAGGTCGAGGAAGTGGCGCGGCTCGCTCATCGCCCGACCGTCACGCCGCGAGTGCCCGGCAGCTCGCCTCGATGACCTCGATCGCGTGGTCGATCTCCGCCTCGCTCACCGTCAGGGGCGGCAGCAGGCGGACGACGTTGTCGCCCGCGGGCACGGTCAGCAGGCCCTGGGCGCGCAACTCGGCCGCCACCTCGTAGTTGTTGCGCCGCGGCTTGAGGCCGAGCATCAGGCCCGCGCCGCGGACCAGCTCGAAGGCGTCGCCGTGCCGCTCGACCAGGGCCTCGGCACGGTCGCGCAGATAGGCGGCACGCTCGGCCACGCCCGCGAGAAAGCCGTCGGCCAGCATGACGTCGAGGACGGCGTTGGCCACGGACGAGGCGAGCGGGTTGCCGCCGAAGGTCGAGCCGTGGGTCGAGGTCGTCATGCCCGAGGCGGCCCTGGCGGTGGCGAGGCAGGCGCCGATCGGAAAGCCGCCGCCCAGCCCCTTGGCGAGGCCCATGATGTCCGGGGTGACGCCGAAATGCTCGTGCGCGAAGAGATGCCCGGTCCGGCCCATGCCGCACTGCACCTCGTCGAACACGAGCAGGATGTCGTGCCGGTCGCAAAGCTCGCGCAGTCCCTCCAGGCACGCCTTGGGCAGCGGCCGGATGCCGCCCTCGCCCTGGATCGGCTCGATCATGATGGCCGCGGTCGCGTCGGTCACGGCGGCCTCGAGGGCCGCGTGGTCGCCGAACGGCACGTGGTCGAAGCCCTCCAGCAGGGGCGCGAAGCCCTCGGTGAGGCGGGTCCCGCCGGCGGCCGAGATGGTCGCCATGGTGCGGCCGTGGAAGCTGCCCTCGAAGGTGATGATCCGGTTGCGCTGCGGCTGGCCACGATGCCAGTGGAAGCGCCGGGCCATCTTGATGCAGGCCTCCATCGCCTCGGCACCCGAGTTGCAGAGGAACACGGTCTCGGCGAAGGAGTGCGCCACCAGCCGGTCGGCGACGCGCTCGAGCTGCTCGATGCGGAACAGGTTGGAGACGTGCCAGAGCTTCGCCGCCTGCGTCTGCAGGGTCTCGACCAGATGCGGGTGGCAATGGCCGAGACCGTTGACCGCGATGCCGCTGGTGAAGTCGAGGAAGCGGCGCCCGTCCCTGGTCACCAGCCAGCTGCCCTCGCCCCGCTCGAAGACGAGGTCGATCCGGTTGTAGATGGGCAAGAGCGACGGAATGGCGGCGTTGGGGCTCATCGCGGACGGGTCCATTGGCGGGAAGCGCGGAAAATGGCCGAGGCGACCGCTGCCGTCAATGAGGCGGAAGTGGCACCATGATCAGGCCTTGAGCCTGTAGCCTAGGCGGACCAATCGCAGCGCCAAGAACCAAAGCGCCGTGTTGACCAGGGCCAGGAAGAGCGCACCGAGGAGGATGCTGCCGTCGGAGTGGCCGGTGAAGCCGTAGCGCACGCCGTCGATCATGTGGAAGAACGGGTTGGCGAGTGCGATGCCGTGGAACAGCTCCGGCAACCGGTCGATCGAGTAGAACGTGCCGGAGAGGAACGACAAGGGCGTGATCACGAAGTTGGTCACGGCCGCCATGTGATCGAACTTCTCGGCCCAGAGTGCCGCGAGGAAGCCGAGGATCGAGAGCAGCAGCGAGGCCATCAGGCTGAAGTAGAGAATGGCCCAGAGGTGTTCGGGGCGCATGGCGGCGAACGGCAGCATGCCGAGCCAGACGACGACACCGACCAGCATGCCGCGGGTGACGCCGCCCATGACCACGCCGAAGAGCAGCTCGCCGGGCGAGAGGGGCGGCATGAGGTAGTCGACGATGTTGCCCTGGACCTTGGCGATCATGATCGAGGACGAGGTATTGGCGAAGGCGTTCTGGACGATCGCCATGACGACGAGGCCGGGGGCGAGGAAGTCGATGAACGACACGCCGTCGACGGCCGGCCGGTCGGCACCGAGGGCGAGGGTGAAGATCGCGAGAAAGACGAGGGTGGTGACCAGCGGGGCCAGCACCGTCTGGGTGACGACCTTGAGGAAGCGGCGGACCTCCTTGGCGTAGAGGGTCCAGAGCCCGATCACGTTGACGTCGCCGAAGGTGCCGAAGGTCGTTGTGCCGGGCCCGACCGCGAGATTCCCGGCCGTCTCCGGCTCGTCCTGAAGATGCGTGCGCACGTATGGTATCCGGTTGCGAAGCTGGCGGCGACACCTACGCCAAGAGCGGGTGGTCGTCGAGCCGGGTCACGAGGAAGGCGTGCCGGCCTTGCCGCGGGCGAGCCGGCTCCGTTGGTCGCCCGGCACGCCGTCCGCGGCTCGTCGCGGGCTCATGTGGCGTTCAGTAGTCCATGCTCCATTCGATGCCGACGCCGCTGCGCGACAGGTTGTCGACCTCGCCGCGCACGGTGACGTTGCGCAGGATCTCGATCTCGACCCGGCCGCGGGTGGCACCGGTGGAGAGGCCCTGGTCGACCGCGATGAACACGTTGTCGGCGACGTAGCGCCCGGCGGTGGCCGTGGTCTCGGCCGCGTCGTCGCCGAACTCGGCATTGCCCAGGTCGAGCACGTCGAGGCCGGTGACGTCGCGGATCGCCTCCATCGCATCGAACCCGCCGCCGCCCTCGAGCCGCGCCACGGCGGCGGCGAGGCGCACGCCCTGGACCGGCGTCAAGCCCTGCGTACCGCGATCGAACAGGAGTTGCGACAGCACCTCGTCCTGCGGCAGCTCGGGCTCGCTCGTCAGCGCGAACTCCGGATCGGTGGCGGGGCCGGTCACCCGGACGACGCCGGTCATCGTGCGTGTGGTCGCGGCCGCTTCCAGATCGACCAGCGGCACCGGCGGGGTGCCGCCGGTGAAGGTGACGCTGCCCTCGCGAATGTCGAAGCGCCGATCCAGGAAATCGAGGAAGCCGCGCCGATAGTCGATCGAGCCCAGGATCACCGGCTCGCGGGTGGAGCCGGTGATGCGGAGATTGCCACCCCACTCGGAATCCAGGCCGCGGCCGCGGACGAAGATCCGGGCCGGCATGTCGACCTCGAGGTCGAGCAGCATGGCGTAGCGCTCGCCCGGCGGCGGCGCGGGCGGCGGCGCGGGCCGCGGCGGCGCACCGCGCTCCTCGACGTCGAGGACAACGGGCTGGATGCCGCCCCCTGCGGGGATCCGCAGGTCGGCGCGCGGCACGCTGATCCGCCCGCTGGTCTCGCCGCCGCGGGCGGAGCCTTCCGACACGATGTCGACGGAGACCGTCGCCCGGCCGAGGTCGCTGTCGAGCACGCGGAGCTCGCGGGTGGTCAGCTCGAAGCGATACGGAAAGGCCGCGTCGGGGTCGATCGCGATACCGCCGGTGAGGTCGAGCCGTCCCCCGGCCTGGTCGCGCGCCCGGAAGCGCTCGATCTCGAGGCGGTCGCCGTCGCCGACCAGGGCGATGACGACGTCGGTCAGGATGATGCCGCTCGCCGCGTCGGCGACGCGGCCGTTGGCGATGTCGAGCCGGCCGCTCACCACCGGCGCGGCCACGGTGCCGGCCAGCCTGAGGTCGAGGTCGAGATTGCCCTCGATCTGCTGGCCGTCGAGCGCGGCCACGGCCGCCAGGGGCTCGAGCCGGCTCTGGGCCGTGAGCCGCCCGTCGAGGGGTGCCGTCTGGCGGAGGTCGAAGGCGAAGGGCTGCAGCGACAGCCGCATCGGCACGCGCAGCTCGGCCAGGATCGGGCCGTCGCCGAGGCCCTGCACCCGGGCCGCCGTCGCCAGACCGGCAGGCCCGAGCGACAGGTCGACCGCAACCTCGGCGGAGACGCCCGTGGCCTGGTCCGGATCGGCGAGCTGCAGGCCGGCGATGGCGATCCCGCCCTGGATCACCGGCGCCGCCAGCGACCCCTCGAGGTCGAGGCGGCCGGTCAGGTCGCCCCGGAGCGGCGGGCCGCCCAGGTCGGCCAGCATCGCCATCGGCAACGTCTCGACGACCAGCGCGGCCAGCGCCCGGTTGCGCGGCTGGTCGAGGTTCAGGTTGCCCTGGATGCGCGCATCGCCGATGCGGAGATCGAGCTGGTCGATGTCGAGGACCCCGCCGTCGAGCCGCATGGTGGCCGGACTCAGAAGGCGGATGCTCTGGGCCTGGAAGATGCCGTCGAGCTCGTCCAGGTAGACCACCCGGGCCGGACCCATGACGTCGGCCCGGGCCCGCGTGCGGACGTTGAAGGGCCCATCCATGTCGCCCTGGGCATCGGCCTGCAGGTCGAGAAGGCTGCGGTCGCCGGTGATCCTGACCGTCGCCGCCTCCAGCGACACCCCGCCCGGTGCCGGCTGGCTGAAGCCGCTGGCGGCGACCGTCGCATCGACTCCCAGCCGGTCCATGACGTCCACGACGCTCGCCTCGATCCGGGCCTGGCGCAAGGTGCCGAAATCGCCGCCGATATCGTCGACCGCCACCTGCAGGCTGGCGTCTTGCCGCCCGGTGCTGGCGTCCAAGCGCGCGTCGAGGTCGACCGAGCCGCGCAGGTTCTGGCCGGTCCACGGCTCGAGGGCGGCGAGGTCGCCGATCCGCCCGCCGAGGGAGCCGGTGGCGAGCCGCGTGTCGAGGGCCACCTCGGCACCGCCGGCAAGCTCGGTGGTGGGGCCGGTGAGACGGAGGTTCGCGAGGCTGAGCCGCGGCTGGTCGAGGGTGAAGTCGCTGCGCAGTTGCAGCGTGTCGCCGGCCTGCTCGACCGCGACCGCGAGATCGCCGCCATAGACCCCGGCCGTGTCCCCGGCGCGGGCGGTGAGGTCGATCCGGTCGAAGCTGCGCCCGGCCACGAACAGGCCGTCGACGCGCAGATCGGCCTCGACCCCGGGCTCCTGCAGCGAGCCGCCGAGTCGAATGCTGCTCGTCGCCTGGCCCTCGATTGGCTGGTCGATCAGCCCCTCGAGCGTGGCGAGGGCGAAGGGGGCGAGATCGATCCGGCCGCTCAACGGCTGCGTCTCGCCGAGGCCGAGCGACAGATCGCCGGTGAGCCCGAGGGCGGCCGTCGCGACCTCGAGGCCCGTCACCTCGACGGCCTCGTCCGGCCGCAGCGCCACCCGGCCGGTGACGCTGGGCGTGGCGCCGACGAGCGCGTCGAGATTCTGCGGCAGGCCGCCGAGGTCCTCGCCGCGCAGGGCGAGGTCCACCGTGATCTGCCGCAGCTCGGCCTCGAGGTCGATGTCGGCCACGAGGTCGAGCGCGCCCCGGGCGGCGAGGTCGGGCGGGGCGTCGGGGCCGAGCGCCGCGAGCAGGGCCTCGACCGACGCCACCCGGCCGGTCAGCCGTGCGGTGCCGGCGAGGTCCGGCATGGCGACGGCGGCGGTGCCGTCGAGCGCCACGTGCCGGCCTTGGAGGCTCAGCCGGTCGATGCGGGCCTCGCCCGCCATCGGCACGACGGCGGCGAGATCGAGCGTGACGCCGTCCTCCGGGCGCAGCGGCTGGCCGTCCTGCGTCACCCCGGCGACGCTGCCGCCGCCGTCGACGGCGAGCCCGGCGAAGGGCTGGTCCAGTGGCCCCAGGAGATCGGCCGAGAACGACAGGGCGACCTCGCCGATGCCGAGCTGGTCGGCGCTGATGTCGCGGCCGTTCAGGGCGAGCTCCAGGCGCGGCTCGGTGAAGCTGCCGAGTGCCTCGAGCGACAGCTCGACCCGGCCGCCGAGCGGCCGCCCGGCGAGCCTGCTGGCCCGGGCGAGGTCGGCGGCGACAACGGTGATCCGGCCCTCCAGCCGGTCGTCCTCCAGCCGTGCCTCGAGACCGCCCGTGGCGGTGACGAGCCCACTCTCGAGGGTCAGCCGGTCGAGGGCGAAATGACCCGGCGCGCGCTGGCCGCCGGCGAGCGCGAGCTGCAGCCGTTCGCCCAGGACCGCCTCGATGTCCGCCGGCAGGGCACCCTGCACCGGCGTCACGTTCAGGGTCAGATCGACCCCAGGATTGTCGCCGTAGGCAAGGGCCAGGTCGGCATCGGCGGCGACGAGGTTCTGGATGGCAAAGAGCAGATCACCCCGCCAGTCGGCGAGCGGCCCGTCGCCGGTCAGCGCCAGCGTCAGGTCGCCGGCATCGGCATTGCCGGTCAGCGCCGCCATCAGGCCACCGGTCTCGCTGGCCCGCAGATCGAGGCCGACGCTCTGGCTCTGGAGGTCGAGCACCGCACCGAGCCCGAGCGAAGCGGTCGGCTGGTCGACCCGCACCAGATCGACGCGGGCCTCGGCGCGTCGGCCTTCCGGCCCGGTGGTGGCGTTGCCCTCCAGGTTGAACACCGCAGCCTCGCCGATCAGCGCCTCGCCCAGCTCGATGCGATCGACGAACAGCCGGTCGACCACGACCCGGGGCAGGCCTTCGGGCAGTGCCGGAGCGCGCGGCAGGCTGAACGGCGCCGCCTCGACGGGCTCCGGCTCGGGACGCTCCGGCAGGTCGGGGGCGCGATGCACCGCGACCCGCGTGGCACCGGCTTCCTCGACTTGCACCTCACCCACCAGGAGCCGCGTCGGGCTGACCTTGACCCGGGCGTTCTCGACCTCCAGCCACGTGCCTCGGTCGTCCGCGAGGCTCAACCGGCCGAGGCGGACGTCGAACGGCAGGAAGCCACCCAGTTCCTGCACCTCGGCGGTCCGGCCCTCGGTCGTGAGGCTGTTTTCGACGAGGCCAGCGATCTGGGCCTTGGCGAGCCGGGTCTGGGCGAGGCCCAGCGCGGCACCGAACAGCAGCACGGTGACGGCCAAAAGGCCGAGGAGCGAGACCAGGATCTTGCGCAGCATCTGCCGAGGCTTTCGTCGGAAGGGGCGAGGCCGTCACTATGGCATGTGGGGACCGCGACCGCAAAAGCGACCCTGCCGGTGCCGCGCCGCTAGAAAGCCTGGCCGATCGAGATGTAGAGCTGCCAGGCGTCGTCGATGTTGTCGCGGCGGTCGACCGGCACGCCGACGTCGAAGCGGATCGGACCCACCGGCGTCAGGTAGCGGATGCCGGCCCCGGTGCCGAACTGCCAGGCCTGGCCGATCTCCGGCAGCTCGGATTCGAAGGCCGCGCCGCCGTCGAGGAACAGCACCGCCTCGACGTTGCCGAGGAGCTGATAGCGGACCTCGGCGCTGGCCTCCATCACCGATCGCCCGCCGGTCGGGTCGTTGGCGTCGTCGAGCGGCCCCGCCGACTGGAACGGAATGCCGCGAACCGAGCCGCCACCGCCGGCGTAGAAGCGCTCGTCCGCCGGAATCTCCTCGATATCGGCGCCGACGATGGCGCCGGCGACGCCGCGAAACGCGAGCACCAGCCGCGGGTCGTTGTCGATGCGGAAGTAGCGGGTGGCGACCAGCCGGTTCTTGACGAAGCTGGTGCCCGGGTTGAGCGTGTCCCAGGTGGGTGCGGTCTCGACGTTGATGCGAAAGCCCCTCGTCGGGTCGAGCAGGTCGTCGCTGGCGTCGTAGCGCATGCCCAACGGCACGGAGAACAGACCGAAGATGTCCTCGCCGTCGCTGTCCTCGACCTCCGACAGGCGGTAGGCCACGCCGGCGGTGCCGGTCAGGCGTCGGCTGAAGCGCCGCTCGACGCCGAGATTGCCGCGGATCGACAGGCTGTCGAAGGCGTCCGTGCTCTCCTGCCGCAAGCCGCCGCCGCCCACCAGATCGAGGTCCGGGATGACGATGTCCGGCTTGCGGATCTGCCCCTCGACCCGCTGCAGGTTCTCGCCCACCTCGGCCTCGAGCCGCAACCGCTCGCCGGCTCCCAGGATGTTGCGGTGCTCCCAGAAGGCGCGGACCAGGGGCCCCTCGTCGCTGATGTAGCCGACGCCGGCGCCGATCGTGCGATGCAGGCGCTCGGCGACCTCGAAGGCCACGGGCCAGTCGCCCGCGGCGTCCGGCTCGGGGCCCTCGACGACCCGCACCGTCGCGAACAGGTTGGTGTCGATCAGCCGGCGGCGGGCGCGCTCGACGTCGCGGATGTCGTAGCGCTTGCCCGGCTCGATCAGCAGGCGCTGGAGGAGGAACGCCTCGTCGATGCTGGCATGCCCGGTGACCGTCGGCTGGGCGAACTTGAACCGCGGCCCCGGGCGGATCGCCAGCTCGACGTCCATCCGGCGGGTGTCGCGGTCGATGATCACCCGGCGCTGGCCGATCTCGGCCAGGGCGTGGCCGCGGACACGGGCGTGCCGCAAGAGGCCGTCCTCGGCTTCGAGCACGAGTGCCGCCAGGGCCGGCTCGTCGTCCTTCACGCCCAGGTCGGCCACCCGCGGCAGCTCGAAGCGCTCGGGTTCTCCCTCGACCCGGATGGTGCGCTGCCCGAAGCGATAGACCTCGCCGGGTTCTACCATGAAGACGAGGCGGGTGGGCGCCGTCCCGAGCAGCGCGTCCAGCGCGCCGTTGCGCCGCTCGGTGTCGGGCGCGTCCTGGTCGATCCGGAACGTGACGGTGCCGTCGTAGTAGCCTTGCGCCTGCAGCGCCGCGACGAGGCGCGGGATGTCGTCGCGGGCCCGGTTGCGCAGGATGAGCAGGCTCGGCGGCGGCCGGCCGATGCTCTGCGCGGCGTTCGACGCGCCGCGCAGGAAGGCCTGCAGGCCCGGCGTGGTGGCTTCGTCGAGCCCCTCGAACAGGACGGCGTAGTCGACGCGCGGGCCGGCCATGCTCTCGTCGCCGTCGAGAAAGGGAATCCCGGTCCGGCCGCAGCCGGCGAGCAGCAGCAGGACGCCGAGCCAGACCAGGAGCGGCGGCGGGCGCCGGCGAGCATCGCCGTGCACGGTCGCGAGCGAGGCCGTACGCCGCATCAATTGCCGCCGCGCCGCCCTCGGGTCGCGACGATCGAGGCGGCCGGCGGCGGCGCCGGGACGGCGCCGGCCGGGGCGACGGCCGCGGGTGCGCCGCGCTGCTCCCCGGCCTCGGCACCGTCCTCCGCCAAGGCCTCGCGCAGCTCGCGGCCGACCGTCTCGATCCGCAGCGGCGGCACCGCTCCGTCCTTGCCGGCGCCGAAGTAGACGGTCTGGTGCGGGTACGGAATCTCGATCCCCAGCTCGTCGAAGCGCAGCTTGATCCGGCGGAGAAACTCGCGCCGCACGCCCCACTGCTCGCCCGCCCGCGTCTTCGAGCGCATCCGCAGGGCCACGGCGGAACTGCCGAACTGGTCGACCCCGGCGACGTCGATCGGCTCGAGGATCAGCCGACGATACGGCCACTCCTTGCGCAACCGGTCGTCGATCTCCCGAATGACGCGGATGACGGCATCGGTATTCTCCTTGTAGGCGATCTCGATGTCCAGCACGGCGAAGGAGAAATCCTTGGTCATGTTGGTGACGACGTCGATCGAGCCGTAGGGAATGGTGTGCACGTTGCCGTCGTAGCTCCTGAGAGAGATGGTCCGCATCGACATGCTCTCCACCACCCCGGCCTTGCCCGCGATGTCGACGACGTCGCCGACCCGGATCGTGTCGCCGAGCAGGATGAACAGCCCGGTGATCAGGTCCTTGACCAGCGCCTGCGAGCCGAAGCCGATGGCGAGGCCGACCACGCCGGCACCGGCCAAGAGCGGTGCGGTCTCGACCCCGATATTGCTCAGCACCAGGAACAGGCCGACCAAGCCGAAGACGAAGTAGAAGATGTTGGCGAAGATCGTCGTCAGCGTCCGGACGCGGTTGCTGTGCAGCGGCTTGCCCTGGTCGTTCTTGGCATCGACGACGCGGCTGGCGAGGATGCTGGTCGCCTCGATCGCCAGGATGGACAGGCCGATCACGAGGGCGAGGCGGGCGACGAGGCCGATGAACGAGCGGCCGAGCTCGGATTGCAGCCATTCCAGCACGCCGGTGTTCCAGGCCGTGGCGATGGCGACGAAGGCGGCCAGCACCACCGCGGTGCGCAGGATGAACCTGACGGGAGCGGCGTAGCGGCTGGCCCGCTCCTGGACGCCCGCCGGCAGCTCCTGCCCCTCGACGGGCAGCGGCACGCCGCTCTCCAGCAGCCGGTCGATCCCGATGGCGACGAGGCGCGCGATCACCAGGACCGCCAGCGTCAGCAGCGTCGCCCGGCTCAGGAAGACGATGCCTCCCGGCACCTTGAGCGCCCAGACGAGGTAGTGGAGGAGGATCAGGCCGACGGCGACATAGTGCCAGGTGCGGGCGAGGAGGTGCCCGGGCACGAACCTGACGAACGCCGCCTCGCTCTCGTCGTTCCAGCGGCGGATCGCCGTCGCGACGTCGTCACGCAGCCTGAGCACCAGGACGACGCCGATGCCCGCCACCACGAGGAGCAGGACGTGGAGCAGGAACTGGAAGACCGAGGTCGGCAGGCCCAGCTCGTGCAGGGCGACCAGGAAGCCGGAGCCGACGAGGCCGAGGCGCCCGGCCCGCACCAGCGCTCGCCGGGCCAGCTCGGCCGGGGTGTCGTCGACCGGCAGCAGGCGGATGCCGGTGTCGGCGTCGCCCAGCAACAGTCTGACGATCGCCCGCCAGAGCATCGCCACGAACAGGAACGCAGCCAGGGTCAGCGAGGCGTTGCCCACCGCGGTCAGGTCGAACACATACCGGGCCGCCAGGATATTGGCGAGCCACAGCACCCCCTGGGTCAGGGCGCCGAAGACGAGGGCCGCCACGACCTCGACCGCGAAGCGGGCGCTGCAGCTGCGTCGCGGCCGCGTGGAATCGAGCCGCGGCCGCAGTCGCAGGATGATCCCCCGGGCGACGAGCCCCGCCGCGAGGATCAGGACGATGCCGGTGACCACGCCGATCCATACCGATCGTTGCTCGGCGTCCGCCACCTGGTCGCCCAGCCAATCGGCGAGCAGGGGCAGCTGGTCGGCCGAGTCCATGACGTCGGCGACGATCGCGAACAGGGTGTCGGTGCGTCGCTGAAACTCGCCCGCGAACTCGTCCATGACGGTGGCGGCGAGCAGCTCGGACGGTGCCGCGTCGGGTCTCGGCGGCGCCGCCGCGGACTGCGCGGCCCGCACCGCCCGGAGCTGGCCGAGCAGCTCGGCGCGCGCGTCCGGGTCCTCGAGGGCCCGGATCAGGGTATCGACATCATCGCTCGTCGCCGGCGCCGCGGCTGCCGTATCGGCGCCGCCCGGCGCCACCTGGCCCGACGCGGCGGCGACGGCGGCGAGCCACAGGATGCAGGCCGCCACGAGCGCGAGGCACAACCGCGCCGAGCCGGCAGGCAGGAACAGTTGGGCGTGGCGTCGAATGGTCCGGGTTCCAGGCTACAGCGACCAGCGCCAAATGACAGCGAGCACCGGCAACGGGCCCGCAGCCGGCTGGCCCCACGCCCATCGACCGTGACGGAGGACGCGCCGACTGGCCGCTGCGGACGCTGTGCTAGCCTAGAACCTCAGGCAGATTTCGCAAGACCACCGCGCAACCGGCCGAGCGCCTGCTCGAACCGCCAGGCCGAGGCGACGATCTTTTCCAGGTCGGCGTGGCGAGGTTGCCAGCCGAGCCGGTCGCGGATCCGCCGGTTGTCGGCGACGAGGATCGCCGGATCGCCCGGCCGGCGGTCGCCGAGCCGGACCGGGAGATGCACGCCGGTCACCTGCTCGACCATGTCGAGCACCTGCCGCACGCTGTAGCCGCGGCCGTAGCCGCAATTGGCGATCAGCGGCGCGCCGCCCGCCGTGAGGTGGTCGAGGGCCTGGACATGGGCCGCGGCCAGGTCGTCGACATGCACGTAGTCGCGGATGCAGGTGCCGTCGGGAGTCGGGTAGTCGACACCGTTGACCTGCATCGTCGGGCGCAGCCCCGCCGCCGTCTCGAGCGCCACCTTGATCAGGTGGCTGTTCTTCGGGGTTGCTTCGCCGATGCGCGCCCTGGCGTCGGCGCCGGCGACGTTGAAGTAGCGCAGGATGGCGTAGGTCATGCCGCTGGCGGCGGCGATGTCCTGCAGCGCCCGCTCGGCCATCAGCTTCGAGGCGCCGTAGGGATTGATCGGCGCCAGCGGCTGGTCCTCGTCGATCAGCTCGACCGACGGCTGCCCGTAGACCGCCGCGGTCGACGAGAAGACGGTGTGGCGGATGCCGTACTGGGCGCAGAGGTCGAAGAGGCGAAACGCATTGGCGGCGTTGTTGAAGTAGTACTTGCCGGGGTTGACCACCGATTCGCCGACCCAGATGTGGCCGGCGCAGTGGACCACCGCATCGAAGCCGCTCTTCTCGAGGACGCTCTCGAGTCGGGCGCGGTCGCCGAGATCGGCCTCGACGAGCTCGGCCCCGAGCACCGCCCAGCGATGCCCGGAATAGAGGCTGTCGTAGACGGTCACCTCGTGGCCGGCGGCCACGAGGTCGCGCACGATGTGGCTGCCGATATAGCCGGCACCGCCGGTGACGAGCAGGCGGCGGCGACTGGGTTCGGTCATCTGGCTTCCTCGGGTCGGCGGCCCGCCGCTCGGCCGTCGGCAGCTCGACTCGCTCGGGTTGGAGAGTGGCAGCAGGCGGTTCGACGACAAGGCGACCATCGACCGCCAGGATCAAACCCCCGGTGCATCGTCATGAGGATAACGCCGAGACTGCGGGGATTTGTCAACGTGAGCGGTGATTCGGCGTACCTCAGTACAAGAGGGCGCGAAAAGCCTGCCCGAGGCATCAGGCGTCGGCGGTCCCGAGGAAGCGGCGGCCGGTGCCTTCGAGGACGAGGCAGGTGAGGTTGCCGTTGTAGCAGGCGCCGGTGTCGATCCCGATGCGGTTGCGGCGCACCATCGGCACGTCCTCCACCGTATGGCCGTGCACCACCACCTTGCCGCACTCGCCGCCCCAGCTCAAGAACGGCTCGCGGATCCAGATGACGTCGTGCTCCGCCTGCTTGTCGAGCGGCACGCCCGGCCGGATGCCCGCATGCACGAAGAGGTAGTCGCCCATCGCCAGCATCAGGTCGAGCGACTGGAGCAGGGCCCGGTGGCTGGCGGGGACCTTGCCGGCGAGTGCCACCTGGGCGGTGATCAGCCGGCTCTCCTCGGGCTGATCGAAGGCGAGCGGCACGCCGTAGCTGAGCAGCGTCGCGTCGCCGCCGAAGCGCAGCCAGCTCTCGCCGACCGGCTCGCCCTCGATGAAGCTGCGGAACCACTGGTCGTGGTTGCCGAGCAAGAGCACCCGGTCGAAGCCCTCCGGCGGCGCTGCGCTCAGGTGCTCGAGGACCTGCCGGCTGTCGAGGCCGCGGTCGACATAGTCGCCGAGATAGACGAGCAGGTTGGCGCAGAGCTCGGTCCGGGCGGCGGCGTCGTCGACGATCCGCTGCTCGAGCTGGCGCAGCAAATCGATCCGGCCGTGGATGTCGCCGATGGCGTACACGCGCACGCCATCGGGCACCCGCGGCGGACGCCCGCCGACCGTGGGAGTCTCGTCGCTCGGCGAGCGCGGTCGCTGGAACAGGCGCTTGAGCAGGGAATCCTCAACCGATAATTGATTTGGCCTTTCGGCCGTCAGCGCCAGTATAGCGAGCCGTGGCGGGCGCGCTACACCGAGCACGGATAGGCGTCGCCAAGCCCGGCGAGAGCGGAACGACGCCGTGTGAACGGTTGTCAGTCATGGGCAAACTCGATACGACCACCGCTGGTTGATAGCCGATTGTGGTCCGATCGGTCGAGCAGGCAAGGCAGGCACCGCAACCGTCGTCGTCCAGGGGGGACCCGTGTCGCCCATCCGTTCGGCACACCGATTTCCACGGAGTTATGTGATGACCCAGACCAAGCTGATCGCCGGCGCCATCGCCGCGGCAGCCGTGCTCGCTCCGGCGATCGCCCCCGCGCAGGACGACCCCTTCGCGCCGCTCGGCATCCGGGCCGGCGCCTTCCTCGTCTTTCCGTCGCTGAGCACCGGCGCCACCTACGACGACAACATCTTCGCCACGAACAACGACGAGGAGGACGACATCATCTTCAACGTGCGGCCCGAGGTCCGGGCGGAGTCGCAGTGGTCGCGGCATTCGCTGGCCGCCGTCGCCTTCGGCGATTTCGGTTTCTACAACGACAATGACGACAGCAACTACGAGGACTTCGGCACGGCGCTCACCGGCCGGCTCGACGTCCTGCGCAACAGCCGGACCACTGGCAGCATCGGGATCTCGCGGCTGCACGAGGATCGGGAATCCGCCGACGACCTCGGCCAGGAGGACGTCACCCAATTCTGGCGCTCCGAGGCCAGGGTCGCCCATCGCCACGAGTTCGTGCGCCTGTTCCTCCAGCCGTCGCTGTTCGCCCGGCGCCTCAACTTCGAGAGCGCAGGCAATGTCGACAATGCCGAGCGCGACCGGAACACCTACGGCGCCGGGTTCCGCGCCGGCGTGGTCGTCTCGCCGCGCATCAACGTCTTCGGCGAGGTGAACGGCGATCTCGTGCGCTACGACGATGCCGGCTCGGCCGACGACAGCGACGGTGCGGACGTGCGCGCCGGTGTCGAGGTCGACATCTCCCGCCTGATCATCGGCGAGGCCTCGCTCGGCTACGCCTACCGGCGCTACGATAATTTCGAGAACGAAGGCGGCGTCGCCGGCAATTTGGCCATCACCTGGACACCGACCCAGCTCACCACGGTCGATTTCGTCGGCAATGCGGGCTTCGAGGAGTCGACCGTCTTCTTCCAGGGCGATCGCGCCTCCGGCAACCTCAGCACCGGCGTCGGCGTGATCGTCAACCACGATCTCCGCCGCAACATCCGCCTCAACGCCAACGCCCGCTACGACCGCGACGACTTCCAGGGGACCAGCCGGACCGACGACACCTTCCGCCTCGGCGCCGGCGTCAGCTACCTGCTCAATCGCAACCTCTCGGTCGACGCCACCTACCGCTTCGACACCCGCGACTCCGACGCCGACAACGAGGAGTTCGACCGCAACATCTTCCGCATCGGCCTCACCGCCCGGCTCTGAGGCCGAACCCGGCGGCCGTCGGGCCCGCGGCGCCCGGCCGATGGTGCCCGATCCCGCCCGCACGGTGCGCCGCTTGCGCCGTGCGGGCTTTGTTTTTAATTAACGTTTGCGGTGTAGAACCGCCGCGGCCGGTCTTACGGCTGGTTGTCGGGGGTCGTGACACCCTGTCGAACTCGTGACGGAGCGTTGGAGAACTGCGCATGATGGGGCTCAGCCGCAACTTGTTCACCGGCCTTCTCCTGGCCATGGGCGTCGCCCTCGCCGCCTGCGGTGGCGGGTCGAGCCTGGACAGCGCTGGCGGTCCGGCGGCCACGGGCGGCGACGTGGCGCAGACCCGCCTGGCCGCGCCGGCCTACACCCTCGACAGCGGCGACCGCCTGCGCGTCGTGGTCTTCCGTCACGAGGACCTCTCCGGCGAGTTCGAGGTCGACGGCACCGGCAATTTCGCCATGCCGCTGATCGGCGAGGTGGACGCCGCCGGCCTGACCACGCGCCAGCTCGAGAACCGGATCGCCGAGCGCCTGCGCGACGGCTACCTGGTCGATCCGCAGGTCAGCATCGAGGTCCTGAACTACCGTCCGTTCTTCATCCTGGGCGAGGTCAACCGGCCCGGGCAGTACCCCTACGCCTCGGGCATGAGCGTGATCAATGCCGTGGCCCTGGCCGGCGGTTTCACCTTCCGCGCCCGCGAGAACGCGATCTCGGTCCAGCGCGGCGGCTCCGGCGCGCCCGAGGTCGTCGTCACCCCCGACACGCCGATCCTGCCTGGCGACATCATCCGCGTGCCCGAGCGGTTCTTCTGACCGGGGTTGGCCCGCAACGCCGGGCCAGCGTGCCGCGTCAGGCCGGCTCGGGCCTGCAACACCGCGCCTGCTTCCTACCAGGAGTTGCACTCCGTGCTAGGCAGCCACTGGTTGCGCTCGCTATAGCCGATCGCCGGTAGGGATCGTGCGAGAGGTGCAGGGGATGCAACGGTTGCTCGACGTGCGCGGCTGGCTCGGCTCCTTCGCGATCTACAGGGATCCCCGCGTCGTCGGCGTGCTGTTTCTCGGGTTCTCGAGCGGCCTGCCGATCATGCTGATCGCCTCCACGCTGAGCACGTGGCTGCGCGAGGAGGACGTCACCCGCGCCGCCATCGGCCTGTTCGGTTTCGCCTTCGCGCCCTACACGTTCAAGTTCGCCTGGGCGCCGCTGATGGATCGGCTGCCCCTGCCGCCGTTCACCACCCTGTTCGGTCGCCGTCGCGGCTGGATGCTGGCGAGCCAGATCGGGCTGATCGTGTCGATCTTCGCCCTGGGCCAGACGAGCCCGGGCGTCGATCTCTGGTGGACCGCCTTCTTCGCCGTGCTGGTGGCCTTCTTCTCGGCCAGCCAGGACATCGTCATCGACGCCTATCGGGTCGAGATCCTGCCCGAGGAGAAGCTCGGCGCCGGCGCCGGCGTCGTCGTCCTCGGCTACCGCATCGCCATGTGGGTGGCGACCGCCGGGGCCCTCCTGATCGCCGAAGCTGCCGGCTGGTCCGCCGCCTACACGGTGATGGCGCTTCTGGTGCTGGTCGGCGTCGGCACGGTGCTGTCGATCGGCGAGCCCGCGCAATCGACGACGGCGCTGATCGACCGGCAGGTGCTGGAGGAGGACCGCCTGATCCGGCAGGTGCCGAAGGCGCAGCTGCGCGACTACGAGGGCGTGGGCGGGCTCCTGCTCGCCATCATCCTGTTCTATGGCGCGTGGCTGCCGGTCTCGACCCTGTTCGGGGTCGCCTCGCCGCTGGCCGGCGAGTGGACGGTGGCGCAGGGCATCGTCCTCCTGGGCAATCTCGTGGTGACCGGGCTAGGGCTGAAGGTCGCCTGGCAGCTCTACCGGCGCGCGCCGGGTGCGCTCGGCGACGCCAAGAACTTCGCGCTGGTCGCCATCGCCTGGCTCCTGGTGAAGACGCTCTGGTATGCGATCGGCCCGTGGACGCCGTTTCTGCCGAGCCTGCACGCGGCCGTCGTCCTGGCGCTCCTCTACGGCCTCAGCAACCTAGCGATCGGTGCCTTCGGCGCCGAGCCGTTCACGACCGATGCCTTCCTCGCACCGGTCTGGCTGACCATCGTGGGCTTCTGGGTCGAGTTCCTGGCCCTGCTCGTGCTCTACGGCTTCACCTATTTCAGCCGGCGCGCCCAGGCCAATTTCGGGCTCGTGCCGATCGCCGAGGAGAGCACGGTCCATCTCTGGATGCGGCGTGCGGTGATCGAGCCGTTCTACGACTTCGTCAAGCGCAACGGCCTCGGCATCGCGGTCACCATCCTCGCCTTCATCTCGGTCTACAAGGCCTCCGACGTCCTGCTGACGCTGATGGCCAACCCGTTCTACATCGACGTCGGCTTCGGCCGGGCCGAGATCGCCTGGGTCTCGGGGACGTTCGGATTGTGGATGACCCTGGTCGGTGGCGTCCTCGGCGGCATCCTGGTCTACCGCCTGGGGCTGATGCGGTCGCTGACCGTGTCCGTGCTGTTCATGGCCACGTCGAACCTGATGTTCCTCCTCTTGTCGGTGAGCGGGCCCGACATCGTCCTCTTCCACCTCGTGATCCTCGTCGAGAACGTCTCGGGCGGGCTCGGCACCACGGTGTTCGTCGCCTACCTGTCGTCCCTGTGCAACATCCACTACACGGCCGTGCAATACGCGCTCCTGACGTCGTTCATGCAGCTCCTTGGCAAGTTCGTGATCGTTCCGTCCTCGGGCTTCTTCGCCGATGCCCTGGGCTGGGAGCTGTTCTTCGTCGCGTCGACCCTGTTCGCGCTGCCCGCCCTGTTCCTGCTGTGGCTGCTCCAGCGCCAGGGTCTGGCCGTGGAGGCGGCACGTGCCGGGCGCTGAACTCCCCCGCGACAGAATTCCTGGCATTTGATCTCGATCAATGCCGTTCTCGCATCGCGGCCGCACCGTTCGCCGCATTGACCGGCATCGCCCGGCATGCTTTGCACGGCGCGGCTTTCGAGGGACCGGAATGATCGTTTGTGTCTGCAACGCCCTGCGCGAGCGGGACTGCCGCGAAGCCGCGGTGGACCCGCAAGTGCGGCGCGCCGGCTGTGTGTACCGGCGGCTGAACTGCCGCGTGCGCTGTGGTGCGTGCGTGGCCACGATGAAGGCCATCGTCGACGAGCTGCGGGACGAGCGCGCGGCGCGCCAGGCGACCGCGGCGATGCCGGATGCCGCCCCCCTTGCCGTGCCCGAACTCGTGGAATAGTTCCAGGCTGCGTATCCCGAGCAGCCGCGTCGCCGGTCCGGACCTAGGAAAATACGCCCTGGCCGGCGAATGTCGGCGGTCACCCAAGCGTGTCAGGAGAGTCCATGCCAGCCGAGGTCAAAGGCCATCCCGAGGTCATCGCCGCCCTCAACAAGGCGCTCAAGGGCGAGCTCACCGCGATCAACCAGTACTTCCTGCACGCCCGCATGCTGGACGACTGGGGCTACAAGAAGCGGGGCAAGGCGGAGTACGACGAGTCGATCGAGGAGATGCAGCACGCCGACAAGCTGATCCAGCGGGTGCTGCTGCTCGGCGGCCTGCCGAACCTGCAGGAGCTGGGCAAGCTGTACATCGGCGAGGACCTGAAGAACGTCATCGAGTGCGATCTGCGGCTGGAGCTCGAGGGCATCGAGCACTACCGCGCCGCCATCAAGATCGCCGAGCAGCACCACGACTACGTGACCCGCGACCTCTTCATCCACATCCTGGAGGACGAGGAGGAGCACCAGGACCAGAACAAGACCGAGCTCGAGCTGATCGAGCGGATCGGCATCGAGAACTTCGGCCTGTCGCAGATGTGAACCGTGGCCGACCGGCCGCGGCGTTCAGGCGGTCAGGCCGGCGGCGCTCACCTTGGTGAGCGGGTGGCGCGGACGGCCCGGCTGCTGCAGCTCCGCCGCGAGGCGCTTGTCGACGGTCTTGAGCAGGCGGCGCGTGTCGCGGTGGGCGCGCGACAGGGGTGCATGGGCGCCGATCCACTGGCCGGCCTCGAAGGCCTGGGCGAAGGCGGGGGCGACGCGGATCGGCGGCGCCAGCGTCGCCGTCACCCCCGTGCGCTGCTCGCTGCTGCGGGCCCAGCGGCGGAGCGCCCGGAGGCCGCCGGCGCCGAGCCAGCCGCCGTCGAACCGGGTCGGCACGAGCAGGACCAAGGGCGGGAGGCCGCGCCGCTCCGCCTGCGCCCTGGCGACGCGATGCAGGGTGCGGGTGGTGGCGGCGAGATCGAGGGCCGAGGCCGAGGTCGGGATCAAGATCAGGTCGGCCAGGAGGAACGCCGCCGCCATGGTGGCGCCCAGCACCGCCGGCAGGTCGAGGACGATGAACCGGTTCGCCGCCGCCAGCCGCGGCAGGTCGTCGAGCCAGGCGGGCGCGCCGGCCGGATCGGTCACCGGCGCCTCGTGCACGCTCGCCGGCAGCGGGCGGCGGGCCAGCCACTGGGTCGCGGTGAGCTGCGGGTCGGCGTCGACGACCACGCTCGGCCGGCCGGACGCGGCCAGCGCGCAGGCGAGGTTGACGGCGACCGTGCTCTTGCCGGTGCCGCCCTTGAGATTGCCCACGGCGATGATGGTCGCCGGCCGCCGCGCGGCCGCCTCGACCCCACGCTCGCCTGTCGTCTCGGCCATGGCTCTCGTCCCGGGCAGCTCGATCCCGCGGCGGGCAGCGCCGCCACCTGACGGCGAGCTTCGCGGCATCGCCGCCGGTCCTCAACGGCCGATCCCCGCCCTGCACACCCCGCTACGCTGTCATGGTGCACGCCTCTTAACGACGGTGCCGCCGCCGGGCGCGGCATGCCCTGCCCCCTTGCGCTTCTCGCGATTTCCGCTAGAACCCCGTCCCGTTGCGGTCGTGGCGGAACTGGTAGACGCGCAGCGTTGAGGGCGCTGTGGGCCTAGCCCGTGGAGGTTCGAGTCCTCTCGACCGCACCACCCCTTTGCCGATGCCTCCCTCGCCGTCGGCGCGCGGCCGCCCCAGGGCATGGCGGTCAATGAATAATATCCTATAGCAACACGCTGTCAAGCCGGCCGGGTTCGTTCGGCGGATTTCGCCTCGCCGGGTTCGCCGGCCGCGGCGGCGACCCTGCCCGGGCTCGCGCCCGCCCGGCGGCTGCCCCGCCAAGACCTTGAATCGCCTGCCCCTTCGCCATCCGCCTGCGACATCCCGGCAGCCCGGGTTCGTTCGCGGGTTCCCGGGTTCGTTCGTCGAT
>CAYWSB010000019.1:0-54897 GCA_964460465.1 uncultured Geminicoccaceae bacterium | reverse complement strand
CGGCGTGTCAGTCGTCGGCGGCATCGGCCAGCGGCGCCGCGGCGGCAGTGTCGTCATTGGCGGCCATGCTCGCGGGGGTCGGCTCGGCGCCGGCCGTGGCCTCGGCAGCCGGGACCAGGGGACGGCGCAGCAGGTCGAGCACACGGGCGAGCGTCGCGCGCATCTCGAACCGGTGCACCACCATGTCGACCATGCCGTGCTCCAGCAGATACTCGGCCTTCTGGAAGCCTTCGGGCAGCTTCTCGCGAATCGTCTGCTCGATCACCCTGGCACCGGCGAAGCCGATCACGGCACCGGGCTCGGCGATGTGGATGTCGCCCAGCATCGCGAAGGACGCCGTCACCCCGCCGGTCGTCGGATCGGTAAGAAGAACGACATAGGGGAGGCCGGCCTCCTTGACCTCCTCGACGGCGATGGTGGTGCGGGCCATCTGCATCAGCGAAACGGCACCCTCCTGCATGCGCGCCCCGCCCGAGGCGGTCACGACGATGAAGGCGGCCTCCTGGAGCACGGCCAGCCGCGCGGCGGTCACGAAGGCCTCGCCCAGGCCGGCACCCATCGAGCCCGCCATGAAGTCGAAGTTCATGACGGCGATGACCGCCGGCATGCCGTCGATCGTGCCGTGCGCGGCTTCCAGCGCGTCCTGCGCCTTGGTCTTGGCCTGGGCCTCCTTGAGCCGGTCCGCATAGCGCTTGGCATCCCGGAACTTCAATGGATCGACCGGCACCTTGGGCAGCTCGATCCGGCTCCAGCTTCCCTCGTCGAAGAGGCTCGCGAAGCGGTACTCGGGCCCCACCCGCATGTGGTGGCCGCAATGCGGGCAGACGCGCTGGTTGGCCTCGAGGTCGCGGTGGAAGACCATCCGCTCGCAGGACGGGCATTGATGCCAGAGATTCTCCGGCACCTCGGTCTTGCCGGTGCTGCGGACGAGGGCCTGAAAGCGTGGACGGACGTAGCTGGTGAGCCAGTTCATGGGTTCTGCTCTTCCTTCACGCGGCGCGCGGCACGCACCGCCTGGGCGAGGCCTCGGACCTTGCCGTGGACGGCGGTGGCGACACCTCTGATGTCGCCTCGGGCGACGTGGCCGGCAATCTCGTCGACGAGCGCCGAGCCGACCACTGCCGCGTCAGCGAGTCGCGCGATGCCGGCCGCCTGTGCGGGCTCCCGGATGCCGAAGCCGACCGCTACCGGCAGGCTGGTGTGGTTGCGGATACGCTGCACGGCCGCTCCCACGAGGTCGGCGACGGGGGCTGCAGCCCCCGTGATTCCAGTGATCGAGACATAGTAGATGAAGCCGGACGTGTTCCCCAGCACCTTGGGCAGTCGCCGGTCGTCGGTGGTCGGTGTCGCGAGGCGGATGAAGTTGAGGCCCCTGGCCAGGGCCGGCAGGCAGAGCTCCTCGTCCTCCTCGGGCGGCAGGTCGACCACGATCAGGCCGTCGACCCCGGCAGCGACCGCCGCGTCGAGAAAGCGCTCGGGCCCGAACTTGTGGATCGGGTTGAAGTAGCCCATCAGGACGAGGGGCGTTCGCGTGTCCTTCCGGCGGAAGCGGTCGACGTGCTCGAGCAGTCGCCGCAGGGTCATGCCGGCGGCGAGGGCGCGCAGATTCCCGGCCTGGATCGTCGGACCATCGGCCATCGGGTCGGAGAACGGCATGCCGATCTCGATGACGTCGGCGCCGGCCTCCGGCAGGCCCTTGAGGATGGCCTGAAAGGTCTCGGGGTCCGGATCACCGCCGCAGACGAAGGTGACCAGCCCGGCCCGACCCTCGGCGGCGAGCTCCTGAAAACGCCGGTCGAGACGTGAGGCGGTCATCGCTGGCGATCCTGAGGAGCGAGCGTGCTCAAAGCGTTACACCCATATGCTGCGCCACCGTGCCGATGTCCTTGTCGCCGCGGCCGCAGAGATTCATGATGATGATCTGGTCCTTGCTCATCCGGGGTGCCTGCCGCGTCACCTCGGCCAGCGCATGGCTGGGCTCGAGCGCCGGCAGGATGCCCTCGAGCCTCGCACAGAGCCCGAAGGCGTCGAGCGCATCCTGGTCGGTTGCGGTTGCCACCTCGATCCGCCCCACGTCCTTCAGCCAGGAATGCTCCGGCCCGATGCCGGGATAGTCGAGCCCCGCCGAGATCGAGTGCGGCTCGACGATCTGGCCGTCATCGTCCTGCATCAGGTAGCTGCGCATCCCGTGCAGCACACCGGGCTCTCCCGCGGTCATCGCTGCCGCGTGGCGGCCCGTGTCGATCCCGTCGCCGGCAGCCTCGACGGCCACGATCCGCACCTCCGGGTCGTCGAGGAAGGGGTGGAAGAGGCCCATGGCGTTCGAGCCGCCGCCAACCGCGGCCACCAGGAGGTCCGGCAGCCGCCCCTCCTTCTCCAGGATCTGCGCCTTGGCCTCGGTGCCGATGATGCTCTGGAAGTCGCGGACCAGGGCCGGGTAGGGGTGCGGGCCCGCCACCGAGCCGATGATGTAGAACGTGTCCTCGACATTGGTCACCCAGTCCCGCAAGGCTTCGTTCATGGCGTCCTTCAGCGTCCTGGAGCCCGAGGTCACCGGCACCACCTTGGCACCCAGGAGCCGCATGCGAAAGACGTTGGGGGCCTGCCGCTCGATGTCCCGCTCGCCCATGTAGATGACGCAGTCGAGCCCGAAGCGGGCGGCCACCGTGGCCGTGGCCACGCCGTGCTGGCCGGCTCCCGTCTCGGCGATGATCCGCTTCTTGCCCATCCGGGTCGCCAGCAGGATCTGGCCGACGCAGTTGTTGATCTTGTGCGCACCGGTGTGGTTCAGCTCGTCGCGCTTGAAGTAGATCTTGGCGCCGCCGAGGTGGTCGGTCAGTCGCTCGGCCAAGTAGAGCGGCGACGGCCGGCCGACATAATCCTTGAACCAGCTCGAGATCTCGGCCTCGAACGCCGGGTCGTCCTTGGCCGCCTTCCAGGCCACCTCGAGCTCCAGAATATTCGGCATCAGCGTCTCGGCCACGAAACGTCCGCCATAGATGCCGAAATGCCCGTCCTCGTCCGGGCCCGCCCGGTAGCTGTTCGGGCGCTTTGTCTCCAAAGTGGCGGTCGCCATGTGGTCCTCGTTCAAGCGGTAGCGGAAGCGATATTGTGAGCCCGGTCGAGCAGCCGGACGAGCTTTGCCGGGTCCTTGACGCCTGGTGCCACCTCGATGCTGGAGGAGACGTCGACCGCCCTGGCGCCGGTCAAGCGCACGGCATCAGCGAGATTGGCCGCGTCCAGCCCGCCGGCAAGCAGCCATGGCAAGTCGATCTTTCGGCCGGCGAGCAGCCGCCAATCGAACGCCAGCCCGTTGCCGCCGGGGATCGAGCCCGGAACCTGCGGCGGCTTGGCGTCGAACAGCAGCATGTCGGCGAAACGTCGATAGACCTCGTGGCGTGCTACGTCGGCTGCGTCGGCGACTGGCAGCGCCTTGATCACCCGCCGGCCCGTCCGCTCCTTGATCTGGGCGACCCGCCCGGGCGTCTCGTGGCCATGCAGTTGCAGCAGGTCCAGGGGTGCTGCGGCCAGGACCGTGTCGAGCCAGGCATCGTCCGGATCGACGAAAACGCCGACCGCCTCGGCGGTGCCCGGGCGGTTGCCGACCAAGACTGCCGCAGCCTCGGGGGTGAGCGAGCGTGGGGAGGGCGGATAGAAGACGAAGCCTAGCCAGCGGGCCCCACCCGCAATCGCGGCGTCGCGATCGGCCGCGCGGGTCAGGCCGCAAATCTTGACATCGAGGCGCATCAGCCGGCCCCCGGCGCGGCCTGGAGACTCGCCGCGATCGCTTGGGCCGCCGCCACCGGGTCGGGCGCGCTGGTGATCGGCCGGCCGATCACCAGCCGGTCGGCACCCGCCCTCACGGTCTCCACGGGATCAAGGGTGCGCTTCTGGTCGTCGCCGCTGGCGCGCGGCCGCACGCCGGGCACGACGAGCCGCGGCTCAGGCCCGAATGTCTCGCGCATCGCCGCCACCTCCAGTGGCGAGCAGACGATCCCTCGGCAGCCGGCGCGGAGCGCGAGGTCGGCGAGGCGCAGCGCCTGGTCCGTCGCCGAGCCGCGCTGGCCGGTGGCCTCGAGGTCCCGCTGGTCCAGGCTGGTCAGCACGGTAACCGCCAGGACCCATGGACGGGCGTCGCTGCTTTCGGCCACGTCGACGGCGGCGCGCATCATCCCGAGCCCGCCCGTGGCGTGCAGCGTCACCATGGCGACCGGCAAGCGCACCACCCCGCGCATGGCACCCGCAACCGTGTTGGGAATGTCGTGCAGCTTGGCGTCGAGAAAGATCGGCAGGCCCAGGGCACCCATGCGCCTGATGCCCTCGGGGCCGCGGCTCATGAAGAACTCGAGCCCGAGCTTGATCCCGCCGACATGCGGCGCAAGGCCGCGCGCGAGCGTCTCCGCCCCTTCCAGATCGGGGCGATCGACGGCGACGAAAACGGGATTGACGGACGACAAGACGGGCGATTCCTCTGGGCCGGCTCGCAGCGTTGCCGGCTTATAGCAGGAAGCGGAGAGGCTGACCAAGCGGCGCTGCGCCACGGCCGGGTCGGGCCGCGCGCCGGCGGGTCATTGCGCCAGGAAGCCGCCATCCACCGCGAGCACGTGGCCGGTCACCATCGACGCGGCGTCGCTGGCCAGGAAAAGCATGGCGTGGGCCACTTCCTCTGGTTCGGCGAGCCGGCGCATCGGGGTCATCGCCTCGAGCCTGGCGACGAGATCCTGGTCGTCGAGCAGCGGCTGGATGAAGCCGGTCCGCGTCCAGGTCGGGGCCACCGCGTTCACCCGGATGTTGCGGCCCGCCCATTCGACCGCGAGCGCGCGGGTCAGGTTCACCAGCGCACCCTTGGTCGTCATGTAGGCGATGTTCGGGTAGAGGCCGCCGCCGGAGAAGCTCATGATCGACGCGGTGCTGACCACCGCACCGCCGCGCTCCGGCATGTGCCGGGCTGCGCTGCGCGCGCTGAGGAAGACCCCGGTGAGGTTGACCTGGAGGACGGCGTTCCAGTCCTCGACGCTGCACTCCATGGCGGTCCGGCGGATATTGATCCCGGCGTTCGCGACGAGGACGTCGATCCTGCCATGCCGCTCGGCGATGGCTGCGAAGCTGTCGACGATGGCCGCCTCGCTCGCCACATCGAGCGGACATGCCTCGCACGTCCCGCCGATCGCCGACGCCGTCGTGGCGGCGGCGTCATTGTCTCGGTCGAGCACGACCACGGTCGCGCCGGCCGCCGCCATGAGCCGTGCGGTGGCCGCGCCGATTCCGGCGGCCCCGCCAGTGATGCACACGACCCTGCCATCCAGCCTGAAGCGGGCGAGCGGGTCGCGCGCGGCCCTGTTATCGTCTGTCATCTCCTTGCCTCCCCGGCCAATCCCTGTCTCGATGCTAGCCGGGGAGGCAGCCACAAGGAACCACCCAGTGTGACGACGCCGCGTGCTGGCTTCTGGGCCAGCCGGTGGTCAGACGGCCCTGGCCAGCCGGTTGGTGCAGGCGCGGCGCACGGCCTCGTCGGCGGCATCCTGACCCGGCATGACGGCAAACTGCCGGGCGAGCGTCTCGCGGGCCTGCCGGTTCTGGTGGCCGGCCAGGCTGACGCCGCCCTCGGCCACATGGTGCTGGCGTGCCAGCGCCTCGCAGATGGCGGCCTGCGCCTCGACCGTGGCCGTCGTCAGTTGCGTGCTGTGGGTCCCAGCCGTCACCAGGTCACCCCGCCAGATGCCGATGACCGGGACCGCCACCGCCCCGATCACCAGCCCGACGACATAAGGCTTCAATTTCGTCCACGTGTCGCTGAAGCTGGCCATTTCCCGTCTCCACGAAAGGATCACGCGGCACACCGCCGTTCAAAAAGATTTATTGACATTCATTCCGGAAAATGAAGTGAAAATCACTTCAGCTTCTTTTTTGTTCACCATTCGGTCACCGCTACGCCATTTGCTTGATGCGGCGGTGCGGCGCCCTGGCCGAGGAGGCGGCGGATCAGCGATTCAGCTGTTCCTGCAGGCGACGAATCTCGGGCGGCCACTGGCTCTTGATGAACGCCAGCACCGCGGTGATCTCGGCGTCGTCCAGCGAGCCCGCGAAGGCCGCCATCGTGCTGCGGTAGCCGGGCGGTGCGAAGGGCTCGATGCCGTGCCGGATAATGGCGATCAGGTCGCTGTCCGCATGGTGCCAGGTGTGACCGCTCGCGTCGTGTGGCGGGGCCGGCAGCGTGCCGTCGGCGCGACGCCGGCGCCAGTCCGCTTCACCTTCGAGGCTGGCACCATGGCAGGCGGCACAGTGCTGCGCATAGACCTCGCCCCCGAGCGCCAGCAGCGCCGGCTCCGACACATCGTGGCGTCCCGGTCCGCCGGAACCAGCGAACAGCCAGGCTGTGGCCGCGCCAAGGACGGCGATGCCGAAGCCGACCGCGAGGCCGAGCGGCGGGGAACGGCGACGGCGCGTCATTGTGGGCGTCCGAGGGGCGGACGGCTGCCTGTCGGCCACCGCCCGCCTGCCGCCGGGCTCAGTCGCGGCCGTGCTCGGCGAGCCACGCTTCGAGCACGGCGATCTCGCCCTCCTGGGCCTCGATGATCGCGGCGGCGAGATCGCGGATCTTCGGGTCAGAGCCGTGCTCGAGAACGGTCCTCGCCATGTCGATCGCGGCCTCGTGATGCGGGATCATGCCCCGCGCGAAATCGACATCGGCGTCACCGGTATAGGCCAGGGTCGACATCGCTGCGTGCATCCGCTCCATCGATGCGATGTACGCCTGGACGGCCGCCGCGCTTCCCTCGGGGAGAGTGGTCACGGCACCGGCGTCTTGGCCATGACCGTGGCCATGGTCCTGCTGCGCGGCTGCCGGGCCGGCCAGCACGGCCGCCAGCCCGATCGCAACCAGCGTGTTCTTCGTCATGCTTGTACTCCGTCATCCATTTGTCCGGTGCGGCCTGTCGGCCGCTTTCGTGGGCGCATGATCCTTCAGTCGCGAGGGCCACGCGGCGGACGGAGCAACCGCCGGCGCCACGTACCGGCGGGGCGCTTCGGGCCGCCCGGCACCTGTCGAGGCGACCGTCGCGCCCGCCCGGAAGCTGCCGCCGGGGGAGCGAGGCCCGGCGTGCAGGCGAGCCAACAGGCGACGGCGCACCACGCGGCCTGGTCCGTCACCGGCTCTGACCCCGGCCGATCGGTCCTGCCGTCAGGGATCGTGAGCAGGCTTCGCGCAGCATGCGCTGCATGGTCCGGGCAGGGCTGCGTTGCTTGCACGGCGTGCAGCGCGATCGGCGGGAACAGCAGACAGACCAGGATCGCGAGGATCTTCGACCAGCGTGCCATCGGTATGCGGCGCAGTATCGGCATGAGCGGGAAGTGTGGGCCAATGCTCGAGGCCGTCAAGCTCGTCTCGGCCAGACGAGGACCAGTGCTCCGATCAGCGGCCCGGCCGCCATGACCAGAAAGGCCATGGTCCAGCCCGTGGCTTCGCTGTCGAAGGCATCTAGCACGGCGCCCACGGCGAGCGGGCTGACGAGCGCCATGAATGCGGCGAGAAAGGTCTGGGTCGCGATCGCCGCACCGCGTCGCTCGGCAGGCGTGCTCTGGATGGTGCCGACGAGAATGGCGGAGTTGTCGGCCATCAGGAGACCGCCGTAGAGGAGAGCCAGTGCGGCGACGAGGCCGAAGCTCTGGCCGACGGCCACACCCGTGAGGACCGCGAGAATCGCGGCGGTTAGCATCAGACCGGCCACGCCGCGGCGGCGGTCGGTCCGCTCGGCCAGCTCGTTGCCCAGGAGCCCGGCCGGAAGGCCGGCGAGGATCAGGACCGTGGCAATGGCGCTCACCAGCACCGGGCCGCCCGGTGCATCGCCATGGAAGGCGGCGAAGGTCAGAAAGGCCACGATCCAGGTGCGAAACGCGAACATCTCCCAGGAATGGGCCGCATAGGCGGTGATGAAGCGCATGGTCGATCGATCGCGCAGGACGGCGGCGATGCGCGTCGCCATGCCACCGGCAGCTGGCGACGGGGTGGGCTCCTTGGCAGGCAGCGTCGCCATCAGGGCGGCACCGAGGAGGGCGGTGACTCCGGTCAATGCGAAGGCAGCGGGCCAGCCGACGAGCTGGGTCAGCAGGCCGGCGAGAAGCAGCGAGGCGGCCGACGCCAGGGAGAAGGTCGCACTATAAAGGGCCTGCGGCCGGCCCCCTATGGGCCCCTCGGGGAGCCGGTCGGTCAGCGCCTTGAGGCCCGGCATGTAGCTGCCGGCGATGGCGATGCCGGTCAGAAAGCGCCAAGCCATCGCCGACCAGAAGCCGTGCGCGAAGAGCGCGAAGCCGAGGCCCGCGACGCCGCCCACGAGACAGGCGCCGATGACGATCCGTCGGGCATCGACGCGATCGGTCACGGCGACCAGCAGCGGTGCGCTCAGCGCGTAGCCGACATAGGACGCTCCGCCGATCCAGGCGGCCTCGGTGTTGCTGAGACGCCAGGCCTCGATGAAGACCGGGATCAACGCCTGAAAGCTGAGCGAGCCGGTCATCGCGAACATCTGCACGGCACAAAGGCGCAGCGTGAGGCGCAGCGTCACGCTCATTGCAGGGGCGTCGTGCAGGATGCCATAACCGAGGCCAAGGGAAACCTGACTTCGGACCTGCAGCGAGAGCCGCCGACGCACACGCGGCTCGGGGATGAGCGATGGCCAAGCAACTCCTGCACCTCGTCTTCGGCGGCGAGCTCGTCGACCCCACGGCCATGGAGTTCGCCGATCTGTCGAAGCTCGATATCGTGGGCATCTATCCGAACTATGCCGAGGCCGAGAAGGCCTGGCGGGCGAAGGCGCAGGCGACTGTGGACAACGCGCAGATGCGCTACTTCATCGTCCACATGCATCGCCTGCTGGACCCGGACCATCCCTCGCCGGATCAGTGAACCAGCCGGTCGGGTGCCAGCGCCGCCACGCGATGGGCCAGCCCGGCAGGCGCCGACGCAAGACGGGCCAGCCGGCTCGCGAGCCGCGCCATTGCCGGGGCGGTCTGGATGCCGTAGCCACCCTGCCCGGCAAGCCAGAAGAAACCCTCGGCACGCGGATCGAAACCCACGACCGGGGTCTTGTCCGGTGCGAAGGTGCGGAGCCCCGCCCAGCTGTGCTCGACGCGCCTGACCTCCAGCGGCAAGGCGCGTTGCACACGATCAACAGCAATGGCGATGTCGAGCTCCTCCGGCTGCGCGTCGCAGGGCTCGGACGGGGTCTCGTCAGCGGGCGAGCAGAAGAGCTTGCCGGCTTCGGGGCGGAAGTAGAACTGCTCGTCGATGTCGTCGACGACAGGCCAGCCGGTGACCTCCCAGCCGGCCGGCGGGGCGACGATCAGTGCGGTTCGCCGCTTGGGCACCAGACCCAGCGGTGTCAGCCCGGCAAGGCCGGCGACGCGATCGGCCCAGGCGCCGGCCGCATTGACGACGAGCGGCGCAGCGAGCCGGTGCGGACCCGCCGCGACATTCCAGCAGCCGCTGCGTCGCCCCAGCCTCGTGACCGGCGCCGCCGTGAGCAGCTGGCCGCCGCGGGCCTTGAACCCGCGCAGATAGCCCTGCAACAGCGCGTCCACCTCCATGTCGCGGGCACCTGGGTCGTAGATGGCCGCAGCCGCATAGGCCGGGTCGAGCCGCGGCACCTTCGCCAGGATTTCGACCGGCGTCAGACGGCTGGCGTCGGGCACGTGGCGGTGCAGGCGCTCGAGGGTCGGCTCGAGACGCTCGAGCTGGTCGGCGCGCACCAGGGTCAAGGCGCCGCGCGGCCTGATCAGCGGCACAGACGCAAAACCCTCCGGCGGTGTCAGGAAAAACCCCTCGCTGGCGCCGGTCAGGTCGCGGATGACCTCGTTGCCGTAACCCTTGAGATAGACTGCGGCCGACCGGCCGGTGGTGTGAAAGCCGGGCCGCTCCTCGGCCTCGACCAAGACGACGCGGCCCTCGGCCGCGAGCTCCCAGGCTATTCCGGCACCGGCGATCCCGGCGCCGATCACGATCACATCGGCAGTCTGCATCGGAAGGTGGCTTTCAGCTGGCGCCGAGCTCGGCGAAGGTCAGGAAGCGGACCGGATCGCCCGGCTCGATGCGCACGGTGGCCGGGTCGACCTCGACGAGCCCGTCGGCATTGGTGAGCGAGGTCAGGATGCCCGAGCCCTGGCGACGGATCAGATCGGCGGCGAGCCCGCCCCGCTCGTTCTTTACGAGGCGCGCCCGCAGCAGCTCCGTCCGGCCGGGCTTCTTGGCGAAGGCGAAAGCCGCCGGCACGGGGAAGGCATGTGGCTCCAGCCATTCGCAGCCGGCAAGCCGGGCGATGACCGGCCGGGCGAAACGCATGAAGCAGACGGCGGCTGCCACTGGATTGCCTGGCAGGCCGATGGTAACGGCCTCGCCCAGGCGGCCGAAGGCGAGCGGCCGGCCCGGCTTCATGGCGATCTGCCAGAAGTCGAGTCGCCCGTGTCGGTCCACCGTCCGCACCACGTGGTCCTCTTCCCCCCGCGAGGCGCCGCCCGACGTCAGGATGACGTCGTGGCTGCGCGCCGCTCCCAGCAGTGCCGCCTCCACGGCCTCCCTGCGGTCGGGAAGGATGCCGAGATCGGCCACCTGGACCGGCAGGAGGCGCAGGAGGGCGCGAAGCATGTGGCGATTGGCGTCGAACACGCCACCCAAAGGCAGAGCGCCGCCGGGCTCCCGGAGCTCGTCGCCACACGAGAGCAGGGCCACGCGCAGGCGCGCGAAGACCGGCACGGCCGCGAGTCCCAGCTCCGCTGCGATACCGACGTGCTGTGGCCGAAAAATGAGCCCTGGGCCGAAAAGGGACTGGCCGGAGGCGATGTCCTCGCCCGCCAGGCGACGGTTGCTGAAGGGCCGCAGCGGCTGCCGCAGCGTCACCGTCGTCGCCGTGGCCTCGACCTCCTCGTTCATGGCCACGGTGTCGGTGCCGGGCGGCATCATGGCACCGGTGAGGATCTGCTGGGCATGCCCGATCGGTACAGGTGTCGTGACCGGGTGGCCGGCGGCGGCGCGGCTGGGTGTCAGGGTCAGGCACACCGAGCCGTTCGCCGGCTGGCTCGCCGCGGCAAAGGCGTAGCCGTCCACGGCGGCGTTGTCGAAGGCCGGTACCGGTCGTACGCACTCGAGTGGTGCTGCCAACACCCGGCCGGCAGCCTCGTCGAGCGGCACGCGCTCTCGGCCCGCCACCGGGCGGACACGCGATCGCAGGAGGTCGAGCGCGTCCTGGACCCCGATATGGCCGCGGCCGTAGTCGAAGCAGTCGCGAGGCAGGGCCCGGGTCAGCGTGCGATCTCCCGGGCATGCTGAAGGGCCGCCGCGGCGATCGCCGGGATGTCGTCGAGATCGATCACGGGCACGTCGATGTCCGGCAGGGCAACGTCGGACGCCACGGCCACGACGTCGCGGTCGGCGGCGGCGATCAGGCAGGTGCCGCGAATGCCCCGATGCACCTCGATCTTGGGAAGGCTGGTGCCCTTGAAGCCTTCGACGATGACAAGGTCGACCGGCTCCAGCTTGGCCAGCAGCTCGGCCAGAGGTGGCTCTGCCTCGTCGCGCAACTCATGCATCAGGATCCAACGACGCGAGGTGGCGAGAACCACCTCTCGTGCGCCGGCCTCCCGATGTCGCCAGCTGTCCTTGCCGGGCTGGTCGAGATCGATGCTGTGATGCGCGTGCTTGACGGTCGAGACCTTCAGCCCGCGCGCCACCAGATGCTCGACGAGGCGCACCACCAGCGTCGTCTTGCCATTGTTCTTCCAGCCGACAACACCTATGACGCGCATGGTCCTCGAAGCGCAAAGTCGAATTGGCAGGCCCATCCCGCGTCGCCGGCTTAGCATGCCATCCTGCGGTCGGCCACCGGCTGGTGTGGAGGTGATGCCGGTCCATGAGGCACGAACCCGGATGCAAACGACGATCGAGCTCGACACTCGCGGCCTCAACTGCCCGCTCCCGGTGCTGAAGGCGCAGAAGGCGATCCGCGGTCTCGCCGTCGGCGAACGACTGCGCGTTCTGGCCACGGATCCCAAGGCCCCATCCGATTTCACCCAGTATTGCGAGAGCACCGGTCATTGGCTGGTCGAAGCGGTGCGCCGGGACGACCACGTCCTGCTCGTGATCGAGAAGCGTGGCTGATCGGCTTTCGCTGATCTTGCCGGCATGGGCGAGCGGCGTGCTGGTGGTCGGAGACGTCCACGGCCATCCCGAACTGTTCCAGGCGATGATCGAGCTGGCGGAGCAGGAAGACCGCTTCCTGGTATCGCTCGGCGACCTGGTCGATCGTGGACCGGACAGCGCCGCCACCGTTCGGCAGATGCTGGCGGTGCTCGCGAGCGGCCGCGGGCTGTTCATCCGCGGCAACCACGACGACAAGCTCCATCGGACACTGAAGGGCAACCCGACGATCGTCGACAGCGATCTCGCCGTCACCATCGAGCAGTTGGATGTCGCTCCGGACGGAGCACGGCTGAAGAAGCGCTTTGTCGAGGCTTTCCGTCAGGCGCCGTTCCTCGTCACTCTTGGTCCAACCGTGCTGGTGCATGGCGCGATGGCGCCGCCCATGCTCAAGAGTCAGAGCCTCCCTGCGAAGCTCAAGTCGCTCGCACTCTACGGTGAGGCGAGCCGGCTGGACGCGCGCAAGAAGCCGATCCGCACCTATCGCTGGCTCGACTCGGTGCCGCAGGAAACCACCGTCGTCATCGGCCACCATCCGATCAGCGACGCGGCGGTGCTCGTGCGCTCGGGTGCCCGTGGCGGCAGGCTGATCCACCTCGACTGTGGAGCGGGCAAGGGCAGGGGCCTCGGCGCGCTGCGCCTCGATCCGTCGGGAGGCGTGCTGGACGTCTGTCGGGCTGTCTCCGGCAATGGCCGGGTGGTGCTGGAGGCCGCCGAGCTCATTGAGATCGAGGGCGTTGTAGCGGGAGACGAAATAGGATAATATACCTTAACTTTTCCACCTCGCTCCAGGTGAACCGTGCGCACTGGTGTGCTCCTGCCCGTCCTTCTCATCGTGGGTGCTCTCGTCGCCTGGATCCACGAGGACGATCGTGTCTCCCTGCGGATCGTCGTGCTCGACAGCCTGGGCGCATCGACCGGCAACAGCGTTGTCCCGGCGTTCAAGGCGGCGCTAGCCGGGCATCTTGCAGCCGACGGTCGTGTGGCATCGTTCGTCTGGCGTCGCCTGGAAGTGGACGGTCGTGAGCGCTCACTCAGCTATCCCGACCTGACGTCTGCGGATCTCGTCGTGAGCTTCGGTGCTGCGGCGGCGGAGCGGGCCGACACGGCCCTGCTCGGCTCCACGACACCCCATCTCTTTGCCTTCGTGCCACGCCGGCTGGCCCTCGCCCTGACAACGCCGGCCGAAGGCAGACCGCTGCCGCGCGCTGCCGGCATCGTCGGCCAGCTGCCGCCGGGCGCGGCTTTCGCGATCGCCGATCGCCTCCTGGCCACACGTACCGGCACCCCGCTGCGAATCGGCCTGCTGTACCAGACGATCGGTGGCCTTGAGGCGAACCCAAGCCCGTTCGATGATATCGTTGCGGCGGCGAGCTTCGTGCCGATCCCCCTTGCGCTCGAGGTCGGTCAAGGCACAGCGGCCATGCTGGACACTGTGGTCGCCGGCGCTGTCGTCGCCGCTGGCGAGCAGCAGATCGACGCATTCTGGCTGGCGTTCGACCCATCGGCACCAGTCGATCGCCTGGTTCAAGCCATCGAGGTCCAAACCGGAAGGCCAGTGATCTATGCACCCGGCGAAGCGGCAGTCGCCGCTGGCGCATTGATGTCCTTGGCGCCAGAGGCGCGCGGCATCGGCCGGGACGCGGCCGCCCTCGCCATGCATCTGCTCGATGAAGCCGTGGCTTCCCAAGTACGGCTTCGCGCACCGCATCGGGTGGATTTCTCTCTCAATCTCGAAACGGCCGACACGCTCGGGATCGTCCCGCCCCACGAGCTTCTCGAGCTCGCGCGTGGTCGGCTGTTCAGGTGACCGCCATGCGTCTCCGCAAGAAGCTACTGGTCGTGCTGCTCCCGGTGGTGCTGGGTGGTCTCGCCCTGCAATGGGCCGTCAGCAGCTTCACCCAGGATCGGCAGTTGACCAGCCAGCGCGGGGCGCTGCTCGCCCATCTGCTGGACAATGCCGCCCTGCGCATGATCAACGAACGCCAGCAGGTGCTGCAGACCTATGGCCTCGATACGGTCGAAGTCTACGTCCAGCGATATCAGGCGAGCGCGCTCAAGGACCTGGCGGATCTCGCAGCGCGCGCGAACGTGCGTCTCATCGTGTCCGACCGGGCAGGGCAGATCCTCCATCCCGACGAGCTGAAGCCGGCGGGGCCGGGCCGCTGGGGCGCACAGCTGCCGACAACCGACGCCGCATTCGTCCACCATCTCGACGGGGCGCCGCATCTCGTGGTCGCCCGTACGTTTGGTCCATGGGGCTGGACCGTGGCGGCAGCCTATCCGCTGGCCGCGATCAAGGAGGCCATCCGACAGGTCAATTTTGCCATCACGGCAAGTCTCCTGGTCGCCGGCTTCTTCATGGCCCTAAGCCTCTTCGTTGGCGTTGACCGGCTGGTGATCCGGCCGATCCGGCAGCTCGAGGAGAAGCTGCGCGCCCTGGCCGACGACCGCCGGTGCACCGACCTCAGACTGGACGGGAGCGATGAGATCGCCGAGCTGGCGATCGAGATGGATGCAATGGCCAACCGCATCGTCACCTATACGGCGGAGCTGGAGCGCTCGAACACCGAGCTGGAAAACTTCGCCGCGACGGTCGGGCATGATCTGCGCGCGCCGCTGAGGACAACGGCGACCATCGTGGGTTGGATCGACGCCGAAGCCGGGAGCCTCCCGGATACCGTTCTCGTCAACCTGGACCGGGTCCGCGACCAGCTCGCGCGGATGGACCGCATGCTCCGCGACCTGCTCCGCTACGCGCAGGCCAGCCAGGTCTCGGGACCCCTCGGGCCCTGCGACGTCGAGGCGTTGATCAGGGAGCAGCTGGCGCTCTTGGCACCGACGCGAGACGTCGAGCTTACCCTGGATAGCCGCCTGCCGATGCTCTTCACTGCCGAGCCGCCGTTGGCACTAGTGCTCCGCAACCTGATCGACAATGCGATAAGGCACCACGATCGCGACGAGGTGCAGTTGCATATCAGCGTCGCCCGCGATGGCCAACGCGCGGTCTTCCGGGTCAGCGACGACGGGCCGGGCATTCCGCCAGATGCGCATGAACGCATCTTCGCGCTGTTCCGGGCGCGCGCCGGCCAGTCGGCCGGCTGCGGCATCGGCCTCGCCCTGGTCCGCCGGATCATCCAGCGGCTGGGTGGCAAGATTCGTGTCGAGAGCACTGGCACCGCGGACTACCGCGGCTGCACCTTCGTCTTCGACTGGCCGCTCGACTGCGTGCTGCTGCCGGCGGTCTGCAGCCCGATCGTCGGGCAGCTGGCGCCGGTACACTGAGCGAGGTATGACCGCGCCGGCGCATGACAGCGAGGCGAGGCATGGCGATACGGGAGACGATCGAGCGGCTGGAGCTTTCGGGCATCAGCAAGGTGGCCATCGGTGCGCTCGGCGATCCGGAGGTGATCCCGCTCTGGTTCGGCGAGAGCGACATCGTCACCCCCGACTTCATCCGCGAGGCGGCCAAGGTGGCGCTCGACGAGGGCCGCACATTCTACTCCTACTCGCGCGGCACGTCGGAGCTGCGCCAGGGTCTCAAGACCTATCTCGACCGGCTCTATCGGATCGACCTGCATCCCGATCGGATCTCCGTCGCCGGGTCCACCATGCTCTCGGTCGTCGTCGCGTGCGAATGCCTGCTCGAGCAGGATGACGAAATCATCCTGATCGGGCCGTACTGGCCGAATGTCCGGGTCGCGGCGCAGTTGATGGGGGCGCGCCACGTCGACGTCCGCCTGCGGGTCGGTGACGGCCGCTGGCTGCTCGATCTCGACGCCGTCGAGGCCGCTGTGACGCCCCGCACCAAGGCGGTCTACGTGAACACGCCCTCCAACCCGACGGGCTGGATCATGCGCGCGAACGAGGGCCGGGCGCTGCTCGACCTCTGCCGCCGCCACGGCCTCGGCCTGATTGCCGACGAGGTCTACCATCGCAACGTGTTCGAGGGTCGCGATCCGGCCTTCTCGTTTCTCGAGATCGCAGGCGAGGACGAGCCGGTCTTTGTGCTGAACGGCTTCTCCAAGGCCTGGGCGATGACCGGCTGGCGGCTGGGTTGGATGGTGACGCCGAAGCACCTGGTCGAGCCCATGGCCGTGCTGGCCGAGTGCAACAACACCGGGGCCACCGTGTTCGCCCAGGCCGGCGGGCTCGCAGCGCTCAAGCACGGCGAGGGGTTCGTCGCGTCGTTCGTCGAACGCACCCGGACCAATCGTGACATCGTCATGGAGATCGTCGGCAGCCATCCCAAGGTCGAGCTGCCGTTGCCGGAGGGGGCGTTCTACGCCTTTCCGAAGCTCGAGGGCTTGACCGACAGCCTCGCCTTCGCCCGGGCAGCGCTCGCGCGCTGCAAGGTCGGTATCGCCGCCGGCTATACCTTCGGCGAAGCCAACGAGGGGCATGTGCGGATCTGCTTCGCGATCGAGAGCGAGCGTCTCCGGACGGCGCTCCTACGGCTGCGGACCCTGTTCGACGAGCTCTGACAGCCGTACTGCCTCGGCGAGGTCCTCGGGCCGGTTGATATTGAAGAATGGATCGAAAGGCGCATTGGTGAACGCCGCCTCCGCTACCCGAAAGCGGCCGGCGAAACGGTCGATCTTCCGCTCGCCCTCATCGACCAGCGCCTGGCGCAAGGCCGGCTCCAGGGACACTCGCCAGAGGCCGAACACAGGGTGGGCGCGCCCGCCGGAGGCGGCGAAGGCAACCTCGGCCCCGGCCATTGTCGCGACATCCAGGAGCCGGCTCACCAGATCGGCGGGAAAGAAGGGCGTGTCGGTAGGACACGTCACCAGCCACTCGGCCTCAGGATCGGCGCGGCGCAGCCAGGTCATGCCGGTGAGCACGCCGGCCAGCGGGCCGGCGAAGCCTTCGACGACATCGGCGAGGACCGGCAGGCGGTAGCCGGCGAAACGCGTCGGATCGCCATTCGCGTTGAGCGCCAAGACCGACACCTGCGGTTGCAGCCGCTCCATCGCGAGCCGCAGGATCGGCCGGCCGGCGAGGTCGAGCAGGCACTTGTCGCCGCCACCCATCCGCCGCGCCTGCCCGCCCGCGAGCAGCACGCCGCCGACCCGATGCTCAGACATGCGCGTCGTCCGGCTCGGCAGCCTTGCGGTGATGCTTCCTGTCCTCCTCGTCCGCTGTATCGAGATCCGCGTCGAAGACGATACGCTCGGTTCCTGACAGTGCCAGGAAGCGGCGGCCGCGCGCCCGGCCGACGAGCGTCAACCCCGCCTGCCGCGCCAGATCGACCCCCCAGGCGGTGAAGCCCGACCGGGAGACCAGGATGGGAATGCCCATCTGCACCGTCTTGATGACCATCTCCGAGGTGAGCCGACCGGTGGTGTAGAAGATCTTGTCGTGCGCCTCGAGCCCGTGGCGGAACATGTAGCCGGCGATCTTGTCCACCGCGTTGTGACGGCCGACGTCCTCCATATAAAGCAGGACTTCCGGGCCTTCGCAGAGTGCGCAGCCGTGGATCGCACCGGCTTCGAGATAGAGCGAGGGGCAGGTGTTGATGGCCTTTGTCAAGGCATAGAGCCAGGACGTCCTGAGCACCGCATCGCCGGGCAGACGCACCGCCTCGAACTTCTCCATGACGTCGCCGAAGACGGTGCCCTGGGCACAGCCCGAGGTGCGCACCTTCTTTTTGAGCTTCGCCTCGTAGTTCGTTGCCCGCGCGGTCCGCACCACGACCACCTCGAGGTCCTCGTCATGATCAATCGCGGTGACCCGATCGTCGGCGCGCAGCATGTTCTGATTGAGGAGGTAGCCCAGGGCCAGATAGTCGGGGTGATCGCCGATCGTCATCATCGTGACGATCTCCTGGTCGTTCAGAAAGAGCGTCAGCGGCCGCTCGTGAACGACGGCAGCCTCGGCTTGTCGGCCCTCTTGGTCGATGCCGGTCACCGGCCGGGTCAGCCGTGGATCCTTGGGCTCCGGGAGGACGAGGCTGCGGCGGAACGCCGGGTCGGTTGGGGTCATGTCGCTCGTCGCTCCTACAACACCTTCCTGGAACCTCAAGCTAAGCGCTTGGCCGAGACTTGCAATCCGGGCCCACCGCTGCGATCTCGACGACCACCACCCGTGCCGCCTTCCCATTGCTTTGCCGGAGCTCGATGACCCGACGCCTGCGCGCCTCAAGAGAGCAGCCCGCCGAGCCGACGCGGGTGCGCAGCCCGGTCGGCACGCGCGCCCCGGCGCCGAAGCGGCGGCGGCCGCTGCGTCGGCTCCTGCGGCTCATCCCACCGCTCGTGGTCGGCGCCTTCGTTCTCTGGGTCGGTCTCTTCGTCGTCTACGCGCCGGACCTCCCCGACACCGATGCACTCTTCACCGATGCAGAGCAGGCCCGGGTCACGCTGATCGCCGCCGACGGCAGCGTGCTGGCGGAACGTGGGGCGAGCGGCACCGCCTTCGTCCGCCTGGGCGAGGTCAGCCGGGTGTTGCGGGACGCTGTCATCGCCACGGAGGACCGTCGCTTCTACAGCCACTTCGGTCTCGACGTCCGCGGCACCCTGCGTGCGCTCTTCAGCAATCTCCGCTCCGGCGAAGTGGTGGCTGGTGGCAGCACGCTCACCCAGCAACTCGCCAAGAACCTGTTCCTCACGCCTGAGCGGGCGCTCAGGCGCAAGATGCAGGAGCTGATCCTGGCCCTGTGGCTCGAGGCTCGGCTATCGAAGGACGAGATCCTCGAGCTCTACCTCAACCGCGTCTATCTGGGTGCGGGCGCCTACGGCGTGGAGGCAGCGGCGCAGCGCTATTTTGGCAAACCCGCGGCGGATTTGAACCTCGCCGAGGCGGCGCTCATCGCCGGGCTCCTCCAGGCACCCTCGCGCTTCGCGCCGACCAACGACCTCGACCGTGCCAATCGCCGGGCGGCCACGGTGCTTCGGCTCATGGCTGAGACCGGCAAGATCACCAGCGAGCAGGCGGCCGAGGCCCGGGCCCATCCGGCGCGGCTCGCGACGGCCGGTGGCTCCGAGGTGGCCGGCCATTTCACCGACTGGGTCCTGGACGGGCTGACCCAGCATCTCGGCAAACCGCAGCAGAGCTGGGTCGTTCGCACCACGCTCGACCCCCGGTTGCAGCGCGTGGCCGAGCAGGCAGTGGCCAGCCAGCTCGGCGGCCTTCCCGGGATCGAGGCGGCCCTCGTGCTCCTCGACGGCAGAGGCGCCGTTCGGGCGATGGTGGGCGGCCGCAGCTACCGCACCAACCGCTTCAACCGCGCCGCCTTCGGCCAGCGTCAGCCGGGCTCCGCGTTCAAGCCTTTCGTCTTCCTGGCGGCCATCGAGAACGGCCGGGCACCGGGCGACCGCGTCGACGCGCGGCCGCTCACCATCGGTGGCTGGACGCCCGGCAACCAGGGTGGGCGCGCCTACGACTCGGCGACCCTCGACGAGGCGCTGGCCCGCTCGATCAACACCGTGGCCGTCCGCCTTGGGCAGGAGGTGGGACTGCCGAAAGTGGCGGAGCGCGCCCGGCTGCTCGGCATCGGCAGCGAACTCAGGCCCGTGCCCTCGCTGGCGCTCGGCACCTCGGAGGTCACACCGCTGGAGCTGACCGCCGCCTACCAGCCGTTCGCCATGGACGGCATCAGGCGGCCGGTGTTCGGTGTCGAGCGGGTCTCCGATGCTGCGGCCCGGGTGCTCTATCAGCACCGGGACACCTCGGTGCAGGTGATCGATCCCGTGGTGGCCCGCCAGCTCCGCAACATGCTGGCGAGCGTCGTTCGCTACGGCTCGGGCCAGGCGGCCGCACTGCCGGACCGGCAGGTGATGGGCAAGACCGGCACGACGCAGGACAGCCGCGACGCCTGGTTCGTGGGCTTCTCGGGCGAGATGGTCCTGGGTGTGTGGGTCGGCCGCGATGACAACCGGCCGATGCCCGGCGTCTCGGGGGCCGATCTGCCGGCCCGCATCTTCGCCCAGGTGATGCGCGAAACCGCCCCGCCGGACCTGCTGGCCGGGGTCAGCCCGCCACTCGCGCGACCAGCACGGCCGGGTGCCGCCGACCCGGGCGAGACCTACGTCCTGCACGAGCTGCGCCGCTGGCTCGACCGCTTCCTCGGCGCCACGAATTGACGGCTCAGACGGTCTCCTTGACCATGTCGATGGCACCGCAGGGACATTCGGCGGCGCAGATGCCGCAGCCCTTGCAATAGTCGTAGTCGAAGGCGAAGCGCTTGCCGGGGCCGAGCTTGATCACGGCATTGTCGGGGCAGACGCCGTAGCAGTTGTCGCATTCGAAGCAGTTGCCGCAGCTCAGGCAGCGGCGCGCCTCGAACAGCGCGGTTTCCTCGGTGAGGCCGCCCTGCACCTCGTCGAAGCTGCTGGTCCGCCGGGCGATGTCGAGCTGCGGCTGCACGGTCTTGGGCGCGTCGCTGTAGTACCAGGTGTTGAGCCGGTCGAAGGTGGCGACCGGGTGCTTGGGTTCACGGTCGAGGGTCTCGCCGCGGAGCCAGGCGTCGATATGCCGGGCCGCCTTCTTGCCGTGGCCGATGGCGATGGTGACGTTGCGCTCGGCCGGGACCATGTCGCCGCCGGCGAAGAGGCCGGGGTGGCCGGTCATCATGGTCAGCGGATCGACCTGCACCACGCCGTCCTCGACGGTGAGGCCATCGACCGTCTCGAGCGGCGCCAGATCGACCTCCTGACCGAGGGCAAGGACCAGGCTGTCCGCGTCGAGCGTCTCGAACTCGCCGGTCGGCTGAGGGAAACCCTTCTCGTCGAGCGCCATCTTCTCGATCGTGAGTGTCTCGCCCTCGGCCTTGGTGATGGTGCTCAGCCACTTGACCATCACCCCTTCCTCGAGCGCCTCCTCGAGCTCGAAGTCGTGCGCCGGCATGCGCTCGCGATTGCGGCGGTAGACGATGACAGCTTCGGTCGCACCCAGCCGTCGGGCGGTGCGGGCGACATCGAGGGCCGTGTTGCCGCCGCCATAGACGACTACGCGGCGACCGAGCATCGGCTGGTCGCTTTCCTCCATCGAGCGGAGCACCGACACGGCATCGAGAATCCGCGCCGAATCCTTGGCCGGGATGTAGGCGCGGCGGGCCATGTGCGCGCCGATCGCGAGGAAGGTGGCATCCGCCCGCTCGGCCCTGATTGTCGCCGCGAGGTCGTTCACCTTCTCGTTCAGCCGAAGCCTGACGCCGACCTCGATCAGCCGCGCCACCTCGGCATCCAGCACGTCGCGCGGCAGGCGGTATTTCGGGATGCCGAAGCGCATCATGCCTCCCGCCAGCGGTCCCGCCTCGATGACGGTGACCGCATGGCCGAGACGCCTCAGTTGGTAGGCGGCCGAGAGGCCGGAGGGGCCGGCGCCAACAACCAGCACATGCCTGCCGCTTTCGGTCGCCGGCCGCTTGAAGCCCCAGCCCCGGCGGATCGCCTCGTCACCGAGAAAGCGCTCGACCGAGTTGATGCCCACAGCCTCGTCGAGCTGGGCCCGATTGCACACGCTCTCGCAGGTATGGTAGCAGACCCGGCCCATGATCGCCGGGAAGGGGTTGTCCCGGGTTAGATGCCGCCAGGCGGCCTCGTAGTCGCCGCTCTCGGCGTGGTACAGCCAACCCTGGATGTCCTCGCCGGCCGGGCACTGGGCGTTGCACGGCGGCAGCCGATCGACATACACCGGCCGCTCGGTCCGCCAGGTGCCGGTCTTGTTGGCCAGCGAAGAGCCGGGATCGAGGGTGATCGCGAAGGGCTTCTGCATGGTCATGGCCGGACTCCCTCGTCGAGCAGGCCGAAGCGCTGGATGTTGCGGTCGGCCTGCGCCTGGATCCTGGCCACGATCTCGGGATGCCCCGGATCACCGAAGAGATGGGCGAATCGCTTCTGCAGCCGGAGATAGGCCTCGACCAGCACCCGACGGCGGATCTTGCTGACCTCGGTCACCGCGCCGTTCTCCGCCGCGAACACCGGGAAGATGCCGGTCTCGCGGGCGAGTCTGGCGAGCTTGATGGTGTCGCAGCTGGCCGAGCCCCAGCCCAAGGGGCAGGGGACGAAGACGTGGAGGTAGCGCGCCCCGCGGAAGGTCATCGCCTTCTCGACCTTGGCCTCGAGGTCGTGCAGGTCCGCCACCGTCGCGGTCGCCACGTAGGGAATCTCGTGCGCCATGGCGATCAGCGGCAGGTTCTTGCCCTGGCCGAAGGCAGCTCCGGGCGCGTCGCCGAGCGCCTGGGTGGTCGCGGTTCGGGCCGCCGGCGGGGTGGCCGAGCTGCGCTGCACACCGGTGTTCATGTACGCTTCGTTGTCGTAGCAGATGTAGAGCACGTCGTCGTTGCGCTCGAACATGCCGGACAGGCAGCCGAAGCCGATGTCGGTGGTGCCGCCGTCGCCCCCCTGGGCGATCACCCGGATGTCGCTTGTGGCCTTGCCGGCCTTCTGCGCCTTGACGTGAAGGGCGGCGGCGATCCCGGTGCCGACGGCGGCGGCGTTGCCGAAGAGCGAGTGCAGCCAGGGGAGCTGCCAGGAGGTCTCGGGATAGGGGGTGGAGAAGACCTCGAGGCAGCCCGTCGCGTTCGCGGCGATGAGCTTGCCGCCGGTCGCCCGAATCGCTGCATCGACGGCGTAGCGGGCACCCAGCGCCTCGCCGCAGCCCTGGCAGGCACGGTGGCCCGAGTTCAGCGAGTTGTTGCGGTTCAGCGATGCCTGGACTGTGCGCTCCTCGGGCGAGAGCAGGCGGTTGCCGACGGTGAAGGTGCCGGTCTGGTAGAACTTGACGGGCTGGGTCATGGCATCGCCCTCAATGGACCTTGGCCTGGACCGTGCCGAGATCGCGCAGCAGGTTCTCGGCGATCGGGCCGCTGCGCCGCATCGCGGCCTCGCGGGCGAGCTGGCGGTTGACGATGCCCCAGTCGAGATCGAGGAAGGTCAGCGGCGGCAGCCTGTCCGCGACCGCCTCGCCCAGAACGCGCTGGAGGGAGGCCTTGGTGATCGACCGGCCGCCGAGCCCGGCGACGACCGTGTAGCCGTGGAGCTGCACTCCCGAAAGCGCGAGGCGAACATCGGTGGAGACGACGCCGCCGAGGCCGACCGAGAAGCTCTTCTCCAGCACGACCACCCGCTGGGTCCCCTCCAGGGCGGCGCGCACGGCGGCGAGCGGGAACGGGCGGAAGGAGCGGATCGAGAGGAGGCCGATCCGCACCCCGGCGTCGCGCATGGCGTCGATCGTCTCCTCGAGCGTGCCGACGACGGAGCCCAACGCCACGACGATGGTCTCGGCGTCCGCGATGCGGTAGCCGCGGACCAGCCCGCCCGAAGCCCGGCCGAACCGCGCCTCGAACTCGCGGGCGATCTCGGGAATCCGCTCGAGCGCCATGGTCTGCTTGGCATGCGCCAAATAGCGGACCTCCATGAAGGCCTCGGGCCCCACCATCGCCCCGATCGAGACGGGCTCCTCCGGGTCGAGCACCTGCCGCGGCTCATAAGGCGGCAGGAAAGCGTCAACGTCGGCCTGGCTCGGCATCTCGACCCGCTCGTAGGCGTGGGTGAGGATGAAGCCGTCCATGCAGACCATCACCGGCATGGAGAGCTCCTCGGCGAGCTTGAACGCCTGGATGTGCAGATCCAGCGCCTCCTGGTTGCTCTCGGCGAAGAGCTGCAGCCAGCCGCTGTCGCGCTGGCTCATCGAATCGCTGTGGTCGTTCCAGATGTTGATGGGTGCCCCGATCGCGCGGTTCGCCACCGTCATGACGATCGGCAGGCCGAGGCCCGAGGCGTTGTAGACGGCCTCCGCCATGAACAAGAGGCCCTGGCTCGCGGTCGCGGTGTAGGTGCGGGCGCCCGTCGCCGAGCTGCCGATGGCGACGCTCATCGCGGCGAACTCGCTTTCGACGTTGATGAAGGCGCACGGCTCGAGCGCGCCGCTTTTCACGAGCGCGCCCAGGCCCTCGACGATGTGGGTTTGCGGCGAGATCGGATAGGCGCAGATGACCTCGGGGCGGCAGAGGGCGACCGCCTCGGCGACCGCGACCGAGCCCTCGATCTGCTTCAGCATGGCCGGCTCTCCTCACTCGCGCTGGCCGTCTCGGCTGGCGGCCCGGACAGCCGCTCGGCGACCGCGGCGAAGGCTTCGCGCGCGGCATCGACATTGTGCGCCGCCACGTCGCCCCTGAACTTGTCGTGGATCGCGTGCGCCACGGCGTCGAGGCTGATCAGCCCGGTCAACGCCGCGAAGCCGCCGAGCAGCACCGCGTTGGGCAGCGGCCGCCCGAGATGCCGCAAGGCGATCTGTGTCGCCGGCACGGTGATCAGCCGGTCGGCGCGATAGCGGTCGGTGATCTCGCCGAGACCGAGCTCGGCGAAGCCGCGACGGCTGTTGATCAGCACGTAGCCATCGGGGTCCAGTCCCTGAAAGACGTCGACCTGGTGCAGCAACGTGGGGTCCTGGACGATCAGGACGTCGGGGGCGAGGATCGGCTCGCGCAACCGGATCGGCAGGTCGTCGATGCGGCAGAAGGCGACCACCGGTGCGCCGGTGCGCTCCGAGCCGAAGCTCGGAAACGCTTGCGCATGCCGGCCCTGCTCGAAGGCGGCAATGGAAAGCAGCTCGGCGGCGGTGACCACACCCTGGCCGCCGCGCCCGTGAATGCGGATCTGCAGCATGAAGTGCCTTCCCTCGCGAGCCGAGCACCGCCCAATGCTCGTCCTTAAGGGTCTTCTAGGCGCTGCAGCCCTGGCCGACCTTGATCCACATCAAGGCCCGGCGTCACGCCGTCAGGGCCGCGCTGTCCGCCAGGCCTGCAGCAACTGCCCTGCGTCGCCGCTCACCGGGTCGCTTGCCGGCAGCTTTACGGCGGCGCAACGCGCCGCCACGTCGCCGCCGCCGTCGCCCGCGCGCAAGGTCCGGTGAGCCTCCTGTCCCGCCGGATAGCCGCCGACCACCAGAAGATCGGCGCTCGCCGACAGCCGCTTGTGGCCGGTGCCGGCCGGCAGCACCACGACATCGCCGGCGGCGAGGCGAACCTCGGGGCCGATCGCATCGCCGAGCTGGACCAGGGCTTCGCCGGCGGCGATGCCCAGGACCTCGTGCGCGTTGTCATGGAAGTGGTGCCAGGAGAAGATGCCGTTGCGCCAGAGGCCGCGCCAGCCGTGGCGCTCGAAGGCCGCTTCGAGCTGGCCAGCGAGATCGGGGCCAGGGGCGAAGGCCCCGCGATAAAGCAGCACCGGCAGAGGCGAGTTCGGCACGTCCGGGCCTGGCTCGAGAAAGAGTGACTCGGCGGTCGCCATGATCGGTCCTTTCACGCGGCCTTGGGGAAGCCGTAGAGCCGGGCCGGGTTGTCCTTGAGGATCAGCCGCTGGGTGTGCGGGTCTGGCGCCCAGTCGAGCAGCGTGTCGAGCAGCATCGCCTCGTCCTTGGGGAAGTGGCCCGGATGCGGCCAGTTGGTCGCCCAGAGCATCCGGTCCGGCGCCTCCCTGACCAGGATCTTGGCCAGGATGCCGACATCGGCATAGGTGGGGGGGCCTGCCTTCGACGTCTCGTAGGGCGCGGAGAGCTTGACGTAGGCCCCCTCCTGGACGAGCTCGCGCAGGCAGCTGAAGGCCGGGTGGTCGGGCTCGACGGGCTCGAGGAACTTGCCCGTGTGGTCGATCACCAGCTGGATGTTCAGTCGGCTGACCAGATCCATCCGCTCGATCAGCTCGCGGCCGTCGAGCTGGAGCTGCAGATGCCAGCCGAATGGACGGACCATCGCAGCGAGGTCGGGCAGGTGCGGCCAGTCGTAGACCCCGCCATCCAGCATGAACACGCGCAGGCCGCGCGCTCCCGCCTCGGTCAACCGCTCGAGCTCGGCCTCCGGTGTGCCGAGCGGCACCACCACCACGGCGCGGGCGGTCTCGCCGATGGCGGCGACATTCGCCATGGTCACCGCGTTGTCATAGCGATAGCCCGCCGGCTGGACGATCACGACACGCTCGAGCCCCAGTCGCTGTTGCACCTCGCGATAGGCCGGGAGCAGTGCCTCCGGGGCCTTCCGCGTGGTATCGGCGGGCAGCGGATAGCGGTCGAAGGGGCCGTAGAAATGCATGTGCGTGTCGGTGGCAGCCTTGGGCACCACGAGCTTCGGCCCGGTCATCCTGGTCCTCCCCTGGATTGGCCAACCGATCTAGCCCAAGCGCGGCTGGTTCAGGAAGCCCTTCGCCGCGAGGTCGTGGAACAGGCGCCCGAAGGCTTCGCGCCGCGGCGGATCGCCGGTGTCGACGTCCACTTCGCCCGGGACGGGCGCACCGCTTTCGCCGCCGCGGTGCTCCTCGATGCGGCGACGTTGCAGATCGTGCAGAGCGCACAGGCGGCGCTGCCCGTCACCTTTCCCTACCGATCGGGCTTCCTTTCGTTTCGCGAGGTGCCCGCGGCGATGGCCGCCCTGGTGATGCTGGAGCCGCCCGTCGATCTCGTGATGGTGGACGGCCAGGGGCGTGCACACCCGCGTCGCGTCGGCTTCGCCAGCCATCTCGGTCTCCTGGCCGATCGTCCCACTGTCGGTGTCGCCAAGTCGCGCCTGCTCGGCCGCTTCGCCCTCCCGGGACAGGAGCCGGGCGCCGTGAGCCCGCTCAGGGACAAAGGCGAGATCGTCGGCGCGGTGCTCCGCAGCAAGGCCGGCTGCCGGCCGCTGTTCGTCTCGGTCGGCCACAAGATCGACCTCGACACGGCGGTGGCGTGGGTGATGCGCACCCTGCTTCGGCATCGGCTGCCGGAGCCGACGCGGCTCGCCGACGTCTTGTCGCGCGCGCACGCCTAGGTCCGCGACCCTGCAGCGATGCGGGTGGTGCAGCCGCCAACCGCAGCCGAGATCAGGGCGGCGGGGCGGGCTGGGGAGAAGCCTTCCTTGCCAGTGCCTCGGCCATCGCCCGCAGCAGGGCCAGTGGCACGGACGGTGCTGCGGCCTCGACGTGCACCGTGCGCGCCTGATCGTGCAGGCTGGCATACGGCGTGACCCCATCGGCGTGCCAGCCGACATGCCATCCCCAGCCCGGCAATGTCAGGTGGATGAGCTTCAGGGCGGCATCCACGGAGGCGGTGTAGTCGCTGGGCGGCGCGCCGAGCTGCGTCGCCAACTCGCGGTCGAGCGCCGGATCGGCGCCAGTTGCGGCCTTGAGAGCGTCCTCTAGCGCCCCCATGCCGTCAGCAGCCCCAGCGCAGGGCCGGCGTGTGCACGGGCGCGTCCCAGAGGCCGGCGAGCTCGGCGTCGAGGCGGGTCAGCGTCAGCGAGCAGCCGGCCATGTCGAGCGAGGTGCACCAGTTGCCGACGAGCGAGCGGGCAACGGTGAGCCCCGCGGCCTCGGCGCGCCGTCGCGCCTCGTCGTAGACGAGATAGAGCTCCATCAGCGGTGTCGCGCCGAAGCCGTTGACCAGCAGCAGCACGTCGTCGCCCTTGCCCGGCGCCAGGTCGCCGAGAATCGCCTGCATCATCTCCTCGACCACGGCCGAGGCGGAGGCCAGCTTGATGCGGCGGCGGCCGGGCTCGCCATGGATGCCGACGCCCATCTCCATCTCGTCGTCGCCGATCGCGAAGTTCGGCCCACCCGCGGCCGGGACGGTGCAGCTGGTCAGCGCCGCCCCCATCGACCGCGTCGCGGCGTTGACCCGGTTGCCGAGCCCCTCGAGGGCGGCGAGGTCCATGCCGGTCTCGGCCGCAGCTCCCACGATCTTCTCGACCACCACGGTGCCTGCCACCCCGCGCCGGCCGGTGGTGTAGCTCGAGTTCTCGACGGCGACGTCGTCGTTGGTCAGCACACGCGCCGACTTGCCCGACGCCATCTCGGCCGCCATGTCGAAGTTCATGACGTCGCCTTCGTAGTTCTTCACGATGAAGAGCGCGCCGGCCCCCGAATCGACCGCCTCGGCGGCGGCCACCATCTGGTCTGGGGTCGGCGAGGTGAAGACTTGGCCCGGGCAGGCGGCATCCAGCATCCCCATCCCGACATAGCCGCCGTGCAGGGGCTCGTGGCCGGATCCGCCGCCCGAGATAACGGCGACCTTGCCGGACCTGGTCGGCGTCCGGCGGCGAATGAAGGCGGGCTCGAGGTTGACCGCGACGAGATCGCCGTGCGCCCGGCCGAAGCCCTCCAGGCTCTGCGTCAGGATCGAGTCGACGTCGTTGATGAGCTTCTTCAAGGCCGGCCTCCCGCTTGCTACCTCGGTCATCGGCGTAGCAGAAAGGCGGGCCTGTCGCCACGCCGCACCGTGCGGTGCGCCGAGCCAGGTTGCGCGGCGAGCGGCAAGGCTCGGCTGCGGTCAGGGCGCCGCGAGCACGAGCCAAGCGACGGTGCCCGCGGCGATCCCGGCCAGGAACCAGGCGCGATGCCACATGGCCGGCTGCGCCGATGCCATTCAGTGTAGCCGGGGGGCGCGCCCTGGCGCCAGAAACCGTGGATCTGGCAGAACCAGGGCCGCGCGGCGCATCGCCGAGGTGAACAACTTGCTCTGCCGCCAGAGCTGCAGCCGCGCTGCTGGCGCGACGAAGCGACCGCACTGGCTGTCGTGCTGCGCGCGGTCGCCGAGCTGGGCTGCCGCCAAGCCGTGCAGCAGGCGCTCCTCGTCGATGCCGATGCAGGCGCAGCGAAGGGGGCAGAGGCGCGGTGCCAGGGAAGGCTCGGCAGCGAGGCAGCGGCGCAGCCCATCGAAGCCGCAGGCGGCAGCGCCGATGAGCTGGCAGTCGAAGGCGAGGCGGAAGCCGCGGGTCAGGCGCTCGGCTGCCGCCGCCTCGTCGCTCGCCGCTTCCCGAAAGGCCCAGACCACGAGCTGCTCGGCCGTGGCGAGCTGCCCCAGCACCCGCCCCGAGAGTGTGATTGGTCCGTCCGTCGGCCCGCGCGAGCTCGAGGTGGTGTCCTCTGGATCGACGCGAAATGCCATGCCCATTCACGGTGGTCCCGTCAAAAGAGGTTGTGCGACGGGCCAAGGCGCTATCAGCGCGTGCCGGTTATGGCAAAAGGAAGCGCTCCACTGTAAAGTTAGAATAAGTCACAAGCTGCTTTGCCGGCGTCGCCGGCGCCCGGGCCGCCGGATCGACTAGAAGCGGGCGAGCACTTGGCGGAGCCCGGCGGCCCCGGGACGAGGGCTCAGCTCGCCCCGCAGGATCTGTCGGGCCGCGACGCCCTGGCCGTAGAACGCCTCGTTCCATTCCGTCTTCTCGTTGACGACGCTGCCATCGAGGGCCAGCCCGCCGTAGAGGCCGCGGCTGCGCGAGAAGACGTAGATGTCCTCGCCGAAGCGGATGGTCGTGCCGGCGCCGACCCCGGCCCCGATGCGGCCGACGGCCAAGCTCGCATCCGCTCCCATCTTGAAGCTCGTGGTCAACAGCTTGTCGACCGCCTGCGGGTTCATCAGGGTGAAGATGACGTCCGACGAGCGGCCGCCGATCTGCAGGCCGAGGCTACCGCCCCAGATCTCGTAGAAGGCCGGGTCGCCCCAGGACCCGCTGACCGGGTCGCGGGCGACCAGCACGCCCACGCCGTGCTCGGCGCCGATGATCAGGCCGCCCTGCAGCATGTCGGGCACGATCAGCACCGCGTAGGCGTTCTGCACGTAGATCGGGACGTTGGCGAAGTTCGGATCGGTCTGGAACTCCTCGAGCATGATCCGCGCCCGATCGATCAGCCGCTGCTGATCGCTCGGCGACTGGCCGAGCCCCGGCTGCGGCGCGGCAAGGCCGACCAGCAGCCCCACCGTGCCGAGAAGGATTGCCCGTCGACGACTGAAATGACGCACCGCTTTTCCTCACCCTGCCACGTCGTGAACTGATCAAGGGACCAACGGCTACCGAGGCGAACCCGATGGCTTCGCAACCCGAACGGTCGAGCCGCGCATGATCTACTTACCAAGCAGGTAGTGTGATAGCGGCGAAGCGCCATCCTGCGAACCGGCCGCTCGACCGGCCACAGTCCACTCCAGGCGAACTGTGACCGGCGAACCACGCGACCAACCCTGAGACCGCAAAACTATGACGGTATGCAGCAGCCTTGGCAAATCGCAAAAAAACCTAGCGTCGATGCCTGCCGACCGTCGCAGACGCCTATTGCAATGCAGCAAGTTGCCGTTCACCCTCGGTCCGGCGGTTGACGGCATGCGCGAGAACCACGGCCATGGCGGCAAGAAGGTCAATGATGAACGACTTGGTTGAAAGTGCGCCTCGCTCGACACGACAATTCAGTGAAGTCGGCGACCGTCTGTCCCACTATGCGGCGCGGCTCGAAACACATCGCGAGCGGGTCGACAGTGATCCGGCGGCCAATCCGATCAAGCTGCTCGCCGGTGACATTCGCTGCGACATGCAGCAAGGCAGGCTCGATCGCGACGACATGATCCGGCTCGTCCGCCGCCTCACCGCCCAGGCTTTCGCGGTCCGGGCAAGGCGGATCGACGACTATCTCGGCGAGACCGACCCAGCCAAGAACCGCGAGCAGATCGCGCGCCTGATCACCGCCCTGGTGCACGATGCCGCCGGTGCGCTCCTGCCGCTCGAGGTCGTCAAGGACCGGCTGGCGCGGCGCCTCTACGGTCTCGTGCTGACCGCGCACCCCACCTTCAGCCTCGCCCTGCCGCTGCAGCGCGACCTCATACGCCTCACCATCGGGCGGGCCGACGACGGCAGCCTGCTCGATGCCGCGGCCCGGCCCGAGCTGCTGGAGCGCGTCGAGCGTGCCGACCATCGGCCCGAGCCACGCCTCGATCTCGATCTCGAGCATGGCCAGTCGGTCGAGGTGATCGGCAATCTGCGCCGGGCGCTGCGCGAGATCTACGGCATCGTCTTCGATGTGGTGAGCAGCCACTTCCCGGACGACCTCGAGCGCTTGAGCCCGTGTCTGATCAGCCTCGCGAGCTGGGTCGGCTACGACACCGACGGCCGCTCGGATATCGGCTGGTGGGTGACCTATGCCAAGCGCATCCGCCTCCAGCTCCAGCAGTTCGCGCACGTCGCGGGGGTCATCGGCGGGTTGCGCGAGAAGGGCCCGGAAGGGGGCAACGCGGCGTCCCTCCTGGAGCTCATCGAGGCCCGGCTGGCGCTTGCCGACAAGGAGCTCAGGGACGAGCTCGCGGTGCTGGAAGCCTTCAATCCGAAGGACCCGGCGGCGCACGAGGCCCTGGCGCTCATGTCGCGCGAGATGCAGCGCATGGGCCAATCGCGGCTGACCGACGCGCGGCAGCTGACGGTGCTGTTGGAGCGGGCCCTCGCCGCAGCCCAGGATCCGGTCGCGCGGCGCGAGCTCTGGGTGCTCAAGGCCGAGATCGCCAATCACGGGCTGACCGCCGCCCGCACCCATGTGCGGATCAATGCGGTCCAGCTGCACAACGCCATCCGCAAGGCGATCGGCATGGACCACGCGGCGGACGACCCAGTCTACCGACTGAGCTACCAGACCGCGGTGGTCGAGATGATCGAGAAGGCCAAGGCCGAGACGGTCAACTTCGGCTCGGTCGCCACCGAGAAGACCACCGCGCGGCGCGTCTTCATGCTGATCGCCCAGATGCTCAAGCATCTCGACGGCAGCGAGCCGATCCGCTTTCTGATCGCCGAGTGCGAGACGCCCTTCACGCTGCTCACCGCGCTCTATTTCGCCAAGCGTTTCGGGGTCGACGGCAGGATCGACATCTCGCCCCTGTTCGAGACCATCAAGGCGCTCGAGCGCGGCGTCGAGGTGCTGGAGGGCGCCCTGCAAGTGCCAGCTTACCGCGCCTACCTCAGGGGCCGCGGCCGGATGTGCATCCAGACCGGCTTCTCGGATGCCGGGCGCTATCTGGGCCAGATCGCGGCTTCGAACGCCATCGAGCGGCTCCGATTGCAGCTCGCCCACCTCTTGACCCGGCACGGCCTCGCCGACATCGAGCTCGTGATCTTCGACACCCACGGCGAGAGCATCGGCCGCGGTGCGCATCCCAACAGCCTCAAGGACCGGTTCCTGTACTACGACACGCCTGAATGCCGGCGAAAGATGGCCGCCGCGGGCATCCGTCTTACCGAGGAAAGCAGCTTCCAGGGTGGCGATGGCTATCTCGTGTTCATGCACGAGCACGGTGCATTGGCGGTCCTCACGCGCATGCTGGAGCACTGCCTGGAGCCGCCGGCCGAGGCCGACGACCCGTTCTATGCCGAGACGGCCTACTCGGACGAGTTCTTCGCCGCGATCAAGCAGTTCAACGCGCGGCTGATCGACAATCCCTGCTACGCCACGCTGCTCGGCGCCTTCGGCACCAACATGCTCTATCCGACCGGCTCGCGCTCGCTGAAGCGGCAGCACGACCGGGGCGGTCCCTCGGTCGTGCTCGAGCACCCGTCGCAGCTCCGCGCGATCCCGCACAATGCCATCCTGCAACAGCTCGGCATCCTCGCCAACACGATCGGCGGCGTCGGTCAGGCGGTGGACAAGGACCCGCAGGCCTTCCAGCGCCTCTACCGCGAGAGCCCGCGCTTCCGGCGGCTGATGACCATGGTCGAGCACGCCTTCAAGTTCACCGACCCCGACGTGCTCGTGGCCTATGTCGACCTCTTCGACCCCGGCCATTGGCTCAGGCTCGCCCAGCTCGAGAAGGACCCGGTGCGCGAGGAGTGCCTGCGCCGCGTCTCGGCCTTCGTCGAGCGCATGGACCTGCACGACCGTCTGGGCCGCGTCTGCCGCACCCTGATCCGCGACTACATCGATCTCGCCCGGGCGCTGCGCGAGCACCGCAAGCTCGCCCGGGACGCCGGTGACGAGCCGATCGTGGTCGATCTCGAGACGCGCAACAACCTCAACACCATGCACGCCATGCGCATCGCGGTGATCCAGTCGCTGATGCTCGATTCCGTCTACGTGCCGGACTTCAGCGACCGCCACAACACCACCCACGACGAGGTCATCATGGCGCTGATGCGGCTCGACGTGGAGCCCTCGCTCGAGCTTCTGGCCGAGGTGTTCCCGCTCACCGACGAGCCGCGCCGCCTCGACTACGGCGAGCCCGCCACCTACCGCGACGGCCAGAGCCAGTCCTACGCCCAGGAGCACGAGACCATCTTCCGGCCACTGGCCGCCCACTACGAGACCATCCGCCGCATCTCCAGCGGCGTCATGCACCACATCGGCGCGATCGGCTGAACGGGCGGGGCGCCGCCTCGACTTGGGCGGTGCCGTCGCCTACCTTCGCGACGTCGAGATGCCCGGGGCCGGCCCGGCAGCAGCAGAGGAGGCCGCCGATGACCGCCGCCATCGCCTTTCTGGGCTTCCTCGCGGCCTGCCTCGCCGCCGCCTCGACCGGCATCGTGTTCCGCCCCGGCCGCTGGTACGCCAGCCTGAACCAGCCGTCCTGGCGACCGCCGGACGCCCTGTTCGGCCCGGTCTGGCTCGTCCTCTACATCATGATCGCCACCGCCGGCTGGCTGGTCTGGCGCGAGGCTGGCCTCGCCGGCGCGGCCCTGCCGCTCGCCGTCTATGCCCTGCAGCTGGTTCTCAACGGCCTGTGGTCCTGGCTCTCCTTCGGCCTCAGGCGCCTCGATCTGGCCTTTTTCGAGATGGCGGCCCTTTGGCTCTCGATCCTCGCCACCATCCTGGCCTTCCGGCCGCTCAGCGAGACGGCGGCATGGCTCCTCGTGCCCTACCTCGCCTGGGTCAGCTTCGCGCTGTTCCTGAACTTCACGCTCTGGCGGATGAACCCCGGAGCGGCGCCGGCCGCGCAGGGCTGAGGCGCCGCGTCGTCGGCCGTCGGTTCCGGCCATGCCCATCCGCCTGCGTCCCGCCACGCCCGGCGACCGCGCCATGCTCGAGCGCTGGGACAAGGCACCGCATGTCGCCGCCAATGCCGGCGCGGACGGCGGCTTCGACTGGGCGGTGGAGCTGCCACGGCGGCCGGACTGGCGCGAGCTCCTGATCGCCGGGCTGGACGACCGGGCAATCGGATTCCTGCAGATCATCGACCCGGCCCGGGAAGAGACGCGGTACTGGGGCGACATCGGCCCGGGCTTTCGCGCCATCGACATCTGGATCGGCGAGGCCGACGCGATCGGGCAGGGGCACGGCACGGCGATCATGCGCCTGGCCCTCGCGCGCTGCTTCGCCGATCCGGCGGTCGAGGCCGTGCTGGTCGACCCCCTGGCCGCCAACACGCGCGGCCACCGCTTCTACCAGCGCCTGGGCTTCCGGCCGGTGGAGCGGCGCCGCTTCGGCCCCGACGACTGCCTCGTCCACCGACTCGACCGGGCGGTCTGGGACCGATCCGGCGGCGTCGTGGGCTGAGCATTGCTTCGCGGCGAGCGCGGTCGACACCGGTCGGCGCGAGACAAGGTGAATCAAGGGTGGTCGATTTTCCGGCACTTGCACGTTCAATATTCAACTGTGGCTCATTACTGTCGAGCCCAGGACGAAACCCAACATTGCGCCGTGGCCAAAACTGAGCTACCGCCGCAACCAGAAGGAAACCACCCCGCGTTCAAGAGGTGCGGCATGGCTTCGACGGACGACATCGCGGCGCTGATGGAGGCCCTCGGGCCGCACGACGACGAGATCGAGACCATCACCCGCGACGGCGAGGCGGAATGGTCGGTGGTGTTCGACGAGGAGGCGATCGTCACCCTCGCGCACGTGGCCGACCAGCACAAGCTGATGCTGTCGATGCCGCTGGCCACGCCGCCGACCGAGCAGCGGCTGGCCGCCTACCAGGCGATGCTCTGCTACAACCTCCTCTGGCAGGAGACCGGCGGGGTGACGCTGGCGCTGGGCGGGGCGCACGGGGCGGCCCACCTGCTCTTTCCCCTGAGCACGGTCGATCTCGATGTCGACCGGCTCGATACCGTGCTGACCAACTTCGCCGCCAAGGGGCGCATCTGGCGCGACGCCGTCACCTCGGGCGACTTCGCCGAGGCTGCAGCGTCCTTCCAGGACGAGCGCGCCTTCATGATCCGCGCCTGACCGCACGGCCGAGCCAGGGGAGCCCGCCAGATGGACGCGAGCCTCAGGGTCACCAGCCAGACCACGCTGGAGCAGCTCCAGCAGTTCAGCCGGGACGCCGGCGACAACGCCAAGATCCGCGGCGAGAAGAACAAGGACGGCAGCATCACGCTCTATGCCAGCACCAAGAAGGGGACGGGTGCGGCCAACAAGCTCATGGGCGGGCGCGCCGACCGGCAGAAGGCGGCCCAGGAGGCGATCACGACGGTGCTGCGGGGTGCCGGCGGCGGGCAGCAGCTGCAGCGGGCGACCACCCATATTCTCGACCGCATGCCCAAGGGCGAGCTCAGGGGCACTCTGCTCAAGGACATGGTCGCCGACACGGGCCGGTTCCGCGAGCGGGCCGCACAGCTCCCGATGTCGCGGGGCGCGGTCGCGATCTCGGTCGACAAGGCGCTGGCCAGCGGCCACCCGGACCAGCTCAAGCGGGCGACGGCCGAGCTCGGCAGCCACATCGGCCAGTACATGCTGGGCAAGACCGCGGACCAGCAGCTCGACTTCGTCCTCAACCGCGGCGACGCGCTCAAGAACCAGTTCCTCCTGGCGCTGGCGGCCGAGCTGCCGCCGGGCAACAGCCCGCTCGCCTCGACCTACGCCAATGCCGACCCGCAGGTGAAGGCGATGCTGGACGAGGCCTACACCCAGGCCCTGGGCAAGCTGCCCAACCACCATGGCGGCGGCGACACGATCGTGCTCAACGGCGTGCCCTACAGCAAGGACCGGCACCTGGCGGAGGGCGGGTTCGGCTCGGTCGACGTCTACAAGGCACCGAGCGGCCACGAGGTCGCGGTCAAGACCATGAAGGGCGAGGTGAGCCCCGAGAAGTTCGACGAGGCGGTCCGCGAGATCCGCTCGCACCACTCGGCGCAGCAGGGCAACCCCACCAACGTCGTCAAGCTGGAGGGCGTAGTGCGCGCCCCGGGCGGCGGGCTGCAGATCGCCATGGAGCTGGCCGCCAAGGGCAGCGTCTACGAGCTCTCCGAGAAGCTTGCCGACAAGGTCAAGGCCGGCGACATCACCCAGCAGGAGGCCAACCGGGCCCGGCTGACGATGATCAAGGACATGCTCGAGGGCATGCGCCACGTCCAGGAGACGCGGGGCACGATCCACCTCGACGTCAAGGGCCCCAACTTCTTCGTGGACGGCAACGGGGTCACCAAGCTCGGCGACTTCGGCACGGCGGTGCAGGGCACGACGGCACAGCTCCGCGGCAGCCCGGTCGACAACCCGCGTTGGCTGGCGCCCGAGATCATCAAGGGCAAGACCGAACGCGGCCATCTGGTAACGGCCCTGTACACGGTGATGGAGGCGGCCAAGGGCGCGGCCCTCGCCGCGGTCGACAAGGCCTTGCCGCAGGGCCAGCAGGACGAGCTGCGGGCGAACATCGTCAAGGACAAGGAGGCGCGGCTCGACCAGCAGGCGGCCCAGCTGACCTTCGGCATCACCAACAAGGTCGACACCTGGTCGGTCGGCATCGAGGCCTTCCGCGTGCTCACCGGCAACTCGCCATTTGACAGCAGGTGGGCGTCGGACATCGAGGACCAGCTCACCGCCCACGCCTCGGACGTCAACAACCGGGTGACCCTGCCGACCGATGTCGACCTCGGCTTCTCGGCCGGCGAGCTGCGCGACCTCAACGCGCTCATCGGCGGCCTGCTCCACCCCGACCCGGCGCAGCGCACCTCGCTGAGCGCCGCGCTGCAGAGCCCGCTCTTCCAGGACCCGGCGATCGGCGGCCAGGCGGCGCGCGACATCCTCAAGGGACTCTGAGGGCAGCTATAGGGAATATTAGCCGATATGGGGCCTGCGGTCAAGCCGGCGGCGGGTTCGCTCGGCGGCTTTTCGGTTCCCGGGATCGGCGGCCGCCGGCTGCGCGTGGCCGGGCCTCGCGCGGGCTCTCAGGGCATGCGGCCTTAGACTTGATCCGGAACGATTCCTGATCACGCCCTGCGACATCCTGTCGGCCCGGGTTCGTTCGCGGGTTCCCAGGTTCGTTCGTCGGAATCCCGGGTTCGTTCGTCGAATCGGTGGGTTCGTTCGTCGATTCCCGGGTTCGTTCGCGGGTTCGTTCGTCGTGATTCGGGCGAAATGCGCCGCTATACGGGCCATAAGGAACGCTTATGGCGCATATAGCGGCGAAGATTATGACAAATGGCGCATATAGCGGCGCATCGCTCGGGTTCATGGCGCATATAGCGGCGCATCCCGAGCGTCGATGGCGCACATAGCGGCGCATTTTTCGACAGATCGTGTGCAGGCACACGATGGGTCATAAGCGATCGTTATGGACGACGACGGGGAGGCTCGCCTCCCCGTCAGCCCCTCCGTTCCTTTTGCGGTCGAGGCGATCATGGACGTTGGCGCGCGATCTGGCGGGACGGGTGGAAAAGCGGTTCGGGGCGCCCGTGCCGTCGGGCGGCGGTGTGACGAAGGACTTGCCCTCCTCGAGCGTGCGTGTTGCAGTAGGTCCTGCCTGTCGCCCGACGTCCGGTGAGGTCGACATGATGGCCATGCCCGGCCACCTGCTCGCCGGAGATGGCGCTCAGGATCGAGAAGGCGTTCGGCGTCGACATGGACATGCTGCTGCGCATGCAAGCCTGGCACGACGCCCACACGATGTGCCAGCGGGCCCATGGGATCGACGTGCGCCGCTACGACCCGAGCCAGCCCGAGCCCGCGTGATCGACCCGCCGGTTCGGTCTGATAGGTGGCAAAGAAAGGGACGGGGAGGCACGCCTCCCCGTCGGCCCCTCCGCCACTTTTTTCAGGGGATGTACGTCATGGAGGGTGGTGCTCGATCGGTTGACAATGGCTAAGGAGGGACGTGGCTTGCGTCGTCCTTGGGGAGGCTGGAATGGCGACCTGCAGCCGGTGCGGTCAGCCGGTAGAGTTTCGGTACATCGACGGAAAGTGTATACCGCTCCACCTAAATGGTGGGTGTGGATCAGAGAGTAGTGTACTAAGCGCACGAGACTACTCTGGCCATTTGCACAGCAGAGATAGCACATGTTTCCGCACCACATGCCCGCAGTGCGGTGAAAGTGTCTTTTTCATTCGGCACAATGGAGGAAGTGTATGGATTGATTCGCCTCTTGGCCCGCCTTGGTACAAGCATCCTTGCATGGATACCCAAACGCTGCGTGCGAGCGGGGAACGATCTTCGCTTTTGGATCGAAATGTGCTCTTTCGCTACCGAAATATTTGTGAACTTATCGTTGGAGTCGTAAAAAAAGCCGAAACAGCGTCTGACAGCAGCTTTACACTTCTAGATATCGAAACTGGCGAGACCGCAGATTTCTGTCTGGCCGTCAAAAATAGGGCCGGATTTCTTGTGGGTCGCATAGTGATTGTTGATCTAAGTGGCTCAACTATCAAATGGATTGATGATGACAATTATAGCTTCTTTATCATGAATCCGACAAATGTGGCAAAGTTCCTCCATTTGTTCGAAATAATGATTGCTTGTCCAGTTTGTGGCCAAGCACTGAAAACAAAAAATCTTCGAAAGCATCTCCGCCGCATGCACGGTCAACACCAAATTTAGCTCAAGGAGATGCTTATTATAGCTTTTAACGGGCGGCCTTGATGAACTCAATGCCTTTCCTGAGGGACTCGTTTACGAACTGAGCAACGTCGAGGCCACGCGCTGTCGCGCGCGCCGCCAAGTAGGCCTCCACGTCGTAGTCGAGGTAGACGGGCAGTTTCAATGTGGTACCCGGCCCGAAGAACTTGCCGCGAGTGCCCTTGGAGAAGTCGATCTCGGCGGGCATGTCGTCGTCGTGCTCGCCGATCCGTCGTTCCATCGTTGTCGCCTCAAGCCGGCTCGGTCACCCTCTCGACCCGACGGATCGCGGCGAGCTCTGCGGCCTTGCGCTTGCGGGTGTCGGCGAGGTCGTGGGTGGCTTGGAGGCGGAGCCAGAGGTCGGGGGTGCTGCCGAAGGCTTTGGCGAGGCGAAGGGCCATTTCGGGGGAGATGCTGCCGCGCTCGTTGACGAGGCGGTCGAGGGTCTGGCGGGTGACGCCCAGCGCCTCGGCGGCTTCGCCGATGGTGAGGCCGAGGGCTTCGATGCAGTCCTGGCGGACGATGCGGCCGGGATGGGGCGGGGTGTGCATCGGGGCTCGGGCGGACGGACTGCTGTTGGACATGGTCGGTGTTCCAGGTGCTCTGCGATCAGCTTGCCGCCTCGATGAGCTCGATGTCCTTCTTGAGGAGCTCGTTGACGAGCTGGTCGACCTCGACGCCGCGGGCCGCTGCGCGCGGTGCCAGGTAGGCTTCCACATCCGGGTCGAGATAGACGGGCAGCTTCATTACGGTGCCGGGCTTGGCGAACTTGCCGCGGGTGCCCTTCGAGAAATCGATCTCGGCAGGGATGTCGTCATCATCTTCTGGCGTCGCTCGGTTTCCCATTCTGCCCATCTCATCCTTTGGCCAGGTGCTCAAAAGGGTTCGTCCTCGTACTGCCTACGCTCGCGACGGTTGGCTTCGCGCGCAGAGATTATTCGAGCCGTCGCCGCGTCCGGGCCTGTCTCGACGTATGTGTGGGACACGGCCAAGAGCTTGCCCTCTCGCGACATGCCGAGTGTCAACCAGCGCTCCTCGCGTCTGCCGTGCCGGGTGTCGAGCACCGATAGCGCCAGTGGATCGAGCAGCGCTGCGGCGGCCTGCGCGAAGGTCACTCGATGCTTGGCGACGTTCGAGGCGGCCTTGGCCGGGTCCCACGCAAACTCGAGCCGAAGCACAGCAGCACCCTAGCAGCTTCCACGAAAAAAGTAACGGTGGGTGCAGGGAGGCGTTGCCTCCCTGCGGTCCTTGGAGCGGCCGTCAGGCCGCTTCCTGCTTGGCCTGGGCGGCGATGGTCTCGGCGAGCTTGGGGGGGACTTCCTGGAGGTGGTCGTAGGTCCAGGTGTAGAAGCCGGTGCCCTGGCTCATGGAGCGGAGCGAGACGATGAGGTCGTGGGTTTCGTTCTGGGGGAGGTGGGCCTTGATCTCGTCCCAGCCGGGCCAGCCGATCTTGGCTTCGTATCCCAGGATCTGGCCGCGTTTCTGGCTGACGAGCTGGAGGGCCTTGGCGGTGGCGTCGGTGGGGATGGAGATGGTGACGGCGAGGATGGGCTCCAGCAGCACGGGGTTGCAGTTGGGCAGGCCTTCCTTGAGCGCCAGGGCGGTCGCCATCTTGAAGCTGAGCTCGTTGCTGTCGACGGTGTGGAACTGGCCGTCGGTGAGGGTGACGCCGACGTCGACGACGGGAAAGCCGAGCGGGCCCTTGGCCATGAACTCTCTCGCCCCGGCCTCGACGGCGGGGATGTACTGCTTGGGCACGGAGCCGCCGACGATCTTGTTGTCGAAGGCGAAGCCCTCGCCGCGCTCGAGGGGCCGGATCTCGATCTTGACGTCGCCGAACTGGCCGTGGCCGCCGGACTGCTTCTTGTGGCGGCCGTGGGCGTTGGCACCGCGCCTGATGGTCTCCTTGTAGCCGGTGCGCGGTGTGTGCGGGGTGACCTCGACGTTGTACTTCGACTTCAGGCGGTCGAGGGCGACCTTCAGGTGGATCTCGCCCTGGCCCCAGAGCAGGGTCTGGTGGTTGTCGGGGTCGGATTCGAGCGCCAGCGACGGGTCCTCGTCGCAGAGCTTCTGGAAGGCCGAGGAGAGCTTGACCTCGTCGTTGCGGTTGGCGGCCTGGACGGCGAAGGCGAACATCGGCTGGCCGGTGTCGAGCGCGGGCAGCGCCGCGTCGGGCTGGCTGCCGCCGTTGGTCAGCACGGCACCCGGCTTCGCGTCCTCCATGCGGGCGAGGGCCACGATCTCGCCGGCCCGGGCCTCGCCGGCGGCCTCCTGCTGCGATCCGACGAGCCGGTAGACGCCGCCGACGCGCATGCCGCCGAGCTGCATGCCGTCCTTGACGCTGCCGGCCCAGACGCGGGCGAGGGAGAGCTTGCCGGCGTGCGGCTGGTGGTAGTTCTTGAGGATCTGGACGGTGGTCGGGCCGGCCGGGTCGATGGCCAGGTGCTCGGCCCGGGCGGCGGGATCGGGGGCCTCGCGCTCGAGGGCGTCGAGCAGGCGGCGGACCCCCTTGTCCTTCTCGGCCACGCCCATGAAGACGGGGACGACCTGGTCGGCCTTGAGCGTCTTCTGCAGGTCCTTGAGGATCTCCTCGGTGGTCGGCTCCTGGTCCTCGAGCAGCTTCTCCATGAGGTCGTCGTCGAAGTCGGCCAGGGTCTCGAGCATCTCGGCGCGCGCCGCCTGCTCGCGCTCGCGGTAGTCCTCGGGGAGGTCGATGCGGTCGGACGGCGCGCCGTCGTGGTAGGCGTAGGCCTCCTCGGTGACGAGGTCGATGTAGCCGACCAGGTCCTCGCCGCGGCCGATGGCGTACTGGTGCGGGACGACGGGCCGGGCGCTGACCCGGCGGATGGCTTCCAGGAGGTCGCGGTAGCGGACCTCCGAGCGGTCCATCTTGTTGATGAAGACGACGTGCGGGAGGTCGGCGGCGTCGAGCAGGTGGAGGAGCGGGGCCACGGCGCTCATCCGCTCGACCACGGGCTCGACGACGACGACGGCGAGGTCGACGCCGAGCAGCGCCGCCTTGGCCTCGGCGGCGAACTCGACCGAGCCCGGGCAGTCGAGGACGGTGAAGCGGTGGCCCTGGTGGGTGCCCATATGGACGAACGAGGCGGCGGTGATCTCGGTCGACATCTGCCGCGCGCGGGCCTCGGCCGAGGGGTCGCCGACGGTGTTGCCGTCGGCGGTCCGGCCCTTGCGGTGGATGGCGCCGGCGACGAGCAGCAGGCTTTCGAGCAGCGTGGTCTTGCCGCTGCCGCCGGGGCCGACGAGGGCGACGTTCCTGATGGTTTCGGTTCCGGTGGTTGGTTCAGCGCCCATGCTCGCCCCCTGTTGTGTGTCGCTGTGGCCGGTCCGGGCGGCCGCCGTGCGGTGGTGCCGCGGCGGGCCGGTCGGTCGAGCAGTTTGCCGCGACGGTGGTCGAAGGCAACCGAAATCGGCAGGCGGGGCGGCCGCCCCGGCGGCACCATTCCGTGCACCCGGGCGGGCGCATCCGGGATTGCGTCGGCGGGGGCTTTGGGTGAAACTGAGGGACATCGAACGACGCCGCGCCAGCCGGTGCGCGGGGGCGGGTCGCTCCGGCGATCGATGGCGGCGGCCGTCGGGACGAAGGGATGGCGTGATGCACTGCTCTGACCTGGAGCGGTATCTGGAGGCCTGCCTCGACGGGCAGCTCGGCGAGAGCCGGCGCCTGGCGCTCAAGGATCATCTCGCCCTTTGCGGCACCTGCCGGGAGCGGGTCGACGGCCTGCGGCGGTTCGAGGCGGATCTGCAGCAGCGGTTGCGCTCGATGCGGTACGAGGTGTCGCTCTGGCAGCCGCTCGGGCTCGAGGCGGTGGCCGGCGGCGCGGCGCCGCCGCGGGTGGTCCCGCTGGTGACCGCGCCGCTGCCGCGCGTCGAGCCCAATGCGGCCGGGCCGGCCGCCGCCGGCAACCGGCCGGTGCAACGCGGCCATCGGTTGCGGATCGGACGCACCGGGCCGGCGGGCAGGGCGGCGGCCCGCGGCCCCGCCTTCGGCCGGCGGCTGCAGGGGCTGGCCGGCATCGCGCTGATCGTCGCGGCGGTGGTGACGGTCGCGGATCTGGCGCTCACCGGGCTCGGCCGGCTCGCCGGCGACCGGCCGACCACCGTCTACCGCGCCTATCTCGAGGGCGGGGTCGAGCTCGACCTGCGCACCGCCGAGGCGGCGCGGCTGTCGCACTGGCTGGGCGCGCAGCTCGGCGCGCCGGTGACCCTGCCGGCGTCGCCGGGCGGCTTCGCGCTGGTCGGCGGCAAGGCGGCGCTCGACGGTGCCGCGGAGCGGACGGCACTCGCGGTCTATGCTACCGAGGCGGGCCCGGCCCTGCTCCTGATCGGGGCGGCGGCCGGCGACGCGGCGAGGGAGCCGACGGTGGTGATCGAGGACGGCTTGACCCGGCTCGACTGGCAGGACGGCGACCACGCCTATTCGCTGATCGCGGCCCTGCCGCCCGAGAAGCTGGCGCTGTTCGCCGACTGAGCCGCGCCGGCCTTCGGCTCCGGTGCGGGCTCGTCCGGCGGCGGGTGGGCGCCGTCCAGCACGGCCTCGACGGCGGCCAGCGCCTTGTCGACGCCGGCGCGCCTGAGGCCGTAGAGCTTCCGGAGCTCGTCCAGCGTCTCCTCCAAACGCCGCTCGGCGCGGCCGGCGCGTTCGGCGTAGCGTTCCCAGGTGCCGCGGAATCCGGCCAGCGCCTGGGCCAGCTCCCGGCCGCTCGCGGCGAGGCGGGCCTCGGAAGCGACCAAGCGCAGGCAGCGCAGCAGCACGAAGAGCGTGGTCGGGCCGACCAGCGCCACCCCCTGCTTCGCCGCCTGGCCGGCGAGGTCCGGGGCGAGCTCGAGGATGGTGACGAGGAGCACGTCGGAGGGCACGAACAGGAGGGCCATGTCGGCCGTGCCCAGCGCCGGGTCGGCATAGCCGCGGCCGGCCACGGCGGCCACGTGCTGACGGACGTCCCTGACGAACTGCGCCTCCAGCCGCTGCCGGCTCTCCGCATCGGCCGCCTCCAGTGCCCGGCGGTAGTTGTCGAGCGGGAACTTGACGTCCATGGCGATCGTCAGTCCGTGGCCGAGCTCCAAGAGGAAGTCCGGCCGCCGCTCGGCGTCGAGGGCGGGCTGGCGGCGGTAGTGCAGGCCGGGGGCGAGGCCGATCGCCTGCAGCACGTCCTCGGCCAGCTGCTCGCCGAGCCGGCCGCGCAGCCGGGTGCCGCTGAGCGAGCGGGCGAGCTCCTGCGTCGTCCGGCCGAGCTCGGAGGCCCTGGCCCCGGCGAGCTCGAGCTGGGTGGCCAGGTCCTGGAACTTGCCGGTGCGGTCGCGTTCGAGCTCGCGGATCAGCGCCTGGGTGCGCTCGAGCTGCACCAGCATGGTGCCGATGCGCTGGTTGAGCTCGCCCCGCTCGCTCTCCAGCGTCTGGCCCAGGACCCGCCGCTCGCCGGCGAGCTGCACCTGGGCGAGGCGCAGCACGTCGTCCCGGTTCTGGCCGGCGGCGTCCCGGCTGATGTCGTGGAAGGCGAGCTTGACGCCGTCGAGCAGCGCGTCGGTCTCGGCCTCGTGCCGGCGCTGCGCCTCGGCCATGACGGCCATCAGGCGGCGGCCCTGGCTGCGGCCGAAGAGGGCGGCAGCACCGATGCCGAGGAGGAGGCCGAGCAGGAAGGCGGCGGCGAGCCAGGGCAGGAGTGTGGGCTCGCTCGGCACGTTGTCGTCACCCTGTCACGATCGCTATCACACACCATCTTAACGGGGAACCAGCCCCGGGTCGATGGCGGCGGCCACGCCCGGGCAGACCACCGCCCCGGGAGTTCCACCATGCCACGCAAGCCGACCCCGTCCCCCTCTGCCGTCCTTGGTGCCTTTCCCGCCCCCGCGGTCAGCCGCCGCCGCCTTTTGGGCGGCAGCCTCGCGGTTGCCGCCGTGGCCGCCGCACCACGCCTGCCGCTGGCGCAGAGCCGGATGGTCAACGTGTTGAACTGGGACACCTATATTGGCCCCGACACGATCCGCGACTTCACCTCGGCCACCGGGATCAACGTCCGCTACGACCTCTTCGCCAGCAACGACGAGCTGTTCGGCCGGCTGCGCGAGGGCAATCCGGGCTACGACGTCATCTATCCGACCAACCAGTATGTCGAGCGGATGCAGGCGGCCGAGATGCTGGTCCCGCTCGACCATGCGCGGATTCCCAACATCGCCAATGTCGACCCCTATTTCATCGACGTCGACTTCGATCCCGGGCGGCAGCACAGCCTGCCCTATTTCTGGGGGACCATGGGCATCGGCTACCGCAAATCCGTCGCCAGCCCGACGACCTGGGCCGCCCTCATCGATTCGGCCGAGCATTCCGGCCGGATCTCGCTGCTCGACGACAACAACATCGTCCGCATGGCGCTGGTCTATCTGGGCCACTCGCTGAACACCCAGGACCCGGGCGAGATCGAGGCGGCGGTGCAGCTGCTGATCCGGGCCAAGCCGCACATCAAGACCTTCGCCCCGGACACCGGCCAGGACCTCCTGATCGCGGGCGAGGTCGACCTCTGCATGGAATGGAACGGCGACATCCTGCAGGTGATGGAGGAGGACGACGACCTCAGCTACGTGGTGCCCGACGAGGGCGGGCTGCTCTGGGAGGACGCGATGGCGATCGTCCAGGGCGCGCCCAACCCGGACGAGGCGCACGAGTGGATCAACTTCATCCTCGATGCCGAGGTGCACGGGGCCATCGCCAGCTACATCAAGTACCCGCTCCCCAACAAGGCGGCCAAGGCGTTCATCCCGAAGGAGGATCTGGAGAACCCGGCGATCTATCCGCCCGACGAGATCCTGGCGAAGCTGCAGGTCCAGGTCTACCAGGGCGAGGAGATCGAGAGTCTCTACGAGAACGCGCTCACCCGGGTGCTGGCCGCCTGACGTCTTGAAAGCGTCATCCGGCGGGAGCATGGAGGGTGTGTTCCACGTTTCCGCCGGGAGACCACCCATGTCACGCGCCCGTTCCTTGTCACGCCGCTCGGCCCTGACGCAGGGGGCGGGCCTCGCCGTCGCCGTGTCGCTCCTGCCCCGGGCCGGGCGGGCACAGGGCGGCAACCTCAACATCTTCAACTGGGACAGCTACGTGGCCCCGGACACCATCCCGGGCTTCGAGGCGGCGAGCGGCATCCGGGTGCGCTACGATCTCTTCGCCAGCAACGACGAGCTGTTCGCCAAGCTCAGGGCCGGCAATCCCGGCTACGACGTCATCTTCCCCTCGAACAACTACGTCGCCCGGCTGGCCGACGCCGACCTGCTCGAGCCGCTCGACCACGCCCGCATCCCCAACATCGCCAATCTCGAGCCCGAGTTCATGGCGGTGGAGTTCGACCCCGGCCGACGGGTCAGCCTGCCCTATTTCTGGGGCACGGTCGGGATCGGCTACCGCACCTCCAGGGTCGAGCGGCCGACCTCCTGGGCGTCGCTCTTCACCGACGACACCCATGCCGGGCGGATCGCCCTTCTGACCGAGACCGACTCGCTCTACGCGGCGCTGCGCTATCTGGGCTTCTCGATCAACACGACGAGTCCGGCCGAGATCGACCAGGCGGCCGACCTGCTGATCGCCGCCAAGCCCCGGATCCGCACCTTCGCGCCGGACACCGGCCAGGACCTGCTGATCGCCGGCGAGGTCGATCTCTGCCTCGAGTACAACGGCGACATCCTGCAGGTGATGGAGGAGGACGACGACCTCGACTACGTCGTCCCGGACGAGGGGACGGGCCGCTGGGAGGATGCGATGTGCGTGCCGAGGGGCGCCCCCAACCCGGAGGCGGCGCATGCCTTCATCGACCACATCTACATTCCCGAGGTGCACGCGGCGATCGCCGAGTACATCCGCTACGCGCTGCCCAACCGGGCGGCCAAGGCGCTGATCCCCGAGGCGGATCTGCTCAACGAGGCGATCTACCCGCCCGCCGAGGTGATGGCGCGCTCCGAGATCGCCCGCTACATGGGCCCGGAGATCGAGAGCCTCTACCAGGCGGCGATGACCCGGGTGCTCGCCGCCTGAGGGGAGCGCCCGGTCGTCAGGCTGCCGCCTGCTGCGCCTTGCCGAAGCAGCGGCCCTTCATGCGCTCGCAATAGGCCTTGATGTTCGCGACGGTGCGGGCGTATTGCGCGACCGGCGTCGCCATGGGCCAGTAGACCATGGGGGCCAGAAGACCGAACACGGCGGTATCGGCAGTCACCGGGCGATCGGTCAGAAGGAACGGCCGGTCGCCGAGGAAGGCCGAAAGCGCGTCGATGTCGGCCCGGCCCTTCCGCTCGATCACTTCGGGCGTGTGGCGGGCGATGCCGCGGGCGTAGAGCTGGTGGCGCATCTGCCGCTGCATCATCATGAAGACGAGGCTGCCGACGACGGGTGGCATCGCCTTTTCGGCACCGGCTCGCATGAAGCCGGCGCCGGCCGGATGCACGAGCAGCTCCCATTCCAGCACCTGGTGGAAATGCTCCTCGAAAGCGCGGCGCCAGGCGTGCCCCAGCGCCTTCTCCTCGGCTGCGAGACCCTGGTCGAGGTCGACGTCGAATCGCCTCGCGAGGATGTCGATGATGATCTCGCTGTCGCCGATGGGCTCCCCGTCGAGCTCGATCCAGGGGTTCTTGCGCTTCGGGCCCTTGCGGGTGTCGTCCTGGAACGTCTGCTCGTAGGGGATGCCGGCGAGCTCCAGCCACGCGAGAAGCTTGAGGTCGAACGGCCCGCCGGCGGGAAGGCCCGGCCAGAGGGCGCTGAACGTGTAGACGCGGATGCCGGCCATTCGCAGCCTCCTTGGTGGCCTTGCGCCCGGCGATGATAGCAAGTCCTGTGGCCGCGTAGTGCCTTTCGTGCGGGCTCGGGCGCGCGACGGTTCTTGGGACCGGTCAGGCGCCCTGCATCAGGCCCTGCATCAGCAGGCGGCGGGCAGGCGGGAGCTCGCCCAGCAGGCCCAGCGCCAGGCTCGATGCCCGGCGGTAGGGGGGCAGGCTGGTCTTGACCAGGAGGTTGAGGGTGTCGATCCCCCAGAAGCGGGTCTTGACGTCCGTCTCGCGGGCGGCGGCGTAGGCCGCGAGGAGGCTGTCGTCGCCGGGGTCGCCGTCGTGCCCGGCCAGGACGTCGGCGAGGGTGGCGACGTCGCGCAGGCTGAGGTTGAGGCCCTGGGCCCCGAGCGGACTCATGACGTGCGCGGCCTCGCCGACCAGCGCCCGTCGCGGCGCGGTGAGCGCCTGCGCCAGCCGGGCGCGGATCGGGTAGGCGTGGCGCACCGAGACGGCACCGATGGCCCCCAGCCAGGGCTCGGCGAGCTCGCTCATGGCGGCGCGAAAGCCGGCGTCGTCGAGGGCCAGGCGCGCGGTGCTCCTGGCGTCGCTGTCGACCCAGACCAGGCTCGAGTTGCGGCCGGGCAGGGGCACCATCGTGAAGGGGCCGCCCTTCTTGTGCAGCTCGGTCGAGACGTTGCGGTGCGGCCGGGCGTGGGCGAAGCGGCAGACGACCGCGGTCTGGCCGCGGTCCCTGTCGGTGACGTGGATGCCAGCGGTCTCGCGGACCAGCGAATCGCGGCCGTCGGCGCCGATCACGAGCCGGGCGGCGAGACGCTCGGACCCGGCGCGCAGCTCGAGCCGGTCGCGGGTCTCGACCACCGCGGCGAGCGGCGCCCGGTCGAGCACGGTGACCCGCTGCTCGCGCTCGACGGCGGCGGCGAGGCGGGCGGCGAGCGCGGCGTTGGGGATGTTCCAGCCGAACGCCTCGAGGCCGATCTCGGCGGCGTCGAAGGTGAAGGACGGAGCGGCGGGGTCGGCCTGGTTGACGATGCGCAGGCGAAAGAGCGGCTCGGCGCCGAGCGCCGGGGGATCGAAGACGCCAAGCCGGGTGAGCAGCTCGATCGCCGGCTGGAGCAGGGCTGCGGTCCGCCCGTCGGCGGGGCGACCGGCGGCGGCGGTGGGCAGGGGCCCCGCGGCGAGCAGGGTCACCGGCCTGCCGCGCCGGGCCAGGGCCAGCGTCATGGCCATGCCGGCGACGCCGCCACCCACGACGACGATGTCGATCTCGCGGACGGTCACGCTCGCTCCTCTCGACCAGGGTCACGCTTCGGGCGAGTCTAGGCGCCCGGCGGGGCGCTGGCCATGCGCTGCGGCAATCGGCGCCGGCGGCCCCGGCTCCGTCGTTGACAAGCCCGGACGGCTCCCGCCATCTAGCCCGATCGGTGAAGGGGCCTCGGGGATCGTCGCTTGGAGAGCTGGCGCGCACAGCCTGCCGTCTTCTGGGCCTTCGTGCTGCCGGGTGCGCTGTGGCTCCTGCTGTTCTTCCTGGTGCCGCTCGGCCTGATCTGGATTCTCGCCTTCGGCGAGCGGGTGGGGCCGGTCCAGATCGACATCACCTGGACCCTCGACAACTACAAGGCGGTCTTCGACCCGGTCTATGTCGGGCTCTTCTGGCGCTCGGTCTGGGTCGCCACCATCGCCACGGCGATCACGCTCGTGCTGGGCCTGCCGGTGGCGCTGGCCGTCAGCTTCGCGCCCGAGCGGGTCAAGCCGATCCTCCTGCTCCTCGTGATCCTGCCGTTCTGGACCAACATCCTGATCCGCACCTACGCGATGATCGCGGTGCTCCGGACCCGGGGCTTCGTCAATTTCGGCCTCGAGTACCTCTGGCTCCTGGGCAAGGCGTTCCTCGTGCCCTTCGGTCTCGACGAGATCGTCATGGGCGAGCGGTTCGAGCCCCTGGGCCTGCTCTACAACAACACCGCCGTGATCTTCGGCATCGTCTACGTCTACCTGCCGTTCATGGTGCTGCCGCTCTACGCCACCCTCGACCGGCTCGACCGCTCGCTGCTCGAGGCCAGCCTCGATCTGGGTGCGGGGCAGATCCGGACCTTCTTCAGCATCATCGTGCCGCTCGCCAGGCCCGGGATCGTCTCCGGCATCATCCTCGTCTTCATCCCGGCGCTCGGCACCTTCCTGATCAGCGATCTCCTCGGCGGCACGGACAGCCTCCTGATCGGCAACGTCATCGAGCGGCAGTTCAAGGCCGCCAACCACTGGCCGCTCGGCTCGGCCATGAGCTTCGTGCTGCTCTACCTCACCTTCGCCATCCTGGCCCTTCGCGCCTGGCTCGCCGCCCGGGAGGATCGCCTTGCTCGGGCGTAGCCCCGTCGGCCCGCTCGAGTACACCCGCCGGCTCTGGCTCCGGCTCTGGCTCCTGGCCGTCTTCGTCTTCCTCTATGCGCCCATCGTCATCCTCGTCGTCTTCAGCTTCAACGACAGCCGGCGCAACATCGTCTGGCAGGGCTTCACCACCGAGTACTACGCCCGCGCGGCGCAGAACACGGCGCTGCTCGAGGCGTTCTCCAACAGCCTGATCATCGCCGTCGTCTCGACCGTGCTCAGCACGATCATCGGGGCGCTGCTGGCGCTCGGCCTCTGGCGCTTCCGCTTTCCCGGCAGATCCGCCCTCGATGGGGCGGCGGCCCTGCCCATCGTCATCCCGGAGATCTGCATGGGGGTGGCACTGCTGGTCTTCTTCAACCGGGTGGGCTGGCCGTCGGGCCTGCCCTGGCCCTTGAGCCTGACGCCCATCATCATCGGCCACGTCGCCTTCAGCTTTCCCTTCGTCGCGGTCGTGGTTAGGGCGCGGATGGCCGGCTTCGACCGGTCGCTCGAGGAGGCGTCGAAGGACCTGGGTGCCTCCGAATGGCAGACCTTCTGGCGGGTCACCGTGCCGTTCATGAAGCCGGGCCTGATCGCCGGCGGCCTCCTGGCGATGACGCTGTCGCTCGACGACTTCGTCATCACCTTCTTCACCAGCGGTCCGGGCACGCTGACCTTCCCGGTCCAGGTCTATTCCATGGTCCGCTTCGGGGCGACGCCCGAGGTGAACGCGGCATCGACGGTCCTGATCGTCGTCACCGTGCTCCTGACCGTCGTCGCGGTGCGCTGGCAGCGGCCCGACAAGGAGATGGGGAAGCTCGCATGAGGGCGGGGGACGGGGCGCCGATCGTCGAGATAGAGGGCGTGAGCAAGATCTACGGCCGGGTCAGGGCGGTCGACGACGTCAGCCTGGCCATTCCGAGGAACGCGTTCTTCGCCCTTCTGGGTCCGTCCGGCTGCGGCAAGACCACGCTGCTCCGCATGCTCGGCGGCTTCGAGCATCCCGGCAGCGGCCGCATCCTGATCGACGGCGAGGACATGGCCGGCGTGCCGCCCAACCGCCGGCCGGTGAACATGGTCTTTCAGTCCTACGCCGTCTTCCCGCACATGACGGTGGCGAAGAACATCGCCTACGGGCTCGAGGTCTCTGGCGTGCCCCGGGCCGAGATCGGGCCCCGGGTCGAGGAGGCGATCGCCATGGTCCGTCTCGACGGCATGGCCGACCGCCGCCCCGACCAGCTCTCGGGCGGCCAGCGGCAGCGGGTGGCGCTGGCCCGGGCCCTGGTCAAGCGGCCGAAGCTCCTGCTCCTCGACGAGCCGCTCTCCGCGCTCGACAAGAAGCTCAGGGAGGAGATGCAGCTCGAGCTCGTCCGGCTGCAGACCGAGGTCGGCATCACCTTCATCATCGTCACCCACGACCAGGAGGAGGCGCTCGGCATGGCCTCCGAGATCGCGGTGATGAAGGACGGCCGGATCCTGCAGATCGCGCCGCCCCGCGAGCTCTACGAGCACCCGACCCGACGCTTCGTCGCCGAGTTCATCGGTGCCTCGAACAGCTTTCCCTGCGAGGTGCTGGCGATCGACGGCATGGCGGCCAGGGTCAGGAGCCCGCTCCTGGGCGAGCTCGTGGTCGAGCGCGCCGCCGCGGACGTCCGGTCGGGCACGCTGATCGTCCGCCCGGAGAAGGTGCGGATGGACTTCTCCACGCCGGAGCCGCAGCCGGGCGAGGTCCTGATCAGGAGCACCATCGACCAGATCGCCTATTTCGGCGACCTCTCGATCGTCTACCTCACCGCCGAGGACGGCCGGCGGCTGCAGTGCTCGCGCTACAACGTGAGCCGGGTGGCCCGCCCCGATCCGCCGCCCGGCACCGCCTGCACGCTCGGCATCCATCCCGAGGACCTGCTGCTGGTCGGCGACTGACTACCGGGCCGCACCCCGGCGTACGGCCGAATTAACCGATTATTCAGCATGTTGCGCCTAGAGTCCGACCCGCGGGCGACCTCGCCCGTGGACGAATGCGGGCGGATGCGGGTTCGACGATGGCCAATCAGGTCCAGACGGTGGCGGTGGAGACGGGGGAGGCGACGGTCACGCCGACCCCGCCCGCGCACTGGCTCGTGGCCCAGCTGCAGCGGCTCGGCATCGAGCGCATCGTGGCGCTGGTGGTCACCATCCTCGCGTTGATCGGGTTGTTCGCCTTCATCGTCGTGCGTGCCGTCGAGCCCCGCTACACCCTGCTCTATGCCGGCATGGCGCTCGACGACACGCGCACGGTGACCACCCGGCTCGATGCCATGGGGGTGGCCTACCGGCTCTCGGCCCAGGGCGACGCGGTCCTGGTGCCTGCCGACCGCGTGCTCGAGCTGCGCATGGCGCTGGCCTCGGACGGCCTGCCCGGGGGCGGCGTGGTGGGCTACGAGATCTTCGATTCGGCCGACAGCTTCGGCACCACCGAGTTTCTCTCCAACGTCAATCTCAAGCGCGCCATGGAGGGCGAGCTGGCGCGGACGATCCAGAGCCTGCGCGCGGTGCGCAGTGCGCGGGTCCACCTCGTCCAGCCGCGCCGCGAGCTGTTCCGCCGCGACACCGCACCGGCCAGCGCCTCGGTCTTCCTCGCGGTCGGGCCGGGCGGCCTCGGCCGTGGCGAGATCGCCGCCATCCGCCACCTGGTGGCCGCCGCCGTGCCCGGGCTCGAGGCCAACCGCATCACCGTCGCCGACGACCAGGGCCGGCTGCTCGCCCGCGGCGGCGAGGGTGGCGACGCGCTGGGTGCCCTCGACGACACCGAAGGCTATCGCAGCCTCTTCGAGGCCCGGCTGCAGGAGAAGATCCTGCAGCTGCTCGAGCGCTCGCTCGGCCCCGGCCGGGTCGAGGCGCAGGTCACGGCCGAGCTCGATTTCGACAGCACGACCACGACCGAGGAGATCTTCGATCCCGAGCGGCAGGTGGTGCGCAGCACGCAGATCGTCGACGAGACCACCGACCTCGACGAACGCCAGCCCAGCGACCGGGTCACCGTCGCCAACAACCTGCCGGGCGGCGCCGCCGACGAGACCGCCGCCACCTCGCGCGAGCAGCGGGCGCGCAGCGAGGAGACGATCAACTACGAGATCTCCCGCATCGTCAGGAACCAGACCCGGCGCGGCGGCCGCCTCGAGCGGCTCTCGGTCGCGGTCCAGGTCGACGGCACCTACCGGACCGGCGAGGCGGGCGAGGTGGTGTTCGAGCCCTTGTCGGCGGCCGAGCTGGGCGAGCTCGAGCAGCTCGTCCGCAGCGCCGTGGGCCTCGACGAGTCGCGCGGCGACACGCTCTCGATCGTCAGTCGCCGGCTGGCGATGCCGGAGCCGATGGCCGGCACGCCGGCGCCGCTGCTCGGCCTCGAGCGTGCCGACTGGCTCAGGCTCGGCGAGATCGGCGGGCTGGCGCTGCTGGCGCTCCTGGTGCTCCTCCTCGGCGTCCGGCCGCTGCTCCGAAAGCTGGCGACACCGGTCGCCGCGGCGGCCGATGATCCGCGCGCGCCGCGCCTGCTCACCGGCCCCGACGGCAAGCAGCTGCTGGTCCACATGCCCGGCGGCCAGATGGTCCGGATCGACGAGCGCGGCCGGCCGATGCTGGTCGGCCCCGACGGCGAGCCGCTGCCGGTCGAGCCCGAGCCCGAGGCGGAGCGAATCAGCCTCAAGCACATCGAGGGCAGCGTCAACGCCTCGATGCTGGGCGAGATGTCGGAGCTGGTGAAGACCCGGCCGGAGGACGCCATCCGCGTCATCCGGACCTGGCTGCACCAGCAGTAGCGGCCGGCCGGCGAGGGAAGGGACGGAAATGACCATCGGCGCACCACCGATGCTGCAGTTCGACAAGCTGTCGGGGACCGAGAAGGCGGCGATCCTGATGCTCGCGGTGGGCGAGGAGGACGCGGCCACCCTGTTCGCCCGGCTCGAGCTCGACGAGGTCAAGGAGCTCTCCCAGAGCATGTCGCTGCTCGGCCGGGTCGGGGCCGACGTGGTCGAGAAGATCATCGGCGACTTCGCCGAGCGGCTCTCCCAGGCCGGCGGCGTGGTGGGCTCCTTCGACACCACCGAGCGCCTGCTGCAGCGCTTCCTCGACAAGGAGCGGGTCGAGACCATCATGGAGGAGATCCGCGGCCCCGCCGGCCGCACCGTCTGGGACAAGCTCGGCAACGTCAACGAGCAGGTCCTGGCCTCCTACCTCAAGAACGAGTACCCGCAGACGGTGGCCGTGGTGCTGTCGCGGATCGAGCCGGCGCACGCCGCCCGGGTGCTCGCCAACCTGCCGGACGACTTCTCGGTCGAGGTGGTGATGCGCATGCTGCGCATGGAGGTGGTGCAGAAGGACATCCTCCAGGACGTCGAGCGCACGCTCCGGGCCGAGTTCATGAGCAATCTCGCGCGCACCAACCGCCGCGACAACCACGAGGTGATGGCCGAGATCTTCAACTATTTCGACCGCGCCACCGAGGCCCGGTTCGTGGCGTCGCTGGAGGAGCGCAACAAGGAGGCGGCCGACCGGATCAAGGCCTTGATGTTCACCTTCGAGGATCTCCTCAAGCTCGACAGCTCGGGCATCCAGACGCTGATCCGGAACGCCGGCAACGACCGCATCGGCATCGCGCTCAAGGGCGCCTCGGAGCAGCTCAAGGAGCTCTTCTTCGCCAACATGTCCGAGCGGGGTGCGAAGATCCTCAAGGAGGACATGGTGGCGATGGGCCCGGTGCGGCTCAGGGACGTCGACGAGGCGCAGCAGTTCCTGGTCAACATGACCAAGGAGCTGGCCGCGTCGGGCGAGATCTTCCTCGCCGACAACAAAGACGACGAGCTGGTCTATTGATGACGGTCTTTCGCACCAGGGGCGCTCCGGCCACCGCCGGCAGGCGCAGCGGCGGCGGGCCGGTGGCCGCCGCCTGGCCCGAGCTGCGCGAGCCCGGCAGCGAGCCGGCGGCACCAGCGGCCGCACCGGAGGCACCGGCTGCGGGCGGCCAGCCGCAGCCGCTCCGCTTCGACGAGACCGAGCTCGCCCGCGCCCTGGCGGCGGTCGCCGCCGAGGCCCGCGGCCGCGAGCAGGCG
>CAYWSB010000018.1:0-55427 GCA_964460465.1 uncultured Geminicoccaceae bacterium | reverse complement strand
AGCTTCGAGACCCCGCCGCCGGTGATCCAGGTCTTGCGGCCGTCGAGCCGCCAGCGGCCGCCCACGCGCCGGGCCGTGGTCTGCATGGCGGTGGCCGCACTGCCGGCCTCGGGCTCGGTGATGCAGATCGCGGGCTTGTCGCCGGCGAGCACGAGCTCGGCGGTGATCGCCTGCTGCGCCGCCGTGCCGTAGGCCATGACCGCACCCACCGCACCCAGATTGCCCTCGACGACGATTCGAGCCGTCACCCCGCAGACCTTGGCCAGCTCCTCGACGACGAGCACGGTCTCGAGGATGCCGAGACCGTGGCCGCCACGTGCGTGCGGGATGGTCATGCCCATGAACCCGGCCGCCGTCAGCGCCTCGACATTGGCCCAGGGATAGGCCTCGGTGCGGTCGAGCTCGGCGGCCCGGGATGCGATGACGTCCTGTGCCAGGCGCTGGGCGCGCGCCTGCAGCGCCGTCTGGGCCGGGGTGAGATAGGGGACGGATGCTGACATGCGGCTGCTCGGCCTCCTCACGGGCTCGTGATCGTGCTTCGGGGTGATAGCCGAGTTGCACCCCGATGCGGAGTCCGGTGGTGGTGTCTCGTCGTCGGCAGAGATCACGGCGACGATGGGCGATCGGCCTGTCGCCCGACTCGTGCCGGCCGGCAAACTGAGGCCCGTCCGCCGCTTCGCTGCTCTCCGTCGCCGACAGCGTCTTCGAGCCGTTGCCCGGAGGCGGAGCTGGCGGCCCTGCGGGTGTGCATCGTGTCCGTTCGATCGCCTGCCGGATTGTCCAGGCGCTCGCGGCCGGTGAGCTGACGCTGGCGTCGATCGAGTCGCCTTGCTCGGCGGGCATGCCGTCCGGCGCCTCTGGTGAGAGGCGGGTGTGGGCTTGCGAGGAGGATTGGTTTTCGTCTTAAATTTGTCATAATTATTCTTATCCGGTTGATGGTCGAGCCGACGAGCGGCGAGCCGGGATGCCGACTCGCCGCTCGTCGGCTCCTGCCCCACCTGCCGGTCGGCTGGGCCGTCAATCGACGATGCGCTCGACTTTGTAGTCCTTGTGCTCGCGCGTGAAGCTGAAGGTGATGATCTCGCCGATCAGGCCCACCGAGATGATCTGAATGCCGAGCACGATCATCAGGCTCGAGAGGATGAGCGCCGGCCGGTCCACCAGGGCCTCGCCCAGGAACAGGCGGGCGAAGACCAGATAGGTGGTGACGAGGCCGCCGATGGCCAGCACCGTGAAGCCGAAGCCGCCGAAGAAACGGAACGGCCGCTTGATGAAGCGAATAAGAAAAAACGCCGTTATGAGGTCGAGGGCAAGGGAAATATTCGGCCCACTGATCGATCTTTCCTGGCTGCGAGCCGCGTCGACCTCAATTTCGCGGACGGTGAAGCCGTGGGTCTCGGCAATCAGCGGGAGGAAGTAGTGTTGATGGCCGTAGAGCGTGATCTCGTCGGCGACCGCCCGGCGAATGACCCGCACGCTGGCCCGCAAGTCGTTGAAGCGACGCCCGAAAAGGAGGTTGGCCGCATACTCGAACTTGCGCTGCTTGCCGGGTGCGCGGCCGTCGGGCGGCATCCGCCGGGCGATCACCACGTCGTCGTTCTCGGCGGCAGCCAGCAGCTTGCCGAGCTCGTGCGGCTTGACGGTGATCTCCTCCGACAGGGTCAGGATGCGCTCGCCCTTGGCGTGGCGAAAGCCGGTGGTGAGTGCTGCGGCTTCGCCGAAGCTGTGCGCGTGATGCAGGATCTCGATCGGCTCCCCCCGGCGCTTGAGCGTGCGCAGGCTGGCGAGCGCTGCCTCGAGCGGCCCGTCGACGACATAGATGAACTGCAACGCCCGCTCCGGTGCCCAGAGCGCCTGGCGATAGGTGGTGTGCAGTGCTTCCAGGTCCGGCCGGTCGTGGCTGATCGGCACGACGACCGATAGAAGATGCGGTGTCGCCGTCATGCGAGGCGCTCCCCGCCGTGACCTGGGGCATGGGCCGGGATGAGTCGGGCGGCGAGGCGGCGGAACGGATCGAAGCGACGGTTCATGGTGCTGTAGATCAACTGGCTCAAGAGACCGAGAAAGAGCAGGAAGATGGCGAGCGCGCCGGAGAGAACGGTGAGGCCGCTGAAGACGATGCCCGGCCGGTCGGGTGCGACGAGCGCGTAGGCCATGGCCGAGATCAGGCTGACGAGGGCGACCAGCGAGGCTGCCACGGCGAGCGTGGCGAAGCCGGCGATCGGCTGGCGGTAGAAGCCGAGGATCGTGCTGATCGCCAAGAGGTCGAGGAACACCTTGTAGATCCGCGAGAAACCGTATTTCGATCGACCGAATTTGCGGGGGTGGTGCCTGACCTTGATCTCGGCGATCCGCGCCCCGGCGAGTGAACTCATCGCCGGGATGAAGCGGTGCATCTCGGAATAGAGCGGAATCGCCTTGATCAGCTCGGCCCGGTAGGCCTTGAGCGAGCAGCCATTGTCCTTGATCGGCACGCCCGTGGCCTTGCCGATCAGCCAGTTCGCCACCTTCGAGGGAAGGACGCGTGACCAGTGGTCCTGGCGGTCGTGGCGCCAGCCGACGACGAGATCGTAGCCCTCCTCGATCTTCTCGAGAAAGAGCGGGATGTCGGCCGGATCGTTCTGCAGGTCGCCGTCCATGGTGATCAGGATCCGGCCCCGCGCATGTTCGATGCCGGCCGCCATGGCGGCGGTCTGGCCATAGTTCCGGCGGAACTTGACGAGCCGGAGACGGGTGTTGCCCTGCAGACGCGGCAGGGCCGATGCCGTGGCGAAGGTCCGGTCCCGGCTGCCGTCGTCGACGAACACGATCTCGACGGGCCCGGCCAGCCCCGCCACCGCCTGCCGGATGGCCTCGTACATCGGGGCCACGTTCTCCTCCTCGTTGAAGAGGGGGACGATGATCGAGAGGGCAAAGGTCATGGGCGTGACGATTTCACGTGGCCCTCTCTCGTGAGGTGGTCGAGGGTGGCGCAGGCTGGCAACATGTGGCGGGCTCTGTGGTTTTGCGCGTGATCGGGTGGTCGGTTGCATCAGGCCGCTGCCGGCGTTGCCGACAGCGCGGAAGATCGGCGATCCGGGCGGCGCATCGGCGACGACGGCTGTCTAGCCGTGCCGGCCCGCCACGAACAGCCCGAACTGCCGGCCGATCGGTTGCCGGGGTGCTTTCGGTGCCAGCCGCGGCCTGCTGGCGGCCGCCGGTGTTCCGGCCCGGCCGCTCGCGCGGCTTGGGAGTGCTCGCCGACTGCGGTAGCATCGCCGGCGGCCGATGGAGCCGGGCGGCGCTAGGAAGAACGTTCGGGGAAAGGCGGCGACGTTGAACGAGGCCAGCGATCTCGACGGTATTGTGCTCCTCGCGAGCATGGCGCCGGCCCGGCGGGCGGCGCTCGCCCGGCGTTGCGCCTGGCGCAGCTTCCGGCCCGGCGAGGAGATCCTCGCGCGTGACGAGCCGGCCGACACCGTGCTGTTCATCGTCGAGGGGCGGGTGCGGGTCGTCGATTTCTCGGTCAGCGGCCGCGAGGTCGCCTATGCGGTGATCGGCGCCGGCGGCCACGTGGGCGAGCTCGGCGTCATCGACGGTGCACCCCGCTCGGCCGCCGTGGTCGCCCTCGATCCCTGCCGTGTGGCCTGCCTGCCTGCCGCGACCTTCTGGGAGCTGATCGAGAGCGAAAGCGGGGTGGCCCGGGCGTTGCTGCAGCGGCTCGCGCGGATCATCCGCGACAACGACGAGAAGATCACCGAGCTCGCGACGATGGGGGCGATGCAGCGGGTCTATCGCGAGCTCGCGCGGCTCGCCCGGCCGCTCGGCCGGGAACCGGGCGGTGTTGTCGTCGTCGAGGACCTGCCGACCCAGGAAACCTTGGCGGGCAGGCTCGGCACGACGCGCGAGACGGTCGCCCGGGTACTGGCCCAGCTCGCCCGGGCCGGGATCACCGAGCGCCACGGCCGGCGGCTGACGATTCGCCGGCCGGCCGATCTGGCACTGCTGGCGGGGCTCGACGAGCGCCTGTGATCGCGGCTCGCGCAGCACTGGTCGAAACGTCAGCGACAGGGTGAGCCGTGGGCTCGCCGGGCGCGTGGCCGATGCCGGTGCCAGAAGGCGACGATGCCCTCCTCGAGGGCCCGGCTGTGATAGAGCGCCTGTGCGGCGAGCGGCCCCAGGGCCCCACCGGTCCAGGCGAGGCCGAAGGGGGCGAGCAGGCGCCATTCGTCGCTGCCGTCGACGAGGGTTGCGGCGAGCAGCTCGCCGGCCATGGTCGTGGTGTTGAGGCCGTGCCCAGCGAAGCCCACGGTGACCCAGAGCCCCGGTGCGAGAGGGGCCACGACCGGCATGCGGTGCCGGGCGAAGCCCATCTGCCCGGTCCAGGCATGGGCGACGCGGAGCCGGGCGAGCTCGGGATAGACCTCGGCCAGATCGGCGCGCAGGCGCGGAACGAGATCGGCGGGCGCGGCACCGAGCCCGATGCGGCCGCCCCAGAGCAGCCGCCGGCCGCCGGTCTCGCGATCTTCGATGAGGCGGTAGTAGCTCGTGGCGAAGCGGTCGTCGTAGACCGCATACGCGGCCCGGATCGGCAGCTCCCGGGTATCGGGGATGGGCTCGCTCACGATGATGTAGGTGTTGATGGGCAAGAGGCCGCGACCGAGCGCGGGGGCCAGATGGCGGCTGGCGGCGTTGGTCGCGAGCACCAGCTGCTCCACATCCAGGATGCTGCCGTTCCGGGTCACGGCCCGCCAGCCTGCAGTGTCTCCGGACGTGCCTTCCCGGACCGCACGGCCGGGGCGGCGCTCGATCCGCTCGACCGGGCTGTGCTCGAACAGGCGGGCGCCTTTGGCCAGGGCGAGTCGTGCATAGCCGCGGCTCAGGGCCAGGGGATCGAGATGCAGGGCTTGCGGGTCGAAGATGCCGTCATGATAGCGGCTCGAGCGGTAGAGCTGCCTGAGCTGTGCCCGCGGCCAGAAGACGAGATCGCGTTGGAACAGGTGGTTCTGCTCGGCGACCTCGTCCTTTAGTGCCCCTGGACGGTCGAACCACGAGGCCTCGAGCACGCCGTAGCGCGGCCGGCAGGCGATCGCACCATCGGCGATGCGGCGCTCGACGAGGCCGACGGCGGCGTGGCCCCGACGAAAGAGCTCCCGCGCATGGGCTTCGCCGAGCCGCTGGCGCAGGGTGGCAAAGCCACGGGTGAAGCCTGCCGAGAGCAGCCCCCCATTCTGCCCCGAGGCCCCGGCACCCACGGTCTCGGCCTCGAGCAGCACCGGTGTCGCCCCCCGCTCGGCGAGACCGAGGGCCAGGGCAAGGCCGGCCAGCCCGCCACCGACGATGCCGATCGCGGCCGTCCGGCGCCCGTCGAGTGGTGCCGCTGCCAATGCCGGCTCGCGGCAGGAGCGAAGATACCAGGGGCTGTTCGGCGAGGCGGGGGTGTCGCGCATGGCGGCCAGCATAGCCGGCGGGAGGGTGACGGATAAGGCTGGCGATGCTTCATGGCCTCGGCAAGGGCCGGACGGCGCGGGACCGACCACGGGTTATCGAGCGCCGGCAGTCGTCCCTTGCGGCGCGCGCTCCGGCGGCGGTCTTGGGTGCATCGGCGCTTGTCGCGAGCGCGCGGGTCGGTCCACCCCTCGCCTGCCGTGGCGACGTGCTGACCGGAATCGCCAAGCCGCTCGATTGCCGCTATGCCTCGTGCTCAGGGACCGGAGGTGTCGCCGTGATCGGGGGAGGGAGCCATGCCGGATCGGCTGCCGCGCAATCTGGCGCGCAATGCGATGGCCTACGTGCTCGCGGGCGGCCGCGGCTCGCGGCTCAAGGAGCTCACTGACCGGCGCGCCAAGCCCGCCGTCTTCTTCGGTGGCAAGAGTCGGATCATCGATTTCGCGCTTTCGAACGCGGTCAATTCGGGCATCCGCCGGATCGGGGTCGCGACCCAGTACAAGGCGCATTCGCTGATCCGCCATCTGCAGCACGGCTGGCACTTCTTCCGGCCGGAGCGCAACGAGAGCTTCGACATCCTGCCGGCGAGCCAGCGCGTGTCGGAGACGCAGTGGTACGAGGGCACGGCCGACGCGGTCTACCAGAACATCGACATCATCGAGGCGCACGGGGTCGAGCACATCATCATCCTGGCCGGCGACCACGTCTACAAGATGGACTACGAGATGATGCTGCAGCAGCACGTCCGCAGCGGGGCGGACGTCACCGTCGGCTGTCTCGAGGTGCCGCGGCTGGAGGCTACCGGCTTCGGTGTCATGCATGTCGACGAGGCCGGGCGGATCATCTCGTTCCTCGAGAAGCCGGCTGACCCGCCGGGCATGCCGGACAAGCCGGACATGGCCTTGGCCAGCATGGGCATTTACGTCTTCTCGACACAGGTGCTGTTCGACCAGCTCAGGCGGGATGCCGCCGAGCCCGGCTCGAGCCGCGATTTCGGCAAGGACCTGATTCCGTATCTCGTTCAGCACGGCAAGGCGGTGGCGCACCGCTTCACGGATTCCTGCGTCAAGAGCTCGGGCGAGCGCGAGGCCTATTGGCGCGATGTCGGCACGATCGACGCCTATTGGGAGGCCAATATCGACCTCACCCGGGTGATCCCGGAGCTCGATCTCTACGATCACGACTGGCCGATCTGGACCTATGCCGAGATCACTCCGCCGGCCAAGTTCGTGCACGACAGCGAAGGCCGGCGCGGCCAGGCGGTGAGCTCGCTGGTCTCCGGCGGTTGCATCATCTCGGGTGCATCGTTGCGCAACTCGTTGTTGTTTACGCGTGTGCACGTGCACTCGTACAGTCGTCTCGAGGGGGCGGTGGTGCTGCCCGACGTCGATATCGGCCGCGACGTTCGGCTCAAGAACGTGGTGATCGATCGGGGCGTGAAGATTCCGGCCGGGCTCGTCGTCGGCGAGGATCCCGAACTCGATGCCAAGCGGTTCCGCCGCAGCGAGAAGGGCATCTGCCTGATCACCCAGCCGATGCTGGACCGTCTCGCCGGATGATCAAGGTCGCTCCCGACTTTGCTCGGGCCGGGATCGGGGTCGGACTCGGCTGGATCGAGGCCGAGGTGACCATCATGCCGGCGGAGGCGGCGCTCGAGAAGGCGCTGGACGAGATGATGGCGGCGACCTTGGTGCTGCTGGAGGGGCGCCGCCCGCAGGATCTGCCGGCGGTTGCGGCGACCAGGAAGGCCTATCAGGCGCTGGGCAAGGATCCGGCCCGCTACCGGCCCGCGGCCGAGGCCCTGCTGCGCCGGTTGGTGCAGGGCAAGGGACTCTTCCGGGTCAACAACGTGGTGGACGTCAACAATCTTCTCTCGCTCGAGACGGGCTTCTCGATCGGCACCTACGACATGGCCAAGGTCGTCCGGCCCATCGTCTTCCGGCGCGGCCGGCCGGGCGAGGCCTACGAGGGGATCGGCCGAGGGATCCTCAATCTTGAAGGATTGCCGGTTCTCGCTGACGCCCTCGGCTCCTTCGGCAGCCCGACCTCGGACAGTGCCCGTAGCATGGTCGGGGGCGAAACGGCGCGGATCTTGATGGTGCTGATCGGCTTCACGCCGGTCATGGTCGAGACGAGGCAGCTTGCACGGGCGCGTGGCCTGCTCGAGGCGCATTGCGCGGGCCGAGTGGTTGACAGTGGTTTGCTGGCGGCGGGCTCGGATGGGGCTGGCTAGCGGCATGCGGGTTCTTTCTGTCGCCTCCGAGCTCTATCCGCTGATCAAGACCGGCGGGCTCGCCGATGTGGCAGGCGCCCTGCCCGGCGCCCTCGCTCCCCTGGGCATCGAGATGCGGCCTCTGCTGCCGGCCTATCCGGCTGCGCTCGATGCCCTGGCCGCCACGGGCAGCGCACCCGACCGGATCATCGCCGAGCTTCCTGGTCTGCCCGGCGGTCCCGGGCGCATCAGGCTGGCCGATCACCAGGGTCTCGCCATCTATCTCCTCGAGGCACCTTCGCTCTTCGATCGGCCGGGCAATCCCTATGCAGGGCCGGACGGGGCCGACTGGCCGGACAACGGGCTGCGCTTCGGGGCCTTGGCCTGGGCGGGTGCGGCACTCGCCCGGGGCGTCGACGCGGGCTGGCGGCCGGCCGTCGTCCATGCCCACGACTGGCAGGCGGGCCTCTTGCCAGCCTACCTGGAGCTGGATGCCGGACCGCAGCCGACCGGTGGGCCACGGCCGAGGACGGTGATGACCGTCCACAATCTCGCCTTTCAGGGCCAGTTTCCCCCTGCCCTCGCCGCACCTCTGGGACTGCCGGTGGAGGCCTTCACCGTCGACGGCCTGGAATACTACGGCAGCCTCGGGTTCCTGAAGGCCGGGCTCTTCTACGCCGATGCGCTCACCACGGTGAGCCCGACCTATGCCATGGAGATCCAGACGGCCGGGCACGGCATGGGGCTGGACGGGCTCCTGCGGAGCCGGGCGGCCGATCTCTCGGGTATCGTCAACGGCATTGACGAGGCGGTCTGGAACCCGGCCACCGACGCCCATCTCTTGGCCGGCTACGACGCCACAACGCTCGAGCGGAAGGCGCTGAACAAGCGGGCGCTGCAGGACCGGCTCGGGCTCGACCCGGATCCGGATACGCTGCTCGCCTGCGTGGTCAGCCGACTCACCCATCAGAAGGGGATGGATCTTCTGCTCGAGGCGGCGCCCGCCTTCCTCGCCGGCGGCGGGCAGCTCGCCATGCTGGGTTCGGGCGATCCCGGCCTCGAGGCGGCATTCGGCCGGCTGGCGGTGGCGCAGCCGAGCCGTGTCGGCTGCGTGCTCGGCTATGACGAGCCCCTGTCGCATCTGTTCCAGGGCGGGGCGGATGCGATCCTGGTGCCGTCGCGCTTCGAGCCCTGCGGCCTCACCCAGCTCTACGGCCTGCGCTACGGCACGCTGCCGATCGTCGCCCGGACAGGTGGCCTCGCCGACACGGTGATCGACGCTAACCACGCGGCCCTGGCGATGGGTGTCGCCACCGGTCTGCAGGTGGCGCCCGTCACCGCTCAGGCCCTCGGCTTCGCCCTCGATCGAGCGCTGCAGCTGTTTGCCGACCCGCCCACCTGGCAGGCGATGCAACGAGCGGCGATGCGCCAGCCCGTCGGTTGGCGGGTCTCGGCCGAGCGCTATGCCACCCTCTACCGACGACTGGTCGGGGCTCAGTAGGCGCCGGCCTTGGCGGGGACGGTGACGGCGGTCTTGAAGAGGATGAAGATGTCGTACCAGAGCGTCCAGTTGCGGACGTACCAGGTATCGAGGCTGACCCGCTCCTCGTAGTCGAGGTCGTTGCGGCCGCTGATCTGCCAGAGGCCGGTGATGCCGGGGCGCACCTCGAGATAGTAGCGCTTGCCGTCGCCGTAGCGTTCGAGCTCGTCCGGGACGACGGGGCGCGGGCCGACCAGGCTCATCTCGCCCTTGATGACGTTCCAGAGCTGCGGCAGCTCGTCCAGGCTGCTCTTGCGCAGGAAGTGTCCGAGAGCGGTGATCCGGGGATCGTTCTTGAGCTTGTAGTCGCGCTCCCATTCCGCCCGGGCGGCCGGGTCGCGCTCGAGCAGCTCCTTGAGCACCTCGGCGGCGTCCGGGACCATGCTGCGGAACTTGAGGCATTTGAACAGCTGGCCGTGCCGGCCGACCCGGGTATGCGCGAAGAAGATCGGCTGGCCCTCGCGCCGGACGAGACCGGCGATCAGCAGCATCAAGGGTGCCAGGAAGACCAGGATGGCGCTGGCCACAACGACATCGAAAAGACGCTTGAGCAGTTGCGAGTAGGGCCTCGCCAGGTTGTTGCAGATCCGCAGCGACAGGATGTCGTAGGTGAAGAAGTGCGAGGCCCGGGCGTTGTTGATCGGCAGGCCGCGCATCGGCGAGATGATGTCGAGATCGCCGTGATAGAGGGAAAGCTTCTCGATCAGCTCCTCGCGCGCCGGCAATTCACTGAGCTCGAGCGCCACGACGACGTGCGGCCGACCGAGCCAGGCCGGCAGCATCCGGGAATCCGAATCGAGCGGCTGCACCGGCAGGTGGCGATTGCCGATGGCCAGCTCGCGCCAGCTCGCGGGTGGCGCGTCCGGATCGATGAAGGCGACGACGTCGTAGCCCAGATGGCTGTCGCGGACATAAGCGTCGGCGGTCTCGAGGGCGATCGGCCCGGTGCCGACGATCACCGTCGGTCGCTTCCAGCCGCCGAGCCGGAGACTGAGACGCTTGACGCCGTAGCGGGCGAGCGGGACGGCGCAGGCCACGAGCACCCAGCTGCTGACGACCCAGGCGCGCGAGAAATTAACCTTGAAGAGGTAGAGGAGGGCCGCGTCGATCACGAGGGCGATGACGGCGGCGGCGACCACGTCGCCGGTCTCCTGCCAGAACTGCCGACGGCGGCTGTAGTGCCCCATCTGCTGGAAGAAGACGATGCAGCCCGCGGCCAACAGAACGAGGATAAGGCCACGCTCCTCGTTCAGGTTCGAGTACGAGAGATTGATCAACCCGCCGATCGAGAAGCAGGCGATGAGGGTGACCACGTCGATGCCCGGCAGGAGCAGCGAGCCCAGGCCGGTGGTCTTGGCCGGGGCCAGACCGCTCGCCGAGCGACTCAGCATAGGGCACCTGCGCGCCCTGCTCGCAGGATGGTCGGGCGTTCGGCCGAATGGGTCCGGCCGCTCGGTTGCGACGTCCGGATCGACCCGGCGCGCCGCGTCCGGAACGGCGTCTGGTACTCGATGTTCATTGCTCGGCGATCACCCGACCTCGAAATGCTGCCGACGAGGTAGCCCAGCCGACGGCTCGGCACAATTCCAGCCGGTACAACGCCGTGCCGGTCGCCACCGGTTGTCGGCATTTCGGTAACACCGGCCGACAATTCGCGCGACGCCGCTGCCCAGTGGCCGACGATCCCCGCAGCGAGCCGCGACTGACGGTTCCGGGCAATGATAAGAATTTTATCGTATGTCGGGCTTCGGATCAACCGCGCGGTCGGGTTCGTTGGGCGGCTTCGCGGGGCCGGGTTCGCTCGCCGGCAGCCGATCGGGCTCCGGCTTGAGCTCGGCCAAAATCACCTCCCCGCAAGCGGTTGAAAAACAGCGACTAGCTGAATCCATGTGCGACATCCTGTCAGTTCGGGTTTGTTCGCGGGATCTTGGGTTCGTTCGTCGGAATCCGGGCGTTTTGAACCCGGGCGCCGGGTTCGTTCGTCGATTCCCGGGTTCGTTCGCAGGTTCGTTCGTCGCAATTCGGCCGAAAAGTGTCGATTCATGCGCCATAAGGAACGCTTATGGCGCATATAGCGGCGAAGATTATGACAAATGGCGCGTATGGCGGCGCATGGCCCGGGTCCATGGCGCACATAGCGGCGCATCAAGAGGACCGATGGCGCAGCGGATGCCGCAGAATCGGGCATCTCATGTGCCTGCATATGATCATCCATAATGAAAGCTTATGGACCCGATCGCCGCCTGCGTGGCAATTCCGGTCGCTGAAGCCAAATTCCGGCGGCGAATGTCGCAGGGATTCGAGGATTTCCAGGGAGTGCAGGTTTTTTCGGGGCTGACCACTGGATCATCGCCCCGCAGGTGCCGCTGCTCCGCAGCCCGGACGGCCCCCGCAGGCTGCATTTGGCGTGATCACGGCAGAAAATCGGAAACAAACACTCCTAGACGGCCGAAACTCAGGTCAAAAAAGAACGCTTCCCTATCGAGGGCGCCGGGATCGGATCGCGAGGAACCAGGCATGGGATGTCAGAGCAACGGGCTCCGGGATGCATTCGCGGGCCGGGGCCGCTGCCGAATGGCTGGATCGCCAGCGGGTACGGACGAGATGAGGAGGCGGGCCACATCTCGGCCACCTACGCCCGGTCGGCTGCGCTTTCATCATCGTCCTCGTCGGATTCGAGAGGCGAGCGCATGGCCAGCAGGCCGAGGAAGAAGAAGAGACGGTGATAGGTCGGCAGGTCGACGTTCACCGAGGCGTGCACGGCGACGGTGATGAAGGCCATGACGAGCGTCATGCGCAGCGGATCGGCTCTGAGCTTGGCCAGCCGGCAGTGGCGCAGCGCCATCCAGATGAAGACGACATAGAGGGTGAAGCCGATCAGCCCGAAATCGCTGAGCGCCTGCAGAAGGACATTGTGCGGGAAGCACCCCTGTTGATCGTAGCCACAGAAGTAGATGGCGAAGCCGCCCAGCCCCTGGCCGAGGAAAGGTGCCTCGAGCCAGGCGCGATAGGCGCCGGCATAATAGTCGAAGCGATTGGCCCCCTGGCGCAGCAGCGGATCCTCAGCCTGATCGAACAGACGCAGAAAGCGCTGGACGGTCCACGGCACCTCACCGGTCGAGAGGACGTAGCCGATATACCCGACGACAAGGGTGATGGTGAGGAAGGCCAGGAGCTGGGCCGGCGATACCTCGATCCGCCGCTCGCCGACCCGCGGCATGTTGATCAGCAGGGCGGCGACGACGCCGAGCATCGCCCCCAGAAGCGGCCCGCGCGGTCCGCCGACCAGCATGAAGAAGACGCAGAGGCCACAGACGGCGGCAGCGAGCAGCTGCTTGAGGCTGGCGAAGCGAGCATAGATCAGCACGCCCAGGGCCGCAGCGGTGCCGGTGCCGATGATATTGCCCCAGGTGAGGTAGGTGCGGTTCGGCCAGTCGCCGTTGGGGCCCCGGTAGACACGGAACTCGCCGTGCACGAAGTGAATATAGGTGCCGAGGGCGGCGAGCACGACCGAGACCAGCACGACCAGCAGGAGAAAGCGCAGCACCCGCTCGCGCGACCCGGCGACGATGCAGGCGGCGACGAAGACCGCCCAGAGATTGATGGCGAGAACGTGGATCAGTCGTTCCTGTGCAATGACCGACGGCGGCGACCAGGCGTAGGAGAGGATCATCCAGGCCGAGAACACGAGCCCGGCCACGACGATCGGCACGCCACGCAGGTAGACGCCCTCACGCAGGATGATCCAGAGGCCGACGCCGATGCTGAGCAGGCCGTAGAACGCGGTCTCGGGCAGGGGCGGCGACGGGATGATGATCTTGAGATGCGCACCGTAGACGAACATCACGAGCAGCGTCTCGAGCGAGAAGAAATGGTAGGCGAGCCAGCGCACGCCGCCCGCGATGCGCGGTGGTTGCTGGATTCGTGCAAGCCGATCGACCGCCAAACGTTGCCACTCCTCGCACCGGTCCGTGTCGCCAGATATCATTCATGTCCGAGAGCGGGCAAGATCGTCGCCGTCTCGTTCCCGCAGCGAGGTGTGCGCCCTCGTCCGGCACTCGTGGAAACCCGGCGGTCAGCCGCCCCTCGCGGGCGCGTCGCGCCGCGGCAGATCGAGCATCCGCCTGAAGAGATCATTCAGGGCGCGAGCTTGTGAGGCCCAGTTGAACCGCTCTCGCACCAGCTCGCGGCCACGGATCCCCATGCGCCGCGCCGCCTCGGGGTTGTCGGCCAGCCAGCGGATCGCCGCCGCCGCCGCCGCCGGATTCTCCGGGTCGACGCAGAGGCCGACGCCGCTGCCTTCGACCAGCTCGCGCCAGACGGGGAAGTTCGAGCAGACGATCGGCAGCCCCGCCGCCATGTACTCGAACAGCTTGGTCAGCTCCTTCTCGCGGTAGTGCACCGTGTCGGGGAAGATCGCGATGCCGGCGGTATAGGGCTCCCGGTAGGCGGCGACGATGGTTTCCCGCGGCAGCCAGTCGTTGCTGATGACGAGCTCGAGCCTGGGGTCGTTTCTGGCGATCGTCTCGAGCTCGTCGCGCAGATCGGCGAGCGGGCAGTTGCCGATCAGGCGCAGGCTGGCATCCTCGGGCAGATGCGGCAACAACCGGGCATGATGCCGCCCGCCGCGCACGTCGGTGATGCTGCCGGCATAAAGGAGGCGGATGCGGTCGAGGCTCGCCGGATCGCGCGCGATCGACGAGATCTCGGCATAGTCCTCCTCCCGGGCGTAGTTGAGCACCTCGATCGCCTCGGGGAAGTCGCGGGCGTAGTAGCGCTCGGCGATGACGGTGGCGAAGGCCTTGCGCGCGACGAAGTTGACGGATCGGATCAGGCCGACGGCGAGTGCCCGCGCCCAGTCGGGCAACCAGGTGCGGACCATGGCCGCACCGGTATAGTCCTCGAGGACGTCGTAGACCACCTTGCAGCCGAAGAGCCGGAGCGGGAGCGCCCAGGGGATCAGGTCCGGCGTGTGCAGGTAGTAGATGTCCGGCTTCTCGGCCAGGGCCCGCCGGAGGCACTGCCAGTTGGTGCGGGTGACCCGCTCGAGCCGGTTGCGGTAGGGCGGGACCGCCAGCACGCGCACGCCTTCCCGCACCTCGTCCCGATCGTGCGGGGCGATGACGACGACCTCGAACCCGTCCTCCACCGAGCTGCGTGCCTGCTGGAACATCCGCGGGTAGTAGGGATTGAGATGCGGCATGAGGTGCGCGATCTTAGCGGCCGGGCGCGACGCAGGAACGGCGGCCAAAGCGGGAACTCCGGTGAACAGGTGGGCTGGTCGGCCCGTGCATAGGGACGAGCGGGAAGCGGTGCAACGCTCTTGGCCGGCTACACCCGTTGCCGGGCGGATTGAAGGGACTTGGTTGACAGTCAAGGGATGATGCCTGATAGGCGCTCGTCGGCAGCATGGAGCGGGTGCGCGACGGCATCATGTTCATCTATGTGATGGGACGACCGCACAGCGGGAGCACGATTCTCGATATCGTGCTCGGCAACAGCGCCGCCATCGAGAGCGTTGGCGAGCTGATCTCCGGCCTGGAATTCGCGGGTCGCGGCCATGCCTGCGCCTGCGGGGAGCGGATGCTCGACTGCCCCTACTGGGCCCGGGTGCGGCGTGCTTTCGAGGCCGATGCGGCGGGCGCGATGAGCTGGGACGTGGCGACCCGAGCGAGCGTCGCCCAGGCGCATGTCCGCAGCCTTCCCAAAACCTTGCTGTCCTCGTCGAGGTCGACCTATATGACGTTTCTCAGTGACGCCACGGTGCGTTTTGCCCGGGCGATCAGTGCTGTCTCGGGCAGGCCGCACGTGCTCGATTCCTCCAAGGAACCGACCCGGGGCATGATGCTGCTGCGCAGCTGCTCCGAGGCTCGCGTCATCCATCTCGTCCGCGACCCGCGCCGGGCGGTCGGCAGCCATTATTGGCGCTTCAAGAAGCATGGCGGCTATTTTCAGTTCCTGCGCCGCAAATATTATGCGCCGCGGCTGATGGTGCCGTTCATGCTGTTGGCGGCGGCGAGCTGGACGGTAGGGAATCTGATCTGCGAGCTGGGGCGGCGGTTTGCCCCCGAGCGAAGCGTTCGGGTTCGCTACGAGGATCTCTGTGCGGAGCCGACTGAAGAGCTGCGGCGGATCGGCCGAGCATTCGGCATCCCGCTCGACGATCTGCTCGACAAGCTGGATCGAGACGAGCCCCTGCCCATCGGCCACAATGTCGGCGGCAACGAGATCCGCAACGACGGGCGCGTCGTCCTCCGGCCGGAGAAGGGCGAGGCACATGATCTGCCCCGTTGGCTGGAAATCCTCACCTTCGCTGTCTGCTGGCCCCTGATGCTGACGTACGGCTATCAGCTCCGCCCGCTCGAGCAGCCAGTTTCCAAGCCGCAGGCCGGTTGACCGGCACCGTGCCGGATCTTCTGCGCCGGGTGGCACGGCAGGCGGCGATGCTTCGCCATGTCCCGCCGCGACAGGTGATTCGCAGGCTCGAGCTCACCCTGCGGCGCCGGCTGGCGGCGCGCCTCCCCTATCCTGGCGATCAGGCGCCGCCGCCGCCCCTGGCCGCCCCGCCGCCGCCGCCCATCTTCCCGCCGCGGCAGTGGCTCAAGCCGCAGCCCGGCGGCTGGTGGTTCTGGCAACCCTGGGGGACCATGGACCTGCCCGAGCGCATCAACTGGCAGTTGCCCGGGCGTGATCCGGTGACCGCCGACTGGCGGGTCAACCTGCACTACATGGAATGTCTGGAGGGGCTCGACGACGAGTCCTTCGTCGCCGTCGTCGGCGATTGGATCGCCGCCAATCCGCTCAGCGATCCGAACGCCTGGGCGTGCGCCTGGTGGTCCTACAACCTCTCGATCCGGGTGGTGGTCTGGATGCAGCAGCTCGCCGCCCGGCGGCAGCGGTTGCCCCGGCCCTTCGTCGCCGCGGTCACCGCCTCCCTGGCCCGACAGCTGCGCTTTCTCGAGCGGCATCTCGAGACCGACCTGCGCGGCAACCATCTGATGCGCAACATCAAGGCGCTCATCTGGGCGGGCGCGTTCTTCACCGGTGCCGAGGCCGAGCGGTGGCGGGCCACCGGCGAGACGCTCTTGGCGCGCGAGCTCGACTGGCAGATCCTGCCCGACGGCTGCCACTACGAGCGCTCGCCCAGCTATCACTGCCAGGTCTTCGGCGATCTTCTGGAGATCATGACCGTGCTCGGCCCGGGGCCGCTGCGCGAGCGGTTGCGGCTGATCCTCGATCGCATGGCCCTGGCCTGTGTCGCCCTGACCCACCCCGACGGCCAGGTGGCACTGTTCAACGACAGCGGCCTGCAGATGGCCTACCGACCGGAGATCCTGCTCGCGGCCCATGAAGCGGGTGGTGGCCGGGTGGCCGCCTTTGCCGACGGGCCGTTCGCCCTGCCCGATGCGGGATTCTACGGCCTGCGGGCCGGAGACGCGTATCTGGTCGTCGATTGCGGGCCGATCGGACCGGACGATCTGATCGGCCATGCGCATGGCGACGTGCTCAGCTTCGAGTGGTCCGTGGCCGGTCGGCGGATGATCGTCGATCAGGGCACCTTCCAGTACAAGACGGGCGCGAAGCGCGAGGTCAGTCGCCGCACGGCCAGCCACAACACCGTGACGATCGACGGGGCCGATCCGTGCGACTTCTTCGATGCCCATCGCTGCGGCCGGCGGCCGCGCGTGACGGTGCTGCAGCATCGGCCGACCGCGACCGGCTTCGTGCTCGAGGGCACGCATGACGGCTTTCAGCATCTGCCGCAGCGCCCCCGCCATGTGCGGCTGCTGACCGCCGAGTCGGATCGACTCGAGATCCGCGATCGCATCGAGGGTGCCGGCACGCATGTCGCCGAGGCGCGCCTGCTGCTGCATCCCGACTGCCGGGTGACGATCACCGACGGACGGGCGACGGTCGCGACCGAGGTGGCGACGCTCTCGATCGAGAGCTCTGCGGCGATCATCGCCGAGCCCGCCGAATGGTTCCCGGAGCTGCATGCGAGCCGCCCCACGACCCGCCTGCGGATGACCTTCGCGGGGGCCGGGGCGACACTCGAGACGATCTTGCGACGGCAGCGCTGATGCTTGCCGACGCGAAGGTCGCGCAGCCTGCCGTCACGGCGTCCGTCGCTCCGCGGCGCCCGGCCATGTCCCGATCGATCCAGGCAGAAAGCCAGCTATGCTGATCCAGCCGTCCAGCCGCCCACCGCTCGCCACCGACCCGACCGTCTCGTGGCGCTCCAACCAGCACCATACGATCGGCTGGAAGGGCAACGTGTTCCTGCCGGGCTGCCTCGCCGGCGAGGCCAGCGTCGACCGGATGCTGGACAGGCTCGGGCGCGAGCCGCTCGGCGCCGTTCTGGCGACCCTGCGCGGCGTCTACGGTCTTTTCATCTACGATCATGCGGCCGGCAAGTGGCTGGTCGCAGCAGACAACACCGGCCTCTACCGCATCTACTACACCACCGCCGCCGTCGCCACGAGCTTCCTGGAGCTCGCCGGCAGTGATCCGGAGAGTCACCGGCATGTCGACGACGAGGCGATTCTCGAGTTCATCGCCATGGGCGCCAATTTCGGCCGGCATACCCCGGTCGCCACGATCAAGAAGCTGCGGCGGCAGGAGATTCTCGAGCTCGATCCCTCGGCGACCCCGGCCGTGCGCCTGCTCGAGAAGCCGCTCGAGCCGTTCCGGGGCGACGCCGATGCCTATGTCCTCGGCTATTTCAAGGACCTGGCGCATGCCTTGAGCGCCAAGAAGGTCAGCGTCGACATCACCGGCGGCTTCGATTCCCGGGTGATCGCCTGTCTCTTGGATCGCTCGGGGCTGCCCTTCGAGAGCGCATTGTTCAGCGCCAACGAGACCTCCAACGAGGCGGTCAGCGCCCGGGCGGTGGCGGCGACCCTCGGCCGGCCGCTGCATTTTCACGTCCACGACATCTCGACCCTGGAGGACGACCTCTACGACGTCTTTCTCGCCGGCGATGGGCTCACCGAGATTCCGCGGCTGCATCGTGACCGCCAGCTCTGCCTGCGCCGCCTGGCTCGCGGGGTCGATCTCATGGTGCACGGCGGCGGCGGCGAGTTCTTTCGCGACCACTACTACGTGCAGGATTTCCCGCGCTACGGCTCGCACCGGGTCGACATCGCCAAGTTCTACCGCCTGCGAGTCGTTCCGATCCGGCTGCCCGCCACCCAATTGACCGGCAAGGCGGCCGGGCTGCTGCCGGAGATCGAGGCCCGCACCATCGCCCGGTTCGAGGATTGCCGGCAGGCAACCAACAATGCCACGTACGACCGGATCTTTCTCGACTACCGGGTGCCCGAGTTCTACGGCCCGACCTTCTCGAACTACATGAACATGGGGCTGGAGGTCGAGGCCCCGTTCCTGGACTTCGGGGTGGCGACGGCGGCGATCCAGCTCTCGCCGTGGAGCCGCTTCTTCATGCTCTGGCATCGCCGCATGCTCACCGCGCAATGCCCCAAGCTCGCCGAGCTGCGCACCGCCGAGGGCTACACCGCCTCGAGCCGGCCCGGCAGGCTCCTGACCGAGCTCGGCACCTATGTCCGCGTCCAGGCCGGCCGGGTCGGCCGCAAGCTCAGCGAGCGCTATCTGGGCAAGGTGCTTTTTCACCGGGTCGGCGAGATCGAGGCGGATGCCCCGGGCTATCGCGAGGCCCTGCGCCATTCCTCCCTCTTCGCGTCGGCGCTGGCGCGGTTGCAGCGACAGGGGATCATCGCCGAGCAGATCGAGATCGGGAAGATCGCCAATCCGCATGTCGGCCGGATCATCACCATGGGCACCCTGTTGAATCATCTGGAAAGCCGCAGGCACCAGGCGGCCTGACCGGCCTGTCCCTCGTGGATACTGCGCGACCGGGTTCTCAACCTCCGATAAAAAGCGTTCTGTTTTTTTTGGAATATAAGTTCCCCTCGGCCGTCTCTCATTCGACGTATCGCTCGGCTCAGAGCTCGTGCCCGCGAGCCGCCGAAAGAATGGGAGTGTGCTGGTCAAAGCTCGCCGACCGCGCACAGCTCTCGACGAGAAGCGGAACCAAGAAGCCGAAGTGGGCAATCCTTCGATGATATCAGCCAATCATGACCATGTCCGGCCGTGGTGACCACCGTTGCTGTCGATGACGGATGCCACTGCCGGCATCGGCTGATCGAATGCCCACAGCGACGAGTCCCGGCGTGGCGTCCCCATGCCGTTCCCGCACCGCCGCAATCGCTTGCCGGCGAAGGCGCGGGACATTCGGCGAGGCCGAGCCGTCCGACCATGCACATGGGCGATCGGACCATCATCCGGCCGGCCCTCTTCGACGACCCGACGATGCGCCGCGTCGATCCTCTGTGTCGAGATCATTGCTCCGTGTGTTCTTGATCGGAAAGAGAACCTCCCAACCAGAAGAAACCGCAGCAAGGAAAGCACAATGATCCCTGTCATCACCCGACGGAACCTGCTCATCGGCGCCTCTGCCTTGCCGATTGTTTCGCTGGTCAGCGAATCCACCTTCGCCATGACAGTGGATCAAGCCAAGCGATACCTACGCGAGCGGGAGACAGCGCTGCGGGTGGCCGAGCGACGCTATGCCCAAGGCACTATTCCCTACGCCAATGTCCGGGCGCGGCAGCGCGAGGTTGAGGAGGCCAGGGCTGCCCTCGCCCGTGCCCAGGGCCGCCCGAGCAGCGGCCAATCGAGCGCCAGCAGCGACAGCAGCGACAGCGGCGGCGGCGGCAGCCAGGTTACTGTTCGCAATTCCTCGGAGTTCAGCGCGGCGCTGCGCAATGCCAGCGCCGGGCAGAGGATCGTGCTGGACAACGGCACCTATAGCGGCACCTTCACGATCGATGCCAGCGGCCGTTCCGGCGCGCCGATCATCATCGCCGCAGCCAACGCTCTGAGCCCGGCCGTGCAATCCGCGCTGACGATCAGGGGCAATTACGTGGAGGTGCGCGGGCTGTCCTTCAGGAATGCCACGGTGCGGGTCAGCGGCAACAACTGCGTGGTGTCCCGCAACGACTTCTCTGGCGGCAGCGGCCGCATAACCGCCGCCGCTGCCGGCAATCTGGAGATCTCCTACAACGAGTTCACCGGCTGGTCCGGGCGCTGTGTGGACATCAACCCACGCTCGAACGGCATCACCGCTACCGGCTACCATGTCCACCGCAACTACTTCCATCGCCCGGGCGGCGGCACTGTCGGCATCGCTCTTGGGCAACAAACCGGCCATACCAATGTCAACATGAATTCCATTGTCGAGTACAATCTGTTCAGCGACTGTGGGATGGAACAAGTCATCAACGTAAAGAGTTCCGGCAACACGATCCGTTACAATACCATGACCAACAGCGGCTGGTTCATGAATCGGCACGGCAGTGAAAACCGGTTTATCGGCAACTGGATAGAGGGGAGCCGGGGGGGCATCTGGCTGAGTGACCAGGGCGGTGAAGCGTTGGACAACCGCCTGATCGGCAACTGCTCGATGTGGGTGCTGGGCGGGGATATCACCCCGAGCCAGGTGAGAAGCCAGCACGGCGGCTATCCGCGGGCCGAGAACACCCGGCTGATCAACAACCGGACCGATTCGCGCACCAGGATCGGCGTCGTCATGAGCAGCTGGTCGCCCCGGATGCCAGCGATCGGAACGCGGGTCGAGGGCCATCACGGCCGGATCAACCTGGAAACCCAGCAGAGCACGGCCGTCATCGGCTCGACCAGCTCTGCCGGCGCTGGGCAAGGTGCTCGGCAGCTCGGTCGATCCGCGGTCGGGCCGCAGGCCTGATCGGCGTTCACGCTGCGTCCGGCCCGACATCCGTCGGGCCGAGGACGACATGGCGGGGAATCACGGTGCCGGCGGCCGCTATGGCGTTCTCGATGGTGTCGACTGCATTCCGGATCATGATCAAGCCGTCGTGCTGCTCGACCGTGATGTTGCGCGCGGGCAGCGACCAGCCGTCCTTGCCGCTGCCCAGACGCAGGGTGCCGATATTGCCCACCATGAGGCAGTTTTCTGCGCGCGGGTATTGCGGACCGTCGCTGTCGACGAAGGCGTCTTGAGTGATCGTTCCGGCTCCGGCGCCGATATCGCCCCAGCTCCCAGAGCGGCGGCCATCATGGTAGTTGCCGATCACTTGGTGGTCGGTTCCCCAGACGATCGGCCCCATGGCGTTGAGGCAGGCATTGCCGATGAAGCGGCAATGCCTGCCATGCCGGCTTTCTAGCCGGCTCCGGCAGTTGCGCAAGGTGTTGAAGCGAGCCGTGTTGCCGCTGCTCTTGAACTCGAGGCAGCCGGCGCCGGTGAAATGGTCCTCGATCAGGTTGTACTCGACCAGCGCCTCGGCCATCCGCTCCGACTGTCGCTTCGTCTCGCCGATGATCAGGGCGGCAGTGGCATCTGCGCCGCGGCTCGAGCTGCCCTTGATGTGATTGTGATGGATGTACGCACCGCGCGGGACGGGGTGACGGACGCGGACGGTGATGCCGCGATGGCTGTAATCGCGGATCTCGTTATAGGCGATCTCGGCCTCGACCGCGCCTTCGAACACGGTGATGGCACCGCCCTTCTGGGCGGTGCCATGCAGGCTGCAGCGCAGCACCTTGCCCTCTGGGCCGCGCACCGAGATGCGGGCGACCTCGCCTTCGCCGCGGAGCTGATAGGCGATGTTGTGGGCGCCGAGGAGGGCGAGTTCATCGCTGAAGACGGCGGTGCCGGGAGATCTCGCCCGGATCACGATGGGTGTGCCGGCCGTTCCGTCCCGGGCGAGTTCGAAATACCCGGCATAGTGGCCTGGCTCGAGAAGCAGGTGATCGCCGGGGCGGGCCCCGTCGAGCGCCTGCATCAGCTCCAGCGGGCCGGCAACCTGCAGCGAGCGACGGGCCGGCGGCGGTGTCGCGGTGGCCCGCCGGGCGGGCCAGCCCAGCGCCAAGCCACCGCCCAGCATGAGCGAAAGAAGGTGTCGGCGGTCGGACGGCATGGTCACCCCGCTGCTTGTCGGTCGGGCCCGACAGGAAGCGCCGTGCGGCAGTCCTCCCGCCCCGGCTCGTGTGGACCGGCGGTCTGGCCAAAACAGGTGCGATGAAGACCGCCATTGTCGTTGAGAACGAGCCACCGGTCGGCACGTGCGTCGCAGGCGAAGATGCCGAAGGCGCCGGTCAGCTCCAGGATGCGGCCGACGAGTTCGCGCTGCCGCGGGGCTTGGGTGAGGCGGCGCACCGTCAGGACGCCGCTGGCGTTTCCGGGGAGGAAGATGTTTTCCTTCCAACCGATGGCGCTGTCATCGGCCGTCGGGCAGCGGAGCGTCGGATCCCGATCGCTCAAGGCATTGGTCGTCGTTGCCAAGTTCATCGCCGGTCTCCACCTGCGAATGTCGCTTGTGCGCGGGTGCCGCGTCAATCCCGGACAGTCGGCGCGACAGGACAGTCTGCTGGCGACCCGAGCGTACCGTCGCGCTGCCATATGAACGCCAGAAGCTGGCTTTCGGCGGGCAGCTCGACCGGCTCGGCGCGCTCGAGCAGCAGCTCCTCGACTTGCGGATCTCGCAATGCCGCCCTTGCCGCCCCCTCCCCCCAATGCTTGTTCTGGGTGAGGAAGAGGCCGCTCGGATGACAGTCGATGACGAGTTCCAGGCTCGCGGCCGTCGCGATGGTCGGCACGTCGGTGCGAACGTCTCGGCCGAACGGTGCCCGCCGGTCGACCGGCAGCTCGGCGAACTTGGTGGCACTCAAGAGGATGTCCGCGCGGTCGTAATAGAAGAGCGGGCCGAGTTCCTCGGTGGTCACGAACACGTCGACGCGCTCGAGCAGCGGCTGCAGCCGTTCATGGGCCGCCGCCCAGTCGGTCGGCGGCACCTGCATCGGCAAAGTGATGCCGACAATCAGCGCGAAGCTGCGCAGCCAGGCCGGATTGCCGGCGATCGCGACGAGGGCGGCGGCACCCAGCAGCAGGTGGGCCAAGCCGGCCGCGTGCCGCGGCGCCACCGGCTGCAGCCGGTCGGCCAGCCGATCGCGCAGCCGCCGCAGCACGGCGCCGGCGTCGGCCAGGAGCGCGGCGAGCCCGGTGCCCCAGAGCGCGAACAGGAAGGGTTGTGCGTAAGCGAGGTAGCGCAGGCTCTTCGCGGCGGCGAAGGAGTTCAACAGGAAGCCGACCAGGAAGACCGTCGCAAGAAAAAGCGTGAGCCGTGGTCGGGCGGCATAGGCATAGAGCACGATGAAACCTGACAGCAGCACCAGCAGCGGATAGTAGACGGCGATCCAGGCGAAGTAGAACCAGAAACGGCCGGCATTCGCCTCGTTGAACAATGCGACCTGGCGATAATCGGCGAGCAGCCTGTCGAGCAGGCCGGCGGCCCAGAAGGCGAGCAGGGCAATGCAACCGAGAGCCACGGCCGCGGCGACGAGGAGCAGCTTCTGGCGCGACGTGAGCCGCGGGCTCGAGAAGAGCAGACTTGCGCCGATCCCCGCCAGCCACACGCCGAGACCGGCGATGCCGAAGAGCGTGGTCGGCTGCAGGTACGAGGCAAAGCCGAGCAGGCCGAGGGCCACGGCGGTGGCCGGCAAGGCGCGCCACGACAGGCGTTCCGGCTGTTTCGCCAGGGCATAGATGATCCAGGCGGCGAGGAAGAACAGCAGGCACTGCAGGCTGTAGAAGCGGATGAAGCGCGCGAGGTCGACGATGAAGGGCGACAGCGCGAACAGGCCGGTGCCGAGCCATGCCGCAGTCCGGCCGGCTTCGCGGCGCAGGAAAAGGAAGAGGGCGCCGCAGAGCAGGGCCATGAAGAGGATCGCCGGCAGTCGCCCGGTGCTGAGGCTCACGCCGAAGAGATCGATGCTGCGGGCGACGAGCCAAGTAAATGGATAGCTGCGCCAGTAGCGGCCATCCGAGCCGATCGCCGGCTCGCCGGTGGCCAGCAGGCCTTCGGCGGCCAGGAGGTGGTAGAGTTCGTCCGGATGCGGGAGCTGTTCGAGATTGATACTGTAGAGCAAAAACGCAACAATGACGACAGCCACGGCGGCCGCCAGGCTGTTCCAGCTGATACTATTCACGATAAGCTGCCGCGTCGCTCATGCTGCCATCGAGCACCATCCGTCGGCGCCTTGGCTCGAGGAGATAGACCCTCTTTTTGATTGTGGCACATGCGTCGCAAATCGGAACCGGGCAGGAACGATTGATTGAGCTAACATCGGTCGATAGGGATCGGCCAGGGCGGCTGCCGGCCACGGCCATCTCGCCGATGGTCGTGGGGCGCGCAGATGAAGCATCATCGACCCTTGACGGGAGGCCGCCATCTGTCGCAAGGCGTCGGTGAAAATCGACAGTCCTTCGCCCGCTACCGGTGTCACGACCGTCGAGTGTCTAATGCCGATGCCATCCGCCGAGGGTGTCACTTTCGAGGTGGTTGATGCCCGAAGCGTCTTTTATTCGCAAGTTCATAATGCTGTCCAGTGGAACTGTGATCGGTCAGGCGCTGATCGTCGCGAGCTCGCCGCTGCTGACCCGGCTGTTTACCCCCACCGAATTCGGTCTTTTCGCCATTTTCAGTGCGTTGGTTGGAATTTGTGGGGTGGTGAGCGCGCTGCGCTTCGAGTTCGCTATCCCAATTGCCCAGGACGACGCGGACGCTGCCGCCCTGGTCAAGGTGGCAATGCTCGCGTCGCTGGTGACGGCCGGCGTGACAGCGTTGGCCGTGCACGGCATCGGCGCCTGGTTCCTGCGCCTGATCGAAGCGCCGCAGCTTGCTGTCTTGCTCTGGTTCTTGCCGGTGGCGGTGCTGCTCTGGGGCGTCGGCTCGGCTTTGGTTTTCTGGTCGATCCGCCGCAGCCGGTTCAACGTCAACGGGTTGACGCAGACCCTCCAGTTCGGCGGTCAGGCGTTCAGTCAGGTCGGGCTGGGTTTCGTCGGTGCCGGCACAGCCGGGCTGATTCTCGGCTATCTCGGTGGCTATGTGGTGCGACTGGGGCACCATCTGGCCCGCCTGCCGGCGGCCGAGCGGCGACTGATCGCCGCTCAGCCGGCGGCCCGGCTCTGGGACGGCGTCGTCCGGAACTGGCGTTATCCGGCGTTCGTGCTCCCATCATCGTTCCTGCAGAGTGCCTGCCAGCTGACGCCGGCCATCCTGATCAGCATTCTCTATGGCCCCGCCCTGGCCGGACTCTATGCATTGAGCCAGCGGATCGTCGGCCTGCCCGTGCGGCTGTTCAGCGAGGCGGCGAGCCACGTTTTCCTGGGCGAGCTGCGAAATGCGCACGGTGTCGCTCTGCATCGCCTGTTCGTGCGCACGCTCGCCCTATTTACGGGCTTCGGCGTAGCGGGCGCATTGCCGATCCTGTTGTTCGGCCCGCCGCTGTTCGCATTGCTATTCGGTGAGCCGTGGCGAGCAGCCGGGGTGATCGTCCAATTGCTCCTGCCGCTGCATGTCGTCCGATTCATCGTCCTGCCGATCTCTCAATTGCTCTATTCCTTCAATCGGCAAGATATTCATCTTTTTTCGTCGATCGGCAATGCTGGGGCGCTGATCGGCAGTTTCGCCGCCGGCTATGTTTTCGAGCTCGATGCCTACACGACGATCTTGATTTATAGCGTCGCGACCAGCTGCTCTTTTCTCTTCTATTTGGCATTCTCCTGGCGGTTGGCGCGCAACGCTCGGGCCCTGCCCTGGGCTGACGTGACGTCAGCCCAGGGCTCGAATCCCGTCCGCTCCGACCAGTTCGTGCCGTAGCTCAGGCGGGCTCGATCTGCGAGTTGGCCTCGGGCCCGACATCCTCGGGCTGGAGGACAACATAGGGCGGCACGGTGACCGAGGCCGGCGTGCTGGCGTTGCCGGTCGTGCCGGTGGCCAGCGATGTCGTAATCGAGCCGGTGTGCTGCTCGATCCTGCTATTCAGCGCCGGGAAGGATCCTGCGCCGACACCGAGCCGCAGATTCCCGATATTGCCCGCCATGAGGCAATTGTCGGCGCGCGGATAGAGGAAGCTACCAGTCGGAAAGTCGCTCCAGTCACCGTCGCCACGGCCTGGGCCAATGTCCGACCACTGGCCGTTTCTCTGTCCGTCGTTGAAGTTCCCGATGGCTCGATGATGGCTTCCCCACAGGCAAGGGCCTCCGGAATTGATCAGGGCGTTGCCGATGAAATCGTTGTAGGAGCCGTGCCGGCTTTCCAGCCGGCTTTGGCAGTTCCGCAGGGTGTTGAAGCGGAAGATGTTCCGGCTGCTCTTCGCTTCGACGCACCCCGCGCCGGTGAAGTGGTCCTCGACGAGGTTGTATTCGATGAGCGCTTCGGGCTGGCGGGGGCTGTCGCCCTTACCCTCGCCGACGATGATGGCGGCGGTGCCGTCGGCCCCCTTGCTGCTGCTGTTCTTGATGTAGTTGTGGTGGATGTGCGCGAACTTGGCGATGTTGTTGGCGCCGCCACGTACGCGGATCGCGCGATTGGCGTAGTCAAGGATTGCATTATAGGCCACCTCGGCGCGATCGGCACCCCTGTCGATATTGATAGCCCCGGAGATCTGTGCGGTGTTGAAGAAGCGGCAGCGTAGAACCTTGCAGTCCATGCCGACGACGTTGAAGCGGGCATTGGAGCCCTGCGCCCTCAGCCGCAGGGCGACATTATGACGGCCGCTGAGCGTCAGCTGGTCGGTGAGCGTCGCTTGGTGAGCATTCGCGGCACGCAGCCTTATCGGGTGCTCGGCCGTGCCATCCTTGGCCAGGGTGAAGCTTCCCGAATAGGTGCCGTTGCCGAGCACGATGTCGTCGCCAGCGAGCGCATTGCTCAGCGCGTTCGTCAGCTGACTGCTGTTGGCGACGTTGACGGTGCGCAGATAGGTCGTGTTCGGTTCCGGGTTGTCGTCTTCGACGGACGTGCTCGTCTCGACGACGATGTCGATCCGGGCGGTGCTGGTCTTGCCGGCGGCGGCGAGGGTGTAGGTGAAGGAATCGCGACCGACGAAGGTCGCGACCGGGGTGTAGCGGACCTTGCCGTCGATGGTCGAGATGGTGCCATTGCCCGGCTGGCTCACGGCCTGGATGGTTGGGCTGCCGGCGCCGGCGCCGAGGACGGCCGCGGCCAGGACGTCGATGTCGACCCAGTGACCGGCCTTGGTCTGCACGATGAAGGGCACGGCGACGACGCTCGATGCCGCATCGGTCGGGGCCTCCTCGTCGCCGACACCGATGAAGAGGGCGGGCGTGCTCTGGTTGATGTGTTCCGCCGCGATCCAGGCATCGTCGAACCTCGCCGCACAGAAGCGAACCTCGTCGATCAGACCGACCCAGCCGCCAGTTGCCGAATCGCGCGGCCCGGCGCCCACGTAGAGGGGACCTGCGATCAGGGTGGTGGCAGGTTCGGTGATCTGATTGGTGAAACTCGGATTGGTCTTTCGGCCATTGAGGTAGAGGTCCGGGTGCTGGTCACCCGTTTCCCAGGTGATGACGATGTTCTGCCATTCGGCCGTCTGCCGGTTGGCGGCGCTGGTGATGCCGACATTACCAGCTGATGTGCGGAACTTGGTATGGATGACGTTGGTCGGCTGGCCTTCACCCCAGCCGGCGGCCTGGTAACGGACGACGAGGTCGCTACTCGCATCGCTGTCGAAGCTGCCGGCATTCAGCTGGCCGCGATTATGGCCGGTACTGTAGGCCTTGCTGCGCAGCTGCACGCTCAAGGCAGAGAGTCCGCTTAGCCAGCTCGCATCGGCAATCGACAGCACGCCGTTGCCGTCGAGCGAAAGGGCACCTGCGCCGAGACCCTCGGCCGAGCTCGCGATCGTGCCGGTCGCCGTCAGTGAGCGGGCTGCGCCGCCGGCATTCACGCCGCCCGGCAGGTGCCAGACCGCCAGATAATCCTGCCAGACCGCCGCCGGTGCCCCCTCGCTCTGGGTGAGGCCGGGCTTGTCGTAATAGAGAAACAGGATGGTGGCCGAGCTGCCGCTCAACTCGGGCACGCGCACCCAGGCACCGAGCCTGCCGGCGACGGCATCGTAGAGCTCGAGCTCGTGGGCGAGCTTGGTGCCGTCGGCGAGCTCGAAGCGCAGGTCGTGCCCCTCGGCGCTGGCCACCTTGCCGCCGTTGCTCGCCGATCTGAGCCAGGCACCCGAGAGCTCAACCCAGAGCGGAAAGTTCTCATGGCTGCTGCCTCTGGCGGAGCTGGCCGGAACGACGATGCGCCGGCGGTGGCCGTAGCCGTTGGCGTAGGTGTCGACGATGGTGGCGGTGGTGACCTCGATCGTCACCTTGGCCTTGGCGGTCCCACCCTTGCCGTTGCTGATCGTGTAGGTGAAATCGTCGATGCCGACGAAGCCGGGGTTCGGCGTGTAGATGATCGTCTTGTCGGGGTTGAAGGCGAGCTTGCCGCGGAAAGGCAGGGTGACCGCGACGATGGCGACCTGCTGGCCAGCCGGCAGGGTGTCGTTGGCGAGGACGTCGATCGTGACGGGCTGGCCCGCCTCGGTGGTCACCTGGTCGTCGACGGCGACCGGGCTCTGGCTGACCTCGGCCACGACCAGCGTCACGGTCGCCACGGCGCTGGCGCCCCGGTTGTCGCGGATCGTGTAGGTGAACTGGTCCTGGCCGAGAAAGCCGGCGGCCGGCGTGTAGGTGAAGGTCCTGTCCGGATTGAAGACGAGGCTGCCATGGCTCGGCATGGTGAAGCCCACGACCTGCAGGGGGCCGCCTTCGGGATCGCTGTCGTTGGCCAGGACCGCGAGCAGCGTGGGCTGACCGGCCTCGACGGGGAACGTGTCGGCAGCGGCGATCGGCGGGCTGTTCCGGGCCAGAACCTTGACGGTGACGGTGGCGCTGGCGCTTCGCCCCTGCCCGTCGGTGACCGTGTAGGTGAAGCTGTCGATGCCGTTGAAGCCGCTCTGCGGCACGTAGCGGATCGTCTGGTCGGGCAGGACGTTGACGACGCCGTGCCCGGGCATGCTGATCGCGGTGATCTGCAGCGCCCCGCCGTCGGCCGCCATGTCGTTGGCCAGCACCGGGACGATCACGCTGCCGTCGGCGACGACCTCGACGACATCGTCGGTGGCGACGGTGGCCCCGGTGCTCGGGATCACCGAGATCGTGACCTCGGCGCTCGCCGGCGTGCCCTGGGCATCCCGGACCGTATAGGCGAAGCTGTCGTCACCGATGAAGCCGGCGGCCGGCGTATAGGTGAAGGTCTTGTCGCCGTTGAAGACGAGGCTGCCGTTCGCCGGGCTCGAGAAGCTGGTGATCGTCAGGTTGTTGCCGCTGTCGTTGGCGAGCACGTTGATCGTCACCGGCGTGGCGGCGTTGGTGACGACGGCATCGGGCAGAACGCTGAGCACGGGGCAGATCCTCCAAGGGGGCGGAGCACGGAAAATAGGATGTTGTCCCTAATTCTCCCAGATTATAGGTTTTCTGTCAACTATCGGTTGGCCCCTTGCGGCCGGTCGTGGCAGGCGACGGCGATAGCCGATTCTACCCGGTCGCCGACATGGCCGACCAGTCTGCAAACGATTATGCGCCCAGCCGGTATCGAGGGCGTCTCCGACGCCTCACCGCGTTGTGTCGAACTCGCCATCAGCCATCGGATGGCGGCCTCGAGGCCGGGCACCATCGCCGCGCAGCGGGCCGATGCCGCCGCTGCCCGCCGCGCTCGCGTCAGCGCGTCGTTCCTGCCACTTCCCAGGTCTGAAAGCGATCACCACGAAGGGATCGCCAGATCCCGTAGGCGGTTGCCACATAGGCCGTGAAAATGTCGAGCACGGCTTGTGCCAAGCGGCTTCGTGCCCACTGCGCGGCAACGATGAGAGCAGCGCCCGCCAGGGGCACCGACAGCAGCATCGGCAGGAGAAGCCCGATGCTGTGGGCGAAGGCGAGCCCACTGAGCAGGCCGAGCAGCAGCCAGAGTGCCGTCAGCCACCGCACCAGCTTGTGGGAGACGTACTTGTAGAGGTCGAGCGGCGGCAAGCGCCGCAGGCGCGGCCACAAGGCTCGATGCGCATTGAAGCTGCGGCAGGCGATACGTGTCTTGCGCCGGAATTCCTCGCCCCGCTTCTCCGCGGTGCGCTCGTAGGCCAGCAACTCGGGCGCCCTGACAATTCGCTTGCCGTCGCACAATATAGAGAACGAGGTAAAATAATCATCAATAATATAATCGGGAATCTCTCTGAATAAATTCCGCCGTATTGCAAATATTGACCCATCTGCACCCATGACAGACCCGGTATTGCTTTCCAGTTCCTTTATTTTTTCTTCGAGGCGCCAATAGAGAGAGCCGACCGAGGCGGTCGAGCTGTCGCCGGCGTTGACATAGATCAGCTGCCCGACGATGCAGCCGACTGCCGGGTCGGAAAAGTATCTCTCAAGGCAGGCGATCCCCTCGACATCGAGCAGGACGTTGGCATCGGTGAACACGACCAGCTCGCTGTCACATCCGGCGAGCAGCCTGTTCATGCCCGTGCTCTTGCCGCCGCGCCGGCCGGCGACGAAGCGAAGACGATCGGTGTAGCGCTCGACGATCACATTGGTCCCGTCGGTCGAGCCGTCACTGAAGACATGAAGGCGAACATCGGGATAGCGAGCCGCTATGGCGAGGCAATTCTCGAGCTTCCTGGCGATGAAGCGCTCCTCGTTGTAGGCGCAGAACACCAGGTCGATCCCGCCGGCCAGGCGGGTGGCACCGGCCTGCACCGCCTGCCTGCCGCGCAGCCGCCGCAGCAGGACGAGGGACAAGGGATAGGTCGTATAGGGATGCAGGACCAGAAAGGCGAAGACCATCGTCGTGAGCAGCCAGAAGAGCATGTGTGATCGATCCATGACCCGAAGCATCCGGACGTCGCGACCGGCAGCTCGGCGGGTGAGGTGCCTCGGTGTAGCAAGACTGCCCGGTGGCGTCAGCCGGCACGGCTCTGGGCGCAGCCGATGCCGAGGATGGCGGCGAAGGTCAGGGCCACCGCCGGCATCAGGAGGCTGAAGTCGGTGAGCGCATGAAGCGCGACGACCACCCCGGCCGTGCTGGCGACGAGCGGGTAGACCCGTCGCCGGCGACGCCTGACGACACCGGTGAGGCACGAGCCCCAGACCAGCAGGAGGGCGAGCCAGAGGGCACCGGCCGCCGGCAGGCCGAGCTCGGCTGCGGCCTGCAGGTAGTCGTTGTGGGCGTGATCATAGACGCCGCTGCGGCCGAGCTCGGGCTCGTGCAAGAGGAAGAACATCTCCTGATAGGCACCGTGGCCGTAGCCGAGCAGCGGCCGCTCGGCGATGGCGGCCAGGGTCATCTCCCACGCCCTGATGCGGCCGTCGGCATCGCCCAACGTATCGGTCGCGAAGATCACCTGGAAGCGGTCGAGCAGGACGTCGCCGGTGAGCCAGACGAGCAGGCCGCCGCCGCCGAGAATGCCGGCTGCGGTGAGGAGCTTGGCGCCGCGGCTGGTCCGGCCGATCAGGAAGACGAGGAGGAGGAGAAAGAGGCAGCCGCCGGCGAGGCTGAGAGCGCCTCCGCGCGAGGCGCTGCCGATCACGGCGAGCAGGATGACGACGGCCGCCATCGAGGCGTGGCGGCGCTCCTCGAGGATCGTGGTGATGGCCCTGGCGATGCGCGCGCCGAGACGCTCTTCCCTCGGGGCCGCACCGCGCAGCAGCGGCTCGAGCATCAGGCCGAGCGCGATGACCAGGCCGAGAGCGGCGTAGGTGGCGAAGTGGTTGCGGTTGACGAAGGTGGAGACGACACTGGCCCGGTACACGCCGCTGCCGGAAAGCCGCCAGCCGACGAGCTCCTGGGCGAGGCCGAAGGCGGCATAGGCCGTGACGATCGCGAGCAGCGCCAGGAACAGCTGCCGGGCCACGGCCTCGCGCTGGGCGAGGGCGAAGGCCAGGAGGAACATGCCGCATGCCGCGAGCAGCCGCAGCAACGCATCGAAGGATGCCGACCGGTTCAGGCTGACGACACCTTCGACGGGCAGGCCTTCGGCCGCGACCGCGGCCCAGATCGGATGGCTCCACCCGGCCGGCAGCACGCCCGGCGTCACCTGCAGGATGCTCCAGCCGGCGACCCCGGCGACCAGCAGCGCCGCCGGCAGGAGCACGGCCGGCACGTCGACCTGCAGCGACCGGCGCCAGGCGGCGAGGAGCCAGAGCAGGAGCAGCAGGCCCGTGAGAGCGGCCGCCAGCGCTGCCGCCCAGGGCGCGTGCCCGCCGATCGGCAGCGGCAGCCAGGCGAGCAGGGCGATGGTGGCGTAGGGCAACGCCCTTGGCGGCTCGCCTGCCCTCCGCCTGCGTCGCCGTTCTGGCTCCGGGCGAGCCGCGGTGCGGGCTCGTCCACGACTGCTGGCGGGCACCGTCTCGGCACGGCTGGACATCGTCATCCTCTGAGCCCGGCATCTGGCCCGGCGCTGGTTGCTCCTGCGGCTCGCGAGCCGCCGCACTCTTGCCGGCTTGGCGCTCGGCAGCAAGCCATGGCGTCGGCGCGGCGCGACCGCTGTTGCCCATATTCCAGGCAGATGCTGCGACTTCATGGGGCAGCCGTCTCGCGGCACGCGATGGGCGCGGTCGTTGGTCCGCGTCTTGCTATGCCTGAGCACAGCGGACGACGGCGCAACCGCTTATTGGATGGGCCTGCGATCCACCGGGCCCGACCTGCCAGATGATGCATGCCACGACCTCGCCACGGATGCCGCTCACCGATGATCTTGCTCTCGAGCCTGCCACCGGCTTGCAGTCGGGCGGCGACCTGCAGCGGAGCGTCGGGCGGGTCGAGCTCGCCTTCAAGCGGCACGGGGCGGCTACCGTGCTGGGTCATCTGTATCAGGCGGGGTGCGGCAAGGCGCGGCTGCCGCGGCCGCTCGAGGCCGGCCACGCCGAGGCGGTGCTGATCAATCTCGCCGGCGGCCTCACCGGTGGTGACCGGCTCGATTGGGAGGTCACCTGGCGGGCCGGGACGGCAGCCACGGTCAGCGGCCAGGCCGCGGAGAAGATCTACCGGGCGCGCGGGCCGACCACGGCCGTGATCGAGACCAGGCTCATGGTCGAGACGGAATCGCTGGGCCTTTGGCTGCCGCAGGAGACGATCCTCTTCGATCGGGCCCGGCTCGTGCGCCGCAATCGCTTTCGGATCGCCCGCGGCGGTCGGCTGCTCGCGGTCGAGGCCACCATCATGGGGCGCCGTGCCATGGGCGAGACGGTGACCTCGGGCCTCTTCGACGAGAGCTTCGACGTGCATTACGGCACCCGTCTGGTGCTCGCCGACCGATTGTGCCTGCGGGGCCGGATGGCCGATCTTCTCGCCCGCCCGGCGGTGGCCGGTGGTGCCGCCGCCCTGGTTTCGCTGCTCTACGTGGCAGAGCGGGCCGCCGACCGGCTCGGAGCCGTCCGTGAGGCCCTGACCGGGACCCCGGCCGCCGCCACCGCACCCGCCTCCGACCTATTCCTCGTCCGCTGGCTCGCCCCCTCACCCACCGGCTTGCGCAACCATCTCGTGACTGCTCTTCTCGCCCTGCAGAACGTCCTGGGCCTGCCGTGCCGGCTGCCCAGGGTGTGGTCCTGCTGATCGCTTTGCGGAGGCTCGCCCGTGCATCTCGGCCCACGTGACAAGGACAAGCTCCTGATCGCCATGGCGGCCATGGTGGCACGCCGGCGGCTCGAGCGCGGGGTCAGGCTGAACTACCCCGAGGCGGTGGCGCTGATCTCGGATGTCGTCATGGAGGGTGCCCGCGACGGCCGGACGGTGGCCGATCTGATGAGCGCGGGAGCCGAGGTCCTGACCCGTGACCAGGTGATGGAGGGGATCCCCGAGATGGTCCACGAGGTGCAGGTGGAGGCCACCTTCCCGGACGGCACCAAGCTCGTCACCGTGCATCAGCCGATCCGCTGAAAGGTTTATACCATGATACCCGGAGAAGTGTATCCCGCCGCGGGTGAGCTGGTCCTGAACGAGGGCCAGCCCACGATGGTGCTCGAGGTGGCGAACACCGGCGACCGGCCCATCCAGGTCGGCAGCCACTATCATTTCTTCGAGACCAATGCGGCGCTCGCCTTCGATCGCGACCGGGCCCGGGGCATGCGGCTCGACATTCCGGCCGGCACGGCCGTGCGCTTCGAGCCCGGCCAGAGCCGCGAGGTGACGCTCGTCCCCTATCGCGGCAAGCGCGAGGTCTGGGGCTTCAACCAGAAGGTCATGGGAGGGCTCGACTGATGCCGTTTCGGATCAGCCGGCAGGCCTATGCCGACATGTACGGGCCCACGGTCGGCGACCGGGTCCGCCTGGCCGATACCGACCTCGTCCTCGAGGTCGAGGCGGACCGCACCATCTACGGCGAGGAGGTCAAGTTCGGCGGCGGCAAGGTGATCCGCGACGGCATGGGCCAGGCCCAGACAACCCGGGCCGAGGGAGCGGTCGACACCGTCATCACCAATGCGCTCATCGTCGATCACTGGGGCATCGTGAAGGCCGATGTCGGCCTGAAGAACGGGCGCATCGTGGGCATCGGCAAGGCCGGCAACCCGGACACCCAGCCCGGCGTGGACATCGTCGTCGGGCCCGGCACGGAAGCCATCGCCGGCGAGGGCAAGATCCTGACCGCGGGCGGGCTTGACGTGCACATCCACTTCATCTGCCCGCAGCAGATCGAGGAGGCCCTGATGAGCGGCATCACCACCATGCTGGGTGGTGGCACCGGTCCCGCTACCGGCACCAATGCGACGACCTGCACGCCCGGCCCCTGGCATCTCGGCCGGATGCTGCAGGCGGCCGAGGCCTTCCCGATGAACCTGGCCTTCGCCGGCAAGGGCAACGCCTCACGGCCTGAAGGCCTGGTCGAGCAGATCCTGGCCGGGGCCGCCTGCCTCAAGCTGCACGAGGACTGGGGGACGACGCCCGGGGCCATCGACTGCTGCCTCGCCGTCGCCGACGATCACGACGTGCAGGTGATGATCCACACCGACACGCTGAACGAATCGGGCTTCGTCGAGAACACGATCAACGCGTTGAAGGGCCGGACCATCCACGCCTTCCACACCGAAGGGGCGGGCGGCGGGCATGCCCCCGACATCATCAAGGTCTGTGGCCTGCCGAACGTCATCCCGTCCTCGACCAACCCGACCCGACCCTACACGGTCAACACCGTCGACGAGCATCTCGACATGCTCATGGTCTGCCATCATCTCGACCCGAACATCCCCGAGGACGTGGCCTTCGCCGAATCCAGGATCAGGAAGGAGACGATCGCGGCCGAAGACATCCTCCACGACATGGGTGCGTTCTCGATCATCGCATCCGACAGCCAGGCCATGGGCCGGGTCGGCGAGGTGCTCATCCGCACCTGGCAGACCGCGCACAAGATGAAGGTCCAGCGCGGCAGGCTCGCCGAGGAGACCGGCGACAACGACAATTTCCGGATCAAGCGCTACATCGCCAAGTACACGATCAACGCCGCCATCGTGCACGGGCTCAGCAAACACATCGGCTCGATCGAGGTCGGCAAGCTGGCCGACCTCTGCCTCTGGTCGCCCGCCTTCTTCGGCGTGCGCCCGGATCTCGTCCTCAAATGCGGGACCATCGCCGCGGCCCCCATGGGCGACCCCAACGCCTCGATCCCGACCCCGCAACCGGTCCACTACCGGCCGATGTTCGGCAGTTTCGGCCGCTCCTTGACCGAGAGCGCCGTGACCTTCGTGAGTCGGGCGGCGCTCGAGGCCGGCATCGGTGCCCGGCTCGGGCTCGAGAAGACGCTGCTGCCGGTCGAGGACACCCGCGGCGGCATCGGCAAGAGTGCCATGATCCACAACGACGCCACGCCGGTGATCGAGGTCGACCCCGAGACCTACGAGGTCCGCGCCGACGGCGAGCTGCTCACCTGTGCACCGGCCGACGTGCTGCCCATGGCGCAGCGCTATTTCCTCTTCTGATGGCGGGATGATGCGACGCGCCCTTCATATCGCCGAACGGGCCGATGCGGCGGCCGATGCCGTGGCCCTCGATCTCGAAGGCCGGCGGAGACGGCGGCAGGTGGTCAGAACCCGAAAGGGAGAGGCGATCCTGATCGATCTCGCCGAGCCCCCTCACCTCACCCATGGCGCCGGGCTGCTGCTCGAGGACGGCACGGTGCTGCGGATCGAGGCCCTGCCCGAGCCGGTGGTCGAGATCAGGGCGCGGGACCTCGTCAGGATCGCCTGGCACCTGGGCAACCGGCACCTGCCGACCGAGATCCGGAACGGCACCTTGCGCATCCGTCCGGATCACGTGATCGAGGCGATGCTGCTGGGCCTCGGTGCCGATCTCCGGCACCTGGAGGCTCCGTTCGAGCCCGAGTCGGGGGCTTACGGCCATCATCACGACCACGATTGACGGCCCTTGCGCAGGATGACGAACGATCAGCTCCTCAGGCTTCTCGCCTGGCTCTCACCTGCCTATCCGATCGGCGCCTACACCTACAGTCACGGCCTCGAGGCGGCGATCGAGGCCGGTCTGGCCGGCTCGGCCGATGCTCTCGCGGATTGGCTCGAGACCGTATTGGCACACGGCAGCGGGCTCAGTGACGCGATCTTCCTGGGGCAGGCCTGGCAGGCGGTGACGGCAGGCGAGGACGATCGGCTCGAAGACCTGGCCGCACGCGCCATGGCGTTCCAGCCGGCGGCCGAACTCCGGCTCGAGACCGCGCAGCAGGGGCGCGCGTTCCTCGACGCGACGGTCAAGGCCTGGCCCTGCCCTGCCCTCGAGCGGCTGCAAGCCATGACGCTTCCCGCCCTGCCCTACCCGATCGCCGTGGGCGCGGCGTGCGCGGGGCACGGCATTCGGCTGCGCTGGAGCATCGGCGGCTATCTGCACGGCGTCGCGGCCAATCTGGTCTCGGCCGGTGTGCGGCTGATCCCGCTCGGTCAGAGTGCCGGGCTCGCCGTCCTGGCCCGCCTCGAGCCCGTCATCGCCGGTGTCGTCGACACGGCGCTCGAAAGCGGGCTCGACGATCTGAGAAGTGCCGTGCCCATGGTCGAGTGGTGTGCGATGCGCCACGAGACCCAGTATACGAGGCTCTTTCGCTCATGAACGCTCCCTCCCCTCACGGCCCCCTGCGGATCGGCATCGGCGGTCCCGTCGGCTCCGGCAAGACGGCCCTGACGGATGCGCTCTGCAAGGCGCTGCGTGACCGCTACGCGCTGGCCGTGGTCACCAACGACATCTACACCAAGGAGGATGCCCTGTTCCTGACCCGCTCCGGCGCCCTGCCGCCGGAGCGGATCGTCGGGGTCGAGACCGGCGGCTGCCCGCACACGGCGATCCGCGAGGACGCCTCGATCAACCTGGCCGCCATTGCCGATCTCGTGGCCCGCTTCCCGGGCCTCGACCTGGTGATCGTCGAGTCCGGCGGCGACAATCTGGCCGCGACCTTCAGCCCGGAGCTGGCCGACCTGGCGATCTACGTCATCGACGTCTCGGCCGGCGACAAGATCCCGCGCAAGGGTGGGCCGGGGATCACCCGCTCTGACCTCCTGGTCATCAACAAGATCGACCTGGCACCCCTGGTCGGCGCCTCGCTCGAGGTCATGGACCGCGATGCACGGCGGATGCGCGGCGAGCGACCCTTCGTCTTCAGCAACCTCAAGACCGGCCAGGGCCTCGCCGACATCGTCCGCTTCATCGAGGCTGCAGGCGGGCTGGATGCCGGCGGCTGACTGCCGCTGCTATCCGCGTACACGGGCGCGACCGCCTGCTGTCATCGCCTTGCGACCGCAGGCTGTGGCTGCTCAGCCCGTGCCGGCGAGGAGCGGCTGCCAGATGTCGCGATACCATCGGGCGAAGCGCTCGATCCCCGCCTCGATCGAGACGGCCGGACGAAAGCCGGTATCGCGCATTAATTCATCGATATCGGCATAGGTGGCCGGCACGTCGCCCGGCTGCATCCCGACCATCTCCCTGGCGATCGAGATGCCCAGCGCCCGCTCGAGGCAGTCGATGACGTGCAGCAGGCGCACCGGCTGGTTGTTGCCGATGTTGTAGAGCTTGGCGGGCGCTCCCCCCTGCCCTGCCGCACCAAGTGCCGGTGGGCGATCCATGACCCGGCGGATGCCGTCCACGATGTCGTCGATGAAGGTGAAGTCACGCCGCATGCGGCCATGATTGAAGACGCGGATCGGCTGGCCCTTCGTTGCCCGCTCCGCGAAGACGAACGGCACCATGTCGGGACGCATCCAGGGGCCGTAGACGGTGAAGAAGCGCAGCCCCGTCGCCGGCAGGGCGTAGAGATGGCTGTAGCTGTGTGCCATCAGCTCGTTCGCCCTCTTGGTCGCCGCATAGAGGCTGACCGGGTGGTCGGCCGGATCGGCCACCGCGAAGGGCTGCTTCTCGTTGGCGCCGTAGACCGAGGAAGACGAGGCATAGACCAGATGATCGGGGCGGCCGTGCCGACACCCTTCGAGGATGTTGAGAAAGCCCGCCAGATTGCTGTCGAGATAGGCGTGCGGGTTCTCGAGGCTGTAGCGAACGCCCGCCTGGGCCGCGAGATGGACCACGCTGGCGAAGCGTTCCGTCGAAAAGAGCGCGGCCGTCGCGGCCCGGTCGGCGAGGTCGAGCCGAACGAAGCGAAACCCGGCCGATCCCCCGAGCCGCGCCAGGCGCGCCTCCTTCAGTCGCGTATCGTAGTAATCGTTGACGTTGTCGAGGCCGACCACCTCGAGGCCTTCGTCGAGCAGCCGCTCGGCGAGCGCCGCACCGATGAAGCCGGCGGCACCGGTGACGAGGATGGGTCTGGTCGACATCAGGGGTTCCGTTGCGAGGCCCGGCGGGCGCCAGCGTGCCGGGGCGGTCATAGCCGATCCCCCGCCCCATCTGAAGCATGTGATCACCGAGCAGGAGGACGCCTTGGGCCTCGCCCCCGACAAGTGGATCGAGATCCGGCCCGAGGGACTCTACGTCCGTCCGGCCGATGTCTTCGTCGACCCGCAACGGCCGGTGCCGCGAGCCGTGGTCAGCCACGGCCATGCCGACCATGCCCGCCCGGGGCACGGCGTCGTCTGGGCGACGGCGGCGACGCTCGCCATCATGCAAACACGCTTCGGTGCGGCCGCCATCGGCCGAGCGGCGGCGCTCCGCTACCGGGAGATCATCCAGCTCGGCGACGCCCGCCTCTGGTTGTCCCCGGCCGGGCATGTGCTCGGTTCGGCGCAGGTGGTGATCGAGCACGGCGGCACCCGAATAGTCTATTCCGGCGACTACAAGAGGCGGCCCGATCCGACAACCGAGGCCTTCGAGCCGGTGCCGTGCGACGTCTTCATCACCGAGGCCACGTTTGGTCTGCCGGTGTTTCGCCACCCGCCGACCACAACCGAGATCGGCAGGCTCATGGCGAGCCTCGCCACGTTTCCGGAACGCTGCCACGTGATCGGTGCCTATGCGCTCGGCAAGGCGCAGCGGTTGATCGGCGAACTCCGGGCGGCCGGCTACGACCGGCCCATCCACCTCCACGGCGCCCTCCTGCCGCTCTGCCGGCTGTACGAGGCGCATGGGATCGGGCTCGGGCCGCTCGCGGCGGCGACCGCCGGCGACAAAGGCACACCGCGGGCCGAGCTCGCGGGGCAGATCGTCGTCGCCCCGCCCGCCGCCATCGCCGATCGCTGGGCCCGGCGGCTGCCCGACGCGCTGCCGGCCATGGCGTCCGGCTGGATGCAGGTGCGCCAGCGGGCCAGGCAGCGCGGCGTCGAGCTGCCGCTGGTGATCTCCGACCACGCCGACTGGGACGAGCTGCTGGCCACCGCGCGCGAGGTCGGTGCCGGCGAGGTCTGGATCACCCATGGCCGCGAGGAAGCGCTCGCCCATGCGTTGGAGGGCCTGGGGATCAGGGCGCGCGCCTTGTCGCTGATCGGCTTCGAGGAGGAGGGGCAATGACACAGCCACGCTTGTACGCGCATCCGCGCGCACACGTATCAGGTCACACGCGTGCCGACTTGCCGGGCTGCACGCGCATCCGCTCCGACCGTCCGAGCAACGCTCGCCGGTTGATCTTCCCATCGACCGACTTCCATCGGCCTGATACATACGGACATCCGTAAGATTGCAGCCGGTTGATCGCATGGCCTTGTCGCTCCTCCTCGCCCCGTCGCCCGGGCTCACCGGCGACGGGGATCGCAAGATCACACTGACCTTGCCGGCCGCGCTGGTGCAGGAGCTCAAGCGGCGCATGGCGGCCGAGGACACCACCATGCGCGCGCTCGTTCTCAAGGCCCTGGCGGATGCCGGCTACGCCGTTCCGCCAGCCGAGCTGCGTGATCGCCGCCGGCGCTGAGGCGCACCCTATGCCTTGCCACTCGGTACATCGTTCACATGCCGCGGCGATGCCGCCCCGCCCGGCCGGCCGGCCGGCATGAGCGGCAAGCAGGTCGACCTCTTCCTCGACAGCCTGATCAACGCGCCCTTCAAAGACGATCGGGCGCTGATGGAGTTTCCGTTCTTCTCGCTGCAAAAGACGCCGCGCAAGAAGCCGCTGGTCTACGACGACGGCAAGGTGAAGATCGAGATCCGCCCGGGCGATCGCGGCATCGCCACGATCTGGGACAAGGACGTCCTGATCTATCTCGCCTCCATCATCAACGACCGGATCGAGCGCGGCCTGCCGGTCGAGCGCTGTATACGGTTCAACGCGTACAACCTTCTACGCGTTACCGGGCGCGGCACCGGCAAGCGGGCCTACGAGCTGCTGCTCGACGCCATCTTCCGGCTTCGCTCGACCACGATCATCACCACGATCGAGGCGGGGGAGACGAAGGAGCGGCGCGGCTTCGGCTGGATCGAGACGTTCCGCATCCTCGAGAAGCGGACCAAGGGCGGCAAGCAGGTCATGGCGGCGTGCGAGATCACGCTCAATGACTGGATGTTTCGGGCCATCGTCAAGGACCGCCGCGTCCTGACCATCGACTCCGCCTACTTCGAGCTCACCATGGGGCTCAAGCGGCGGCTCTACGAGCTGGCGAGGAAGCATTGCGGCCGGCAGCATCGCTGGGTGATCAGCCTGCCCAGGCTCATCGACAAGTGCGGCTCGGTGCTCGAGCCCCGCTTCTTCAAGCCGCAGCTCAAGAAGGTCGTGAACGACGACGACCTCCCCGAATACCACATTGCCCTCAGCTTCGATCCGCAGACCACACCCGAAGGGGTGGACGACGCGCTCGAGAGCCGGCGCTGGGCGAGCAACGAGCGCATCCTGGTCTCGTTCTGGCCGCGCGGGCAGGGGAGGGGGGAGCACCTCGCCACCGTGGACTGAGCCACGGACGGCCGCCCGCCGCCGACTCGGTATATCGTTCACACTTCGCCGCGAACGTCGTTGGTCGACCCCGGACTCGGTACATCGTTCACACCATCCGCGTTATCCACAGGCGCTCTGCTTCCGACTCGGTACATCGTTCACATTCCCGCCCGCGGTCGCGCCGCCGACTCGGTACATCATTCACATGGACTCGGTACATCGTTCACATTTCGACTCGGTACATCATTCACGCAAACACGGTACATCATTCACATTTTTGCCCGTAAACGCTTGAGCCGAAACACGGATTCCGGCCCTTAACTCTCTAACAGAATCTTTTCTAACGTTCTAACGGCTGGCGCCCGGCGCGCAGCCTTGTGGATAACCATCGCCGGCGCTGCAGCCGCAGCGCCGGCACGCATCCTAAAATGGGGCCTCGTCAGGTGACGATGCTCGGCGTCTCGCGACCGAGACGATCGCGAATGCCGGCCAGCCGGTCGGCGATGGCGGCAATCGGTGCGAGCTCGGCATGGACGTCACCGTCCACCACATCGTCCCGGAAACGCTCGAGATAGACCCGAAGCGTGGCCCCCACCGTCCCCGTCCCGGAGAGCCGAAAGACCACCCGCGCCCCGCTCTGGAACAGGATCCGGATACCCTGCCGCTCGGTGAGCGAGCCGTCGACCGGATCGGCATAGGCGAAATCGTCCGCCGCCTCGATCGTCTCGCCGTCCATGGTCCGCCCGGCCAGTTCCCCGACCCTCTCCCGCAGCCCCTCCATCAGCGCCGCAGCGGCCTGGGCATCGACCTCCTCGTAGTCGTGCCGGGCGTAGTAGTGGCGGCCGAAGCGTGCCCAATGCTGGCGGACGAGATCGGCGGCACCCTTGCCCGAGGCCGCCACGATGTTGAGCCAGGCGAGCACTGCCCAGAGCCCGTCCTTCTCCCGAACGTGATCCGAGCCCGTGCCGGCGCTCTCCTCGCCGCAGATCGACACCTTGCCGGCATCGAGCAGATTGCCGAAGAACTTCCAGCCGGTGGGCGTCTCGTAGGCCGCAATGCCCAGGGCCTCGGCGACCCTATCGACGGCCCGACTGGTCGGCATGGAGCGCGCCACGCCCTTGAGCCCTGCCGCATAGGCCGGGATCAGGGTCGCGTTCGCCGTCAACACGGCGAGGCTGTCGGAAGGGGTGACGAACAGGCCCCTGGCACAGATCAGGTTGCGATCCCCGTCACCATCCGAGGCGGCGCCCAGGTCCGGCGCATCCACCCCGTGCATGACGTCCATCAGATCCTTGGCATGGACCGGATTGGGATCCGGGTGATGACCCCCGAAATCCGGCAGCGGCACGGCGTTCACCACGCTGCCCGGCGCCGCCCCCAGCATGCCCTCGAAAAGGCGCTGCGCATAAGGGCCGGTCACCGCGCTCATCGCATCGAAGCGAAAGCGAAAGCCGCTGGCGAAAAGACGCTCGATCGCCGGGAAATCGAACAACTCCCGCATCAGCTGTGCGTAGTCCTCGACCGAGTCGACGATGCTGACCGACATCTCGCCGCAGCGAGCCTCGCCAAGGCGACTGAGATCGACGTCAGCGGCCGAAAAGCGTCGGTAGCTGGAGATGGTGCGGGTCGCGGTGAAAATCGCCTCTGTGAGCTTCTCCGGGGCCGGGCCACCGTTCGCCGCGTTGAACTTGATGCCGAAATCGCCATCCGGCCCGCCGGGGTTGTGGCTGGCCGAGAGGATGATCCCGCCCGCGGCGCGGTGCTTGCGGATCAGATGCGAGGCGGCCGGGGTGGACAGCAGGCCGCCCCGGCCGATCAGCAGCCGCCCGACGCCGTGGCCGGCGGCGAGCTTGATGATCGTCTGGATCGCCACGTCGTTGAAGTAGCGGCCGTCGCCGCCGAGGACGAGCGTGGCCCCCTCGAGCCCCGGCACCGTCCGGAGCACCGCGGCCACGAAATTCTCGAGGTAATGTGGCGCCTGGAAGACAGCGACCTTCTTGCGCAGGCCCGACGTGCCGGGCCGCTGGTCGCTGAAGGGGCGGGTCTCGATGGTCTCGATCATGGCCGGCGACGCCTCCGCTGGTGACCGTTGCTGCGGTTCGGACTCCTCGCATAGCGCCGGGCATTGACGAACGGAACGGCAAACGTCTTGTCGCCGGGACATCAGATCTTGGTGAAGCCCCGGACTTGCTGGACGAGGGGTTGCTGGTGCGTCGCCGTCGAGCGCTGCGAGACGACCGCCGGTGGTGGCCAGGATCGGGTCGCGGACATTCCGGCCACTGATCGATGCCAACGACTACGTGCGGCAGAAGGCGCAGAGGCCTTCACCATGAAGTGGTGAGCAGGGCCGCGCCGGGCAGCTGCCCGGCGCCATCTCAGTTGACGTAGTACTTCTGGCTCTGCGTGTAGTACTGGCCGATGTCGCCATAGCCGTACTGCGCATGCTTCTTCATGTCGACCATGGTGAGCACCGCACCGGCCGGCTCGACATTGACCTCGCGCAAGGCCTGGATGCTCTCCTCGGCGGCGCCGATCATGCTCTGCCCCCAGCGGATGCAGAAGATCAGCTTGTCGGCGAGCAAGGCGGCGACCCGGGTGTCGGTGACGCTGGCGAGCGGTGCGGAATCGAGCACGATGTAGTCGTAGGAATCCCGCAGGCTCTCGATCAGCAGCCGCATCTTCTGGCTGTCGAGCAGGTCGGTCGGGTTGGTCGTCTGACCCTTGATCGGCAGGAAGTGGAGACCGGTCTCGAGATCGTGATGGATGACCTCCTCGAGGGTCCGCTCGCCGGCCATGTACTCGACGAGCCCGCCCGAGACCTGCCAGCCGAGCTCGCGGTGCACGCTCGGATGGCGCAGGTCGAGGTCGATCACCAGAACCCGCTTGTGCGAGCGGGCGGCGAAGGTGGCGAGGCTGACGGCGAACGTCGTCTTGCCTTCCTGGGGCAGGGACGAGGTGACCAGCACCACCTTGGGCTCGCGGTCGACATTGGAGAGCTTGACCGCCATGTAGACGCCACGCAACGCCTCCGCATAGGCCGAGAGCGGCTTCTCCATGAGGTACTGATAGGGCTTCTGGTTCTTTTTCAGCTTGTCGAGCCTGGGCACCAGCGAGAGCGTCGACATGCCGAGCCGGCTCTCGATCTGCCGGCTGCTGCGGATCCCGCGATCGAAGCGATCGAGCAGAATGGCCAGCAGGGCGGCGATCCCGAACGACACGACGAGGCCGCCGGCCGTAAACACCTTCTTGCCCGGAGTCGTGGGCTGGGTCGGCGGGTTGGCCACCGAGACGATGCGCACGTCCGGCTGGACGATCTCGAGCTGCTCCCTGGTCTCCTTGAAGCGGTTGAGGAAGCTTTCGTAGATGGCCCGGATCGATTCCGCCTGCCGCTCGTACTGGCCGAGGCGGACCTCGGCGGACTGGTCGGTCACGTTCTGCGTCTTGACGTTGCCGAGTTGGGCCTCGATCGTCGCGATCCGGGTCGAGGTGACCCTGAGATCGTTCTCGAGCCGCTGGATGACGCGCTCGATCTCGTCCGCGATCTTCTGCGAGAGGTTGCGCTTCTCGTTCTGCAGGTGGACCATGCGCGGATGCCGCTCGCCGTAGAGGCTGGCGAGCTCGGCCTCCTCGCGCAGGAGCTGCGTCTCCTGCTGGCGCAGATTGATGATGACGGGCGAGTTGACCACGTCGGCCACGGAATCGACGTTCTGCCCCGCACTGCGCCGCTCGCGAATCAACCGCAGCTTCGCCTGGTTCTCGGACATCTCGCCGCGGGCCACGATGAGATCACGGTTGAGATCCGACAATTCCTGCTGGTTCAGGGTGATGCCCTGGCCGGTGCCGACGAGATTCGTCGAGCGGAACTCGGCGACCCGCTCCTCGGCTTCGCGCAGCTCCACCTCCAGCTCGGCGAGGCGCTCCTGGAGCCAGCTCGAGGTGCGGTCGGTGGCGAAGATCTTGTTGTTGAGCTGGTCATCGACATACATCTCGGCGACGCGGTTGACGATGCGCGCCGCCTTTTCGGGATCGGGCGAGTTGAAGCCGATGTTGATGATATAGGCGGACGGATCGCTCAACAGCTCGAGGCTGCCGCTGAAGGCGTCGAGCGCCCGCTCGCGGGTGATCCGCGGGGCGATGCTCTCGAGCACCTCCGGCTGCTCCTGGGCGGTGCCGCTGCCGACCAGCCAGTTGCCCGGCAGCCAGTCGTCGGGCACCCAGCCGACCAGGGCCTCGAGCGGCTCGGTCAGCAGCTGCAGCGGGATCTTGTCGAGCAGGCCTGGCTTGGGCTCGGCCAGGGCGTAGTTGAACTCGGGATCGTCGAACAACCCGAGATCCTCCATGACGCGCGACTGATAACTGCGCGATTGCAAGAGGCGGATCTGGGTCGCGATGGCGTTGAAGTCGGTGGTGACGCTGCTGCCGGTCGTCTCGAGCTCGGCGATGCCGGTCTGGGTCGGCTCGACGAGGAGTGTGGCCCGGGCATTGAAGATCGGCACCACGGAGTTGCCGTAGATATAGCCGGCGACGGCACCGGCCACGGTGATCGCGCCGATCAGCCACTTGCGGCGACGCAGGGCGCCGAACATCCCGACGATGTCGATCATCTCGTTGTCGTCGAAGAGTGCCTTGGCGGGATCGCCCTTGGCGCGTTCCGTCTTTCGAGCTTTGGTCATCGATCGTCCGAGTTGCCGGTTGCGCCGGAAATTGCGTTACGAAAATCCGCCGATCATCGTACGTGCGGCAACGTACAGGATGCCTGCGGCATGCCAAAGGCTGTGACCACGATCGGCCCGTGCTTGCCAACACGCGTCGCAGTGCGGCAACACCAACTAGGCCGCTCAGCATACCGGGCGACTCGCGACCAGCAGGTTGAGCGATGTCGGCGACTTCTGGGTCGTCACGCCGCCATAGATTGCCCTGCCGCCGGGCCGTGTCAATCGTCGCGGCATGGCGCAGGGTCCTAGCTGGTATCGGGACGATGACGCCCACTTGGCAATCGCGGCTTTGCATCTTGATCGATGGTATCGTCCTGCGGACGGGTCGGACGACCGTGCTGCCGGCAGCGTTCGGAGCAATAGACGACCTGTGGCCAGCTCGCCGCCCATTTCTTCCGCCAGGCGAATGGGCGGGCACAGATCGGGCAAATCTTGCGCGGCAGGTCGGCCTTCTTGCGCATCCTGGCCATTGCTGTGCGCGGGCTTTCACAGATCGAGGGCGAGCTGTTGCCCAGTCGAGCCGTCGCCCGCCCGGCGGTGGCCACGAGGCGCGGCAGTGGCGCCGGCTTCGGGACGGGGGATGGCGGCGCGGCGCGAGCCGTGACGCTGCTGGATGGCGTCCGCCGTGCGGCGGAACTCGGCGCCGCGCCGTGCCCCCCAGACGGCATCGCGGGCGTGCCGCGTGGCCGTTGCCTGGTCGACCACCGGCGGCGGGTAGTCGCGGCCGATGCGACAGCCGCATGCCGCCTGCAGTGCCGCCGGCATGGCCCACGGCTCGAAGAGCCAGGGCAGCGGGACGCCGACCAGCTCGGGGCACCAGCGGCGGATGAAGCGGCCGTCCGGATCCTGGTCGCGGCCCTGCTTGGTGGGGTTGTAGATCCGGATCGTGTTGATGCCGGTGGTGCCCGACTGCATCTGGCATTGTGACCAGTGAATGCCGGGCTCGTAATCGGTGAAGCGGCGGGCGAGGACGAGCCCGGGCTCGCGCCAGTGCATGAAGAGCTGGTAGCTGGCCACGGCCATCAGCATCGCGCGCATGCGGAAGTTGAGCCAGCCCGTGGCGATCAGCATCCGCATGCAGGCATCGACGAAAGGCCAGCCGGTCCGGCCCCGGGACCAGGCTGCCAAGCGTACCGGGTCGGTGGTGCGCAGGCCGTCATAGGCGGGATGGAAGTTGCGGGTCTCGATGGCGGGCTCGCTCTCGAGCTTCTGGATGAAGTGGCAGTGCCAATGGAGACGCGCGTCGAAGGCGCGGAGTGCTCCCGCCCAGTCCCGGCGTGCCGCTGCCGACAGGTGGCCGAGCGCCGCCCGGCGGCGCTCGGCTGCCGTGTGGACCTCGCGTAGCGACAACGTGCCGTAGGCAAGATGAGGGGAGAGCCGCGAGCAGGCGGCTTCGCCGTCGAGCGGGCTCGCCATGGCGGCCCGGTAGGGGCGGCCGCGCTCGGCGAGGAAGCTCTCGAGGGTGGCGAGCGCGGCCCGCCTGCCCCCCGTCTGGCGCAGCGGGCAGGGATCGGGCGGCAGCGCTGCGTCCGGCCAGTCGGGGATCGGGCCGGGGTCGATCGCCGCGAGGGCGGGCAGCGCTGTCGGGGTGGCCAGTGGTGGGCGGTGCATCAACCGCCGCCAGCTCCGGGCCCAGCCGGCGCGGTCCTGGAGGCCGCGGACGACGCCGAACTGGCGGCGTTCGTGCCAGGGAATGCCGTGCGCCCGGACCCAGCTGTCGACCGCCCGGTCGCGGGCGAAAGTCCAGGCGTTGCCGGTCTCCTGGTGGCTCCAGAGGCCGCCGATCGGGTGGCGCTGGCGCAGGTCCTCGAGGACGGCCGTGGCCTCGCCCGTGCGGACGACCAGGGGCTGGCCCATGACCTCCAGGGTGGCCCTGAGCTCCAGCAGCGACTCCCGGATGAACGCCCAGTGCCGGCCGGCGGCGTCGGGCTCCTGCCAGAGCCCGGGCTCGACGATGTAGAGGGGCAGGACCGGCCCGCGCGCTGCGGCTTCGGCCAGGGGGTCGTGATCGCGGGCGCGGATATCCCGCTTGAACCAGACGATCTGCAGGGCCGGTGTGTCGTTCATGACCCGGTGAGATAGGTGGGCCGGCGGGCTTGCCGAGAGGGCGTGCTTGGTCTCGGCGGCGGGGCGCCTATCTCGGCTGTGGGATCGTCTCTGGAGGGTCGGCTTGAAGCCGTTCGCGGCGCTTTTGGATCGGTTGGTGCTGACGCCGCAACGCCATGCCAAGCTGCGGCTGCTGGTCGACTATTTCGCCACCGTGCCGGATCCCGATCGCGGCTTCGGGCTCGCCGCCCTGACCGGCGAGCTGGTTTTCAGGAATGCCAAGGTGGGGCTGATCCGCGAGCTCGCCACGGCCCGGATCGACCCGGTGCTGTTCGGCTGGTCCTACGATTTCGTCGGCGATCTGGCGGAGACGACGGCGCTGGTCTGGCCGGCACGGCCCGCGGCGCGCGACTGGCCGCACCTGGCGGAGGTGGTGACGGCCCTTCAGGCAGGCTCGCGGGAATCCCTGCCGGGGACCGTCGAGGCGTGGCTCGATGCGCTCGATCCGACCGGGCGCTGGGCGCTCTTGAAGCTGATCACCGGCGGGTTGCGGGTGGGGGTCTCGGCCCGGCTCGCGAAGACGGCCCTGGCCCAGCATTGGGGGAACGATGTCGCCCTGATCGAGGAGGTGTGGCACGGGCTCGCCCCGCCCTACGAGGACCTTTTCGCCTGGCTCGAGGGCCGCGGGTCGCGGCCGCTGCTCGCGGACAAGCCGGTCTTTCGTCCCTTGATGCTCGCCAACCCGCTCGAGGACCACGAGGTGGCGGGACTCGATCTGGGGGCTTATGCCGCCGAGTGGAAGTGGGACGGGATCCGGGTGCAGATCGCCTCGGTGGGTGGCGAGGTTCGGCTCTATTCGCGCACCGGCGACGATATCGGGGCGAGCTTTCCGGAGATCATCGCGGGGGTGGGCTTCGAGGGCGTGCTCGACGGCGAGCTGCTGGTCAAGCGGGGGGACGCGGTGGCCTCCTTCAACGATCTGCAGCAGCGGCTCGGCCGCAAGGCGCCGGCGGCCAAGCTGATCGAGAGCCACCCGGCGGCGGTGCATCTCTACGACATCCTCTTCGCCGGCCGGGAGGATCTGCGCGGGCTGACCTTCCTCGAGCGCCGGGCGAGGCTCGAGGACTTCGTGGCGGCGCACCGACCGCCGCGGATGGACGTCTCGCCGCTGGTGCCGTTCGCCGGCCTCGCGGATCTGGACGGGCTGCGCCGGAGCTGCCGCGGCAGCGAGCGCGAGGGGCTGATGCTGAAGGAGAAGGTGAGCCCCTATCTCGCCGGCCGGCCGAAGGGGCCGTGGTTCAAGTGGAAGCGGGATGTGCTCACGCTGGACTGCGTCTTGATGTACGCGCAGCGCGGGCACGGCAAGCGGAGCTCCTACTACTCGGATTACACGTTCGGGGTCTGGCGGGCGAGGGACGCCGCAGCGGGGCAGGGGGGCCTGGAACTGGTGCCGGTGGGCAAGGCCTATTTCGGTTTCACCGACGCGGAGCTGGAGCAGCTCGACCGCCATGTCAGGGGCCACACCACCCGGCGCTACGGGCCGGTGCGCGAGGTCATCCCCAGCCTCGTCCTCGAGATCGCCTTCGATTCGGTGCACCGCTCGACCCGGCACAAATCGGGTGTGGCGATGCGCTTTCCCCGGGTGCACCGGATCCGCTGGGACAAGCCGGCGGCGGAGGCGGACCGGCTGAAGACGTTGGAGCGGCTGCTGGAGTAGGGGGGCGGCGCATGACCCCCTTGAGAGCGTATGGTGTTGTGCGCGTCTACGGTTACGAGGCTCGATCGCGTCCCGCCCGATCGAGGGCCTCCCTGACCATCCCTTCGGTCAGGATCTGCGGCAGCAGGGTGGGCTCGCCCGCGGCCGGATAGACGACGTAGAGGGGCACTCCGGAGCGGTCGAAGCGGCGCAGATAGCGCGTGATCGCGGGGTCGCGGCGGGTCCAGTCGCCCTTGAGATAGGCGGCGTCGTTGCGGTCCAGGGCGTCCGTGAAGCCCTGTCCGGACAGCGCATGACCTTCGTTGACGAGGCAGGTGAGGCACCAGGCCGCCGTCATGTTGACCAGGACCGGGCGTCCTTGGCCACGCAGCTCGGCGAGGCGCGCCTCGGAGAAGGGCTCGGCCGGGCCCGCGAAGCTGATCTGGTGGTCATCGGGGGCGGCCGCGTCACCGGTCGTGCCGGCGGCCGGCAGGCGGCTCGGCAGGGCGCCGAGCCCCAGGGCCAGGGCGAGGCAGGCGATGCCCGCGGTCTTGGCGAGCCGGCCACCGAGGCGGAAGGCCCAAAGAGCGAGGCCGATGGCGACGAAGCCCAGCAGTACGAGCAGGAGTGCCGTATCGCCCGCCTGCCGGGCCAGGACCCAGACGAGCCAGGCGGCCGTGGCGAACATCGGGAAGGCCATGAACTGGCGAAAGCGGACCATCCAGGGGCCAGGCCGCGGCAGGCGGCGCTGCGCCCATGGGCTGATGCTCAAGGCGAGATAAGGGAGGGCTAGGCCGAGGCCGAGCGCGGCGAAGACGGCGAGGGCGGTCGGCGGGTCACGGGTCATGGCGAAGCCGATGGCGCCGGCCATGAACGGGGCGGTGCAGGGGCTGGCGACGAAGACGGCGAGGACGCCGGTGGCGAAGCTGCCGCCGAGCCCGCCTTGGCGCGTCAGGTTCTGGCCCATGCCCATGAGCCGGCCCGCGCCGAGCTCCAGCCCACCGATCAGCCAGAGCCCGATCACGAACATCAGATAGGCCAGGAACGCGACGACCAGCGGCTCCTGCAGCTGAAAGCCCCAGCCGACGAGGGCGCCTGTGGCCTGGAGCGCGATCAGCAGGCCGGCGAGAGCGAGAAAGGTCACAAGCACACCCGCGGTATAGGCGAGACCGTGGGCGACCGCCCGCGGGCTGCCGGCGTGGTGGACGAGGGCCAGCGCCTTGATCGACAGCACCGGGAAGACGCAGGGCATGAGGTTGAGGAGGATGCCGCCCAGGAGCGCCAAGAAGGCGAGTTCGAGCAGGCCCGGGCCGGTGCCGCCGGTGAGGCCCATAAGGCCGCCCGTGGCGAGGCTGCTCATGGCGAGCGTCGGATCCTGGCGCGCCTCGATGACGAAGGCCTGGCGCAGGGCGCCGTCAGGGAGATCCTCGGTCAGGACCAGGACCCCGTCGAGAGGAGCCCCGATCCCTTCGGGCCAAGCGAGGGTCATGTCGAGGGTGAGGCCCGTTGTCCCGTTGCGCCAGGTCTGGTCTGCCACCTGGTCGATCAGGCCCTGGGTGAGCGGGAAGAAGCGGACGTCGGTGATCCGTTCGAGGGCGGTTTCGACCTCGAGTGCCAGGCGAAGCGTGGTGGCATCGTGATTAAAGCGGGCGGTCCATGGGCTCGGGCGGGGCAGGGTGGCTCGCGCGTCCTCGATCAGGCCGCGGATGGCCGGATCGGCGGGACGCGAGCTGGGGCCGGTCTCGAGATCCAGGGCGAAGCTGCCGTCCTCGGGGATGCAGATCTCGGCGCAGACCAGCCAGTCGGCCTCGAGGCGGATGGGAAAGGAGGTGCCGACGGGCCAGTCGGCGGGGATGGTGAGGTCGTGGAGCACCACGAAGCGGTCGTGGTGCCCGTAGGTCATGAGGCCGAAATAGGGGATGGCCTCGGGGGCCGGCCACCCGGGCGCGCCGAGCACGGCCGCCTCCGGCAGGTCCCAGTGGAGATTGGCCGCGGCCCCCGAGTCGCCGGGGTTCAGCCAATAGGTGTGCCAGCCCTCGCGGATCTCCTGGGCGAAGGCGAGGGTGAGGGTCTCGCCCGGGGTGGCGACCGCCCGGTCGGCGATGATCCGGGCGGTGATGTTGTCGCTGCGAACGGACGCCGACTCGCTCGCCGTCGCGATGCCGGCGGCGAACGTGAGGAGAAGGATGAGAAGGCGCGCCAGCAAGTGGACGATTCCCGGGAAGGCGATCATCGTTCTCAAGCTAAGGACTGGGGGTGGTGGTTCAATCGAAATCGCATGCGGCGCGCGGTCTCGTGAAGCCGGCCCGCTCGGCCTCGACGATCTCCCGGATGCAGCAGCCCTCGAGGTGGTCGTTGACGAGGCCCATGGCCTGCATGAAGGCGTAGACGGTGGTGGGGCCGACGAAGCGCCAGCCGCGGCTCTTCAAGGCTTTGGAGAGAGCGTCGGAGTGCGCGGTCCGGGCGAGGGTGCCGAGCGTGGCTCGGTCGAGCCGCTTCGGGCGGTCCTCGGGCCCCGGCTCGAACGACCAGACGAAGGCGGCGAGCGAGCCCGCCTCGGCCTGCAGTTCGAGGGCGCGCGCGGCATTCGCGATCACCGCCTCGATCTTGCCGCGGTGGCGGACGATTCCGGCATCCTGCACCAGCCGGTCGACATCCTCGGGGCCGAAGCGGGCGACATCCTCGATCTCGAAATTCGCGAAGGCACGCCGGAAATGCTCGCGTTTCCTGAGAATCGTCAGCCAGGAGAGTCCGGCCTGGAAGCCTTCGAGCGAGAGCTTCTCGAAGAGGGCGCGGTCGCGTGCCTGCGGCCGGCCCCACTCGTCGTCGTGATAGGCGCGGTAGAGCGGATCCTGCCCGTGCCACCAGCAGCGCCAGCGGCCATCGGGGCCCTGGACGAGGCCATCGGAGGTGTCGGTCATGGCGGCGGCCTTGCTGTGCGGACGCACCCATCCTATAAAATAAACTAGTTTGTCAAACTAGTTTGAAACGAGGCTGGTGGATGACGACCGTCGGTGCCTTCGAGGCGAAAACCCATTTTTCGGCGCTGCTCGAACGAGCCGCGCAGGGCGAGGAGATCGTCATCACCCGGCACGGTCGGCCGGTCGCCCGGCTGGTGCCCGCTGCCGTGGGCGAGGCGGGGAGGGAGATCGAGCAGGCGATCGAGACCCTCAAGAGCTTGCGGCGCGGTGCATCGCTCGGCGGTTTCGCGTGGCGGGAGCTGCGTGACGAAGGCCGTCGGTGAGCGACTTCGTGCTGGACTGCTCGATCGCGGTGGCTTGGTGCTTCGAGGACGAGGCCGACCCGGCGGTCGATGGCCTGCTCGACGACTTGAAGATCCAGGGTGCCGTCGTGCCGGCGCTCTGGCCGCTCGAGGTCGGCAACGTGCTGCTGCAAGCCGAACGGCGCGGGCAGATCACCATGGCGACGGTCGACGCACGGCTCGCCGCCTTAGCGAAGCTGCCGATCACGGTGGATACGACCTCGTGGCATCATCTTCAGGGGGCCATGCTGGCCGTGGCGCGGCTGCATCGCCTGACAATCTACGATGCGGCTTATCTGGATCTGGCGATCCGTGCGCGGTTGCCGCTCGCGACCAGAGACGGGGCGCTCGTGCGCGCCTGTGACAGCGCCGGTGTCGTCGTCCTGCCCCGATGGATGCGCGCCTCCTTCCGTTGATCTCGTCGGCCATCGGTCGCAGAAGGGGCGGGGCAGCGAGCGTGGAGGTGGCGATGGGCAGCAGACGGGAGCTGGCGGCGTGGCGGGCGTTGGCGACACATGCCGAGGCGATGCGCGTGGTGAGCCTGCGGTCCCTCTTCGCCGGGGATGGTGCCCGGTTCGCCCGGTTCTCTGGATCGCTCGAGGATCTCCTGGTCGACTGGTCGAAGCAGCGGGTGACGGCCGAGACCATGGATCTTCTGGTCGACCTGGCGCGCGCCTGCGACGTGGAAGGCCGCCGCGATGCGATGCTCCGCGGTGAGAAGATCAACAGCACCGAAGGCAGGGCGGTCCTGCACACGGCCTTGCGCAACCGGTCGGGTGGGCCGGTTCTGGTCGACGGCCGAGACGTGATGCCGGACGTTGCGGCCGTGCTCGAGCAGATGCGGGTGTTCGCCGAGGCAGTCCGGGGCGGCGCCTGGCGCGGGCATACGGGCGAGACGATCACCGATATCGTCAATATCGGCATCGGCGGGTCGGATCTCGGGCCGCTCATGGTCTGCGAGGCGCTCAAGCCCTGTGCGCGGGCCGATCTCAGGGCGCATTTCGTCTCGAACGTGGATGGCGCCCATCTCGTCCATACGCTGGCCGGGCTCGATCCGGCGCGCACCCTTTTCATCGTCGCGTCGAAGACCTTCACCACCCAAGAGACGATGACCAACGCGCAGTCGGCGCGGGCCTGGCTCCTGGAGGGGCTGGGCGGCGCCGCGGCGGCGGTCGGGCGGCATTTCGTGGCGGTCTCGACCAATGCCGCGGCGGTTCGCGCCTTCGGCATCGATCCCGCCAACATGTTCGTCTTCTGGGACTGGGTTGGCGGCCGCTACTCGCTCTGGTCGGCCATCGGCCTCTCGATCGTGCTCCATCTGGGCTTTGAGCGGTTCTTGGAGTTGCTCGACGGGGCGCATGCCATGGACCGGCATTTCGCCACGGCCCCGCTCGAGGCGAACCTGCCCGTGGTGATGGCGCTGATCGGGGTCTGGAACAGCAATTTCCTGGGTGCCGAGAGCTTGGCCATCCTGCCCTATGATCAGCATCTCGCGCGTTTTCCGGCCTATCTCCAGCAGGGCGACATGGAGAGCAACGGCAAGTCGGTGACGCTCGGCGGCGAGGCGGTCGACCATCAGACGGGGCCGGTCATCTGGGGCGAGCCCGGGACCAACGGGCAGCACGCGTTCTACCAGCTGATCCACCAGGGCACGCGCCTCGTGCCGTGCGACTTTCTGGCGGCCGCCGAAAGCCAGACGCCGCTCGGCGATCATCACGCCAAGCTGCTCGCCAATTTCTTCGCCCAGAGCGAGGCCTTGGCCTTCGGCAAGACGGCCGAGGAGGTGCGCGCCGAGCTCAGGGCGCAGGGGCTGGCTCCGGAGGCGGTCGAGCGGCTGGTGTCGCACAAGGTCTTCGCGGGCAACCGGCCCTCGACCTCGATCCTCTACCGCAAGCTGACGCCCTTCAGGCTCGGCACGCTGATCGCCCTCTACGAGCACAAGATCTTCACCCAGGGGATGATCTGGAACGTCAACAGCTTCGACCAGTGGGGCGTCGAGCTCGGCAAGGTGCTGGCCGGGCGGATCCTGCCCGAGCTCGCGGGTGCGACGCCGGTCGACAGCCACGACACCTCGACCAACGGGTTGATCAACCACGCCAAGGCGCTGCGCGCCGGCTGAGGGCTTGCGGGCTGGAAGAAATAGGTTTATTCTCCTATTTCCTCGATCCTGCAGAAGATCGGCGATGCGAACGCTCATCGGGGTTGGGCTGCTCCTGCCGTTGCTTGCGGCCTGCAGTGATGCCGCCCATGCCGGTGGCCGCGCCCGGTCGGCACGTCGATTCTGGTGTGCGTCCGTAAGCGGTGTTTCGGGCTCACCTGTCGCGGGTGGCTCTGGCGGGCGAGGATGG
>CAYWSB010000017.1:3628-55947 GCA_964460465.1 uncultured Geminicoccaceae bacterium | reverse complement strand
TCAAAACTACATCGACAATGCAGGATATGTACGGTCAGCGTGAAAATGCTCTAAGTGTGATGCCATTTCGCAGAAGCGCTTCTCCGGGAGGCGCTAGATCGGCCGCGTGGGATGCAAGCGAGGGCCAGGAGGGACACCTCCCACCTTAACCAGGGCCAGGAGGGACACCTCGGGCCAGGAGGGACACCTCCCACTTTAACCAGCGCCACCTGACCATAAACCGACGCCCGCCCGCACTGCCACCCCAAAGGACCGGAGGGGCCGACGGGGAGGCGTGGCTCCCCGTCCTTCTTCCTTCCGCCACCTCACCCGCGGCGTGCGGCCTCAATCGCTGCCACGTCGATCTTGCGCATGGTCAGCATGGCGGTGAAGGCGCGGCGGGCTTCCTCGCCGCCGGCGGCCATGGCTTCGGTGAGCACGCGGGGCGTGATCTGCCAGTTGACGCCCCAGCGGTCCTTGCACCGGCCGCAGGCGCTTTCCTGGCCGCCATTGCTGACGATGGCGTTCCAGTAGCGGTCGGTCTCCGCCTGGTCGTCGGTGGCGATCTGGAAGGAGAAGGCTTCGCTTTGCTGGAAGTTGGGGCCGCCGTCGAGGCCGAGGCAGGGGATGCCGCAGACGGTGAACGCCTTTCGGGTCCACGAGGCTCATTGACGATAGCCGGGCCCGACGGTCTCCTCGCGCTTGCGGCCGCGCCGGGCCGGGGCGAGTCGGGGGTCTGCTTGCCGTTCGAGATCGGCCACGGAGGCCAAGCGAGCCTTGGCGACATGGAAAAGACGTCCGCTCGCCTTCCATATCCAAAAATAGCGGTGGGGCGCGGGGAGGATCATCCTCCCCGCATCTCTTCCCTGCCTGCCCGCATCAGGGCGGGGCGCGGCCGGCGGCCTTGAGCCAGAGCCAGCGGCCGATCATGACGGCGATGAGGAAGAGGCCCCAGAGCGCTGTCGCCAGATGCTGGTGCGCGCCCATCAGGTTGAGCCCCGACGCGATGGTCTGGAGGATCACGAGCGCCAGCACCACGGCCACCGTGCGGCCGAAGCCGCCGAACGGGTCGACGCCGCCGAGGAAGCAGGCGAGCACCGTGATCAAAAGATAGGCCTCGCCGTGGCCCACCCGGACCGAGTTGAACCGGGTCAGCATGAGGATGCCGGCGAGCGCGCTCATCACGCCGGAGAGGACGTAGATCAGCACCAGCACCCGGCGGGTGTCGATGCCCGAGTAGCGGGTCGCCTCCGGGTTCGAGCCCAGCATGTAGACCGAGAAGCCGAACCGCGTGCGGCTCAGCATGAGCTGCCAGAGCACGGCGGCGGCGAGGAAGACCAGGAGCGGTGTCGGCACCCCGAACAGCGCACCGTGGCCGATCCGGGCCACGAACGGCGGAAAGCCCGAGATGTCGCCGCCGCGGGTGAGGAACTCGCCCAGCCCGCGCAGAAAGATCATCATGCCGAGCGAGACCAGGATCGGATGGGCACCGACGAAGGCGACGATCACCCCCATGACCCAGCCGACCAGCGCACCGATGGCGAGCGCCACGACCGCGCCGGCCAGCACCACCTCCGGCCCCGCCGCCGGCCCGCCGCCCGCCTGGATGATCGCCGCCATGGCGAGGGCGGCAATGTTGGCCGTGAAGGTGATCGCCAGGTTGAGCCCGCCCGAGAGGATCGGCAGGAGCATGGCCAGCGTCAAGAGCCCCAGCTCGGGCAGCTGGTAGGCCACCGACTGGAAGGTGCCGAAGGACCAGAAGCGCGGCGTCGTCAGCCCGAAGAAGAGCAGCACCACCGCCATGAAGAGGGCGAGGCCCAGGACGTCGCCCTGGCTGCGCAGGAGCCGCGCCATCACGGCTGGACCCCCGGCCGGCGGAACCGGTCGATGAACTGCTCGAGGCCCTTGATGTTGCTGGTGGTGATGGCGACCAGGATGACCAGGCCCACGACCATCTTGAAGGCGTAGGGGCTGACGCCCAGGAGGTTCAGGCCGTTCGCCGTCATGGTGACGAGCGTGACCCCGAGGAGGGTGCCGAGGATGGTGCCCCGCCCGCCGCCGAGCCTGGCGCCCCCCAGGACCACCGCCGCCAGCACGTCGAGCTCGCGGCCGTAGAGCGCGTTCGGGACCACCTCCTGGACGTAGTGCGCCTGCATGATCCCGCCGATCCCGGCGCAGACGCCGAGCCAGCCATAGGCGAGGAAATGCATGGCGGCGATGTTGATGCCGACCCGCCGGGCGCCCTCGGGATTGTCGCCCATGGCGTAGAGCTGCCGGCCGAGGCTGGTGCGGTTGAGGAGCAGCCAGGTGGCGAGCACGACGACCAGCATGACCAGCACGGGGAGCGTCAGGAAGGCGAAGCCGCGGGCGGTCTCGATCTCGAACAGGATGATCCGATCGAGCCACCAGTCCGGGAGATTGTAGATCGACCGGCCGCGGGTGAGGAACATCAACAGGCCGAAGAAGATGTTGAAGGTGGCGATGGTCACCACGATCGAGATGATCCGAAAATGGTAGATCAGCGCCGCGTTGATCGAGCCCAGGAGGAAGCCGAAGGCCATCGCCAGGACGATGCCCAGCGCCCAGCTGCCGCCGCCGAGCTGCATGACGGTGATCGCCACGAGGTACTGCACCACCGAGGCGGCGACGGCGAAGGAGATGTCGATGCCGCCGGCGACCAGCACGGCGAGCAGGCCCACCGCCAGGATGACGTTGAAGGCGCTGATGTTGAGGAGATCGAAGAGGTTGGTCAGCGTCAGGAAGGTGTCGGTGGCGAGGCCGAGGAAGCCGGCCAGCAGCACGATCACCACGGCGAGCCAGCCCTCGGTCGAGCGCGGCAGCCAACGGCCGATCCCGTCGGCACCGGCCGTGCCGGCCCCTGCGGCCCTAGGCATGGACCGCCGCCTCGATCGCCTCGATCGGCGTCTCGCCGGGGACGAAGCCACCGACCAGCCGCCCGTCCCGCATGTGCAGGATCCGGTCGCTGTTGTGGTAGAGCTCGGGAATCTCGTCGGAGATCATCAGGATCGCGAGGCCCGCCTCGGCCAGCTCGCGGACGATCCGGAAGATCCCGGCCCGCGCACCGATGTCCACGCCCACCGTGGGCGAATCGAGGATCAGCACCCTGGGCTCGGTCGCCAGCCACTTGGCCAGCACCACCCGCTGCTGGTTGCCACCGGAGAGCGTGGCTACCGCGTCGTCCGGATCGCCCACCTTGATCTTCAGCCGGTCGATCCAGTCGCGCACCAGCCGGCCCTTCCTGGCCGGGTCGAGCAGGCCCAGGACCGAGAGCAGCCGACCCAGCACGGTCACCGCGATGTTGCTCGAGATCGGCTGCGGCTGGACGAGGCCGAGCGACAGCCGGTCCTCCGAGACATAGGCGATCCCGGCGCGGATGGCGTCGCGGTTGGACGCGATGTGCAGCCGCTGGCCGTCGAGCAGCACCAGGCCCGCATCCGCACGGGTCAGGCCGAACAGCGTCGAGGCCAGCTCCGTCCGCCCGGCGCCGAGCAGGCCCGCGAGGCCCAGCACCTCGCCCCGGTGGATCGCGAGCGACACATCTTGGTACTCGCCCCGCCGGGTCAGCCCCCGGGTCTCGATCACCACGGCTGCCGCCGACCGGTCGGCGGCGGTCACGACCGCCTCGTGCGCCTCGCCGGTCATCAGCTCGGCCAGCCGGTTCTGGGTCATTGCGGAGGCAGGGTAGACCCCGACCTTGCGGCCGTCCCGGAGCACCGTCACCCGCTCGGCGATGGCCAGCACCTCGGCCAGCCGGTGGCTGACGAAGACCGTGGCGATGCCGTCCGCCTGGAGCCGGTGCACCACCTCGAACAACGCCCGGGTCTCGGCCTGGGTCAGCGATGCCGTGGGCTCGTCCATGAAGACGATGCGGGCCTCGGCCACCAGTGCCCTGGAGATCGCCACCACCTGGCGCTGGGCGATGCCCAGCTCCTTGAGCGGCCGGTCGAGCGGCAGCGTCACGCCCAGCCGGGCCAGCGACGCCTCGGCCGCGGCCCGCATCGCCCCATAGCGCACCAGCCGCGGCCGCGGCCCGAGATTGGCCTCGAAGGCGATGTTCTCGGCCACCGTCATCTCGGGGAAGAGGGCGAGGTCCTGCCAGATCACCTGGATGCCGAGCTTCCTGGCGGTCACCGGCGAGAGGCTCTCGACCCGCTCGCCCATCAGCTCCATCACCGCCCCGGGCTCCGGCGCGTGCACCCCGCTGATGATCTTGATCAGGGTGGACTTGCCGCAGCCGTTCTCGCCGGCGAGGCAGTGGACCTCGCCCTCGAGCACCTCGAAGTCGACGTCGATCAGGGCGCGGACACCGCCGAAGGTCTTCGAGACATGGCGGAGCGAGACGAGCGGGCGGGCGGCATCGCCACCCGCCCGCAACGCCTCAGAGGCCCATGTCGGCAAGCCCGTCGACCGTTTCCTTGTTCAGGGTCACGAGCGCGTCGACGATGATGTTGTGGGTCTCCTCGTCGGGGTTGACCACGCCCAGGCCCGGGATCTCGGTGCCGTCCACGATCGCCTCGCCCTTCTTGACCATGTCGGCGATGGTGACGAAGACCTTGCCCGCCTCCATCGGGTTCCACATGAACCCGCCGGTGATCACGTCCTGGTGGACGAGGCGCTGGCCCTGGCCGGGCGAGAACGGCCCCACGACATGGACCTGGCCCGCCATCCGCCGCTCGTCGACGGCCCGGCCGGCGCCGATCGGCCCCTGGCTGCCGAAGGCGAGGAAGCCCTCGAGGTCGGGGTGCGCGCGCATCAGGTCGAGTGCCGTCGAGCGGCTGTCGTCGACGCTCTCGGCGACGCCGAAGCGGTCGGCCACCAGCGTCATGTCCGGGTGGTTGGCCTCGAGATAGGCCACGGCCGCATCGGCCCAGGCGTTGTGCAGGGGCACGGTGAGCGAGCCCACATAGAGCGCGTACTTGCCGTCGCCGCCCATCTTGTCGGCGAGCAGCTTGGCATGCGCCTCGCCGAAGCCGACGGACGACGCCATCTCGAAGTTCCAGTCGACGTTCTGCTGGTCCGGGCTCTCGTGGGTGATCACGATGATCCCCTGCTCGCGCGCCCGGGCGAGCACCGGCTCCAGGACCTCGGCATCGTTGGGCACCACGCCGATCGCATCCACACCCTGGGCGATCAGGTCCTCGACGGCGCGGACCTGCAAGGCCGGGTCGGCGCTGGTCGGGCCCACCATCCAGGCGTCCCAGCCGAGCTCCTTGGCCCGGTCCTGGATGCCCACCTCCATGGCGTTGAACCAGGGAATGCCGCCGATCTTGACGACGACCCCCATGCGCGGCGCGTCCTGCGCGATCGCCGCCGTCGACGCCAGAAGGGCCACGGCCAGACCCGCGGCCACGCCTGCCAGAGCTCTGCGCTGCATCGTTCGTCCTCCCTTTGTCCGGTTCGGGCTGAACCGTCATTTCCCTCGCGACAGAGTGTTAGCGCACGGCGCCCGACTCTCAAGAGCCAAATGCGTGGCGCTCAGTCGGTGTGGAACACCTCCTCCATCATCGCCCACCACTCGCCGGGCTTGCGGCTGTCGAGCGGCCGCTGCAGCGGGCCGCAGACGGCCCACCATTCCTGCGTCTTCGGGTCCGCCGCGATGGCCGCCGCGTCGGCGGCGAAGTCGCTGCCGTGGTATTCCCAGTAGCCGAACATGACGTTCTCCGGCTCGCGCAGGAAGATCGTGTAGTTCCTGATGTTGGCCCTCTCGATGGTCGCCAGCACCTCCGGCCAGACCGCGGCGTGCAGCCGCTTGTATTCGGCGATGTGCTCCGGCGCGATGCCGATCATCATGCCCATCCGCTGCATCAGGCCGCCTCCTCCGCCGCGTGGATATGGGCCATGATGGCCCGACTCGTCCGCCCGTAGTCGTGATCGTTCTCGACCTCGCCCAGCACCCGAAAGCCGCCCATCACCAGGATGCGGTCGGCAAGGGCCACCATCTCCGGCATGTCCGAGGAGATCAAGAGCACCGCCTTGCCGTCGCGCGCCAATTGCCAGACCAGCTCGTGCAGGTCCGTCTTGGTCTTGATGTCGATGCCGACCGTGGGCTCGTCGACGATCAGGATGTCGACCTCGGCCGCCAGCCACTTGGCGACGCTGACCTTCTGCTGGTTGCCGCCGGACAGGTTGCCGACGCGCTGGCGCAGGGACGGGGTGCGAACCTCGAGCTTCTCGACCAGCGGCCGCACCGCCCGGCGCACCCGGCCCTCGCCGAGCCAGCCGAGGAGCCCCGACAGCCGCCGCCAGATGGTGATGCCGACATTGCTCGCCACGTCGTGGATGAGGATCAGGCCCTCGCCCTTGCGGTCCTCGCTGATGTAGCCGATGCGGTAGCGGTGGAGCGCCGTCGTGACGTCGGGGATGACCGCCTCCTGGCCGGCCACCCGGACCCGCCCCGCGGTCACCCGCCCGACGCCGAGCAGGGCCTTGGCGAGCTCGCTCCGCCCGGCGCCGACGAGGCCGTAGAGTCCGAGGATCTCGCCCCGGCGCAGCGCCAGGCTCACCCCCGAATGCCCCCAGCTCGTCGCGACCCCGTCGAGCTGCAGCGCCACCGGCCCGGCGAGGAGCCGCTCGGCCCCGAGCTGCGCCACCCGCTCCTCGCGGCCGATCATGAAGCGGACCACGGCTGCCCGGTCGAGCTCAGGCAGCGGCACCGCCGAGCAGGCGTTCCGCCCGTCCCTGAGCACCGTCACCGTGTCGCAGAGGGCAAAGACCTCCTCGAGCTTGTGGCTGACGAAGACGATGGCGGCGCCCTCGTCGCGCAACTGCCGCAGAAGGCCGAACAGCACGTCGGTCTCGTGCGGCGTGATCGAGGCCGTGGGCTCGTCCATCAGCAGGATCCTGGCCTCGAGCACCAGCGCCTTGGCGATCTCGACCAGCTGCATCTGCGCCACGCTCAAGGACCTGACCGGCCGGTCCGGGGCGACGTCGAGCCCGAGCCGCTCGAGCCAGACCCGGGCCTGCCGGTTGACCTCGGCGTAGTCGACGAAGCCGAGGCGCTGCGGCAGGTTCTCGAGCATGATGTTCTCGGCCACGCTCATCCGCGGGATCAGGTTGCGCTCCTGATGCACCGCGCTGATCCCGGCCTCGATCGCCGCCCGCGCATTGGCGAAGTGCACCGCTGCCCCGAACACCCGGACCTCGCCAGCATCGGGCGCGTGCACGCCGGTCAGGATCTTGATCAGCGTCGACTTGCCCGCCCCGTTCTCGCCGAGCAGCGCGTGGATCTCGCCCGCGCGGAGCACGAACTCGACCCCGTCCAGCGCCTTCACCCCCGGAAAGCTCTTCTCTGCCCCCTTGACCTCGAGGACGGCCGTCATGCCAGCGCCTCGCGCCGCCGCTCGCGCCAGCGGTTGACCATCACTGCCGCCAGGATCAGGGCGCCCAGGAGGAGCTGGACGAAGAACGGGTCGATGCCGAGGAGGACCAGGGCGTTGTTGATCAGCGTGACGATGACGACGCCGAGGCAGGTGCCGATCACCGAGACGTGCCCGCCCGCCAGGATCGCCCCGCCGATCACCGGGGCGGCGAAGGAGAGGATCAGCCAGTCGTCGCCGATCGTCGGCTGGCCGAGCTGGAGGCGGGCCACCGCCAGCATCCCGGCCGCGGACGCCAGCACCGCCGAGATCACGTGCGCGAGCACCACCACCCGCCCGACCCGGATGCCCGAGAGCTCGGCGGCGTGTCGGTTGGCGCCCACGGCCAGCAGCTGCCGGCCCACCACCATCCGGTTGAAGAGCAGCCAGACGCCGATGATCGCCACCACCGGCACCACCAGCATGTAGGGCACAGCACCCAGCCGCGCCGCACCGAACGCCTTGACCGCGTCCGGGATGCCGTAGAACGGCTGCGCCTCGGTGATGCCGATATTGATGCCCTTGAAGATCGAGAGCGTGGCCAGCGTGATGATGAAGGCGCTGATCCCCGAGACGTGGGTCACGGCGCCGTTGAAGAGCCCGCAGAGCGCGCCCAGGGCCAAGCCCAGCACGATCGCGAGCGGGATCGGCAGGCCCCAGACCTCCATCGTCCCGGCGAAGGTGATGGCGACCAGCCCGCCGATCGCACCCACCGACAGGTTCATCTGGCCGATCGCGATGATCACCATCTGCGCCAGCGCCACCAGCACCCAGAGCGAGAAGCTCAACAGCAGGACATAGACGTTGAAGGTCGAGAGGAACGCGGGCTGGAGGAAGCCCAGGAGGGCCGCGGCCAGCACCGCCACGACCAGCAGCCCGAACCAGTCGGCCAGCGCCAGGGTCCGCAGCTTGTCCATCACCGGGCCCGGCGCCGCTCGGCGACGATGCCGCGCAGCCGGTCGAGCAGCACCGCCGCGAGCAGGATCAGGCCCAGGAACATCTGCACCCAGAACTCGCCGACCTGAAGCTGCAGGAGGCCGTTGGTGATGATCGTGACCATGGCGGCCCCGAGCGCCGTGCCGACCACCGAGACCACGCCGCCGGTCAGGAGGGTGCCGCCGAGCACCGGGGCGAGGAACGCCGGCAGCAGCCAGCTCATGCCGATATGCCCGGCCATCGACGGCAGGGCCGCCCCGTTGCGTGCTGCCAGCATCAGCCCGGCCAGGGCGGCGAGCCCGCCCGACATCGCGTGCGCCACCACGATCGTCCGCTCGACCCGAATGCCGGAGAGCCGGGCCGCCTCGAGGTTGGCGCCGGCCGCGAGAATCTCCCGGCCGAGGCTGGTGCGGGCGTAGAACAGCCAGAGACCCAGCCCGACCAGAAGGGCGAGCGGCAGCATGCCCGAGACGAAGCCCCAGTAGCGCAGCCGGCCGAGATCGACGAAGGCCGCGGGCAGGGCGTTGAACGCCTCGGCCTTGGTGAGCACGATCATGGCGCCGAAGAAGATGCTCATCGTCGCCAGCGTGACGATGAAGCTGTGCACCCCGATCCTGACCGTGAGCTGGCCGTTGATCCAGCCCAGGAACGCCCCGAACGCCACGGCGATCAGCATCGCCGGCACGACCGGCACACCCTGCACCTGCATCGCCCAGCCGCCCAGCATGACGGCCGCGACCCCGATCGAGCCCACCGCCAGATTGAGCCCGCCGGTGACGATCACGACCATCATGGCAAAGCCGATGACCATGTCGATGCCCATCACCCGGGTCAGGGAGGCGAGGTTGAAGGGCGAGGTGAAGCCCGGATTGACCGTGGCGAAGACGGCGACCAGAAGCACGATCAGCAGGGCCAGGCCCAGCTGGTTCGAGGCGAGGAGCGCCTTGAGCTCAGCGCCCAAGGGCCCCCGCCCGGAGACCTGCCCCGGTCTTGAAACAGCCACCCGAAACGCCGGTGCGGCTCAGTTGCAGGCCAGATAGGCGTCCTTGAAGGTGCCCATGATCTCCTCGGTCACCGCCACCATCGCCGCCTGGTAGTCGTCGACCTGGGACGCATCGACGAAGGCCGTGCCGCTGTCGATGAAGCGGGCGGTCTGCGCCGTCTGCAGCCAGGGGGCGTCCTCCTTCACCGTGCAGCCCTGGCGGATGAGGTCCATGGCGTAGGAGCCGATATAGCCCTGGCCATAAGGGTTCTGCAGCATGGTGCCGTGGACGAAGCCGTCCTTGATCGCCTGCAGCACCACCTCGTCGTGGTCGATGCCGACCATCTTGATCCGCTGGTCACCGAGATTGCGCAAGCTGGTCGCCGCCACCACCGCCGGCACCCACGCCGTCGTCACGATCCCGTCCACCTCGCCGCCGCGCGCCGCCAGGAACGCATTGATCTTCTCGTCGGCGGGCTCGGGCGCGTCGATGTCGGCGATCACCTGAATGATCTCGACCGAGCCGCCCGCCTCCGCCACGGCCTGCTCGACCGCCTCGATGCGGAGCTGGGTGTTGGGATCGACCAGGAACCCGGTGAAATGCGCGATCTTGCCGGAGCCGCCCATGGCCTCGATCAGCTCCTTCGTACCCAGATAGGCCGAGCGGGCGACATCCGTGCCGAGGCAGAAGCTGGCAGCCGTGGGATCGACCGTGCAGCCGGCCAAGGCCGCCGACGGCACGCCGAAATCGGCCAGCTCCTGCAGCGTCGAGTTGGTGCCGACCGCATCGCCCGGGAACACCAGCATGGCGTTGAAGCCCTGCGCCACCAGGCTCTCGATCATCTCGTTCTGCTTGCTCAGCTCCCAGGCCGAGGGGACCCGATACTCGGCCGCGATGCCGAACTCGGCCGCCGCCGCCTTCGCCGCATCGGCCCAGGCCGCGAAATAGGGGTGCGGCCCACCCGGCACCAGCGCCACCCGCGTGTCACTGGCCAGCGCCCCCTGCGCCAGCAACCCGACCACCGCCACCACCGGCAAACCCCACCGACCCGACATTCCAGCACTCCCTAGTTCGTCATGTTGTCCGACCGGCGCTCTATGGACGAACCGGCGGGGCGAGACAACAGCGCCGATCCAGGCCGCCGCTCAGAGCCTGGCCAGGAGTTCCGGCAGCTCGGTCATGTCGTCGAGCAGCGCATCCGGGCAGAGCGCCCGGATCGCCGCCGCGTGCGCCGGCCGTCGGGCGTGGGTGCCGCCGAGAAAGCCCACCACCCGCATCCCCGCCGCCTTGGCCGCCGCGATGCCGACCGGGCTGTCCTCGACGACGACCGCGGCGCCGGCAGCGTGCCCCATGCTGGCGGCGGCCAGCTCGAAGAGGTCCGGGGCCGGCTTGCCGCGGGCGACCATGGTGGCCGAGAAGGCGCGCCCCTCGAACCACGGCCAGAGCCCGGTGACCCTGAGGCTGTGCTCGATCCGCTCGGGCTGGCTGGAGGAGGCGACGCAGCAGGGCAGGGCCAGCCGCGCGAGCGCCGTGGCGACGCCCGCGACCGGCCGGAGCTCGGCCGTGAACGCCGCCCACAGCCGCTCGCGCAGCAGGGCCAGATCCGTGTCGGCCAGCGTCACGCCGAACGTATCGTCGAGATCGCGGCAAATGGTGGCCATGCTCCGGCCGAGAAAGCGGTCGTAGCCGGCCTCGACGTCGAGCTCGAGGCCCCGGGTGCGCAGCGCCTCGAGCAGCACGCGGATCGAGATCGGCTCGCTGTCGACCAGCACGCCGTCGCAGTCGAAGATCAGGAGGGAAGGAGCGGTCATCTCAGCCCAGGTAGCGGCGCAGCACCGCCGCCGTGCCGTCGGCCCAGATGGCCCCGAGGCTCGCGGCGAAGGCCCGCGCGAAGACCGGCGACTCCGCCACCGGCCCGTAGACCTCCCGCATCCCGAGCCAGGCGGCCGGATCGTCCCTGGCCGCCAGGGCCAGCCTCTGCAGCCGGTCCCAGGCGGGATCGTTGGCCTCGATCACCGCCCCGCTCTCCGTCACCCCGGCACAGTAGCGGCACCAGAAGGCCGAGCCGAGCGCGAGCCCGGCCACCGCCTCGCCCCGGGCCAGCCGGTCCTTGATCGAGGGGACGATGAACTTGGGCTGGCGGTTGGAGCCGTCGTGGCAGAGCCGGCGGATGGTGTCGCCGATCTCGGGATTGGCGAAGCGGCGGCGGATCAGCGCCAGGTAGTCCGCGAGATCCACACCCGGCACCGGCGGCACGATCGGCAAGATCTCCTCCTCGGCCACCTTGACGAGGTAGGCGTCGACCAGCTCGTGCTGCAACGCCTCGTGGACGAAGGTCAGGCCCATGAGCGCCGACGGGTAGGCAATGAGCGCGTGGCCGCCGTTCAGGATGCGCAGCTTCATCGTCTCGAACGGGGTTACGTCCGTGACGAAGGTCGCCCCCACCGCCTCGAGCGCCGGCCGCCCCGCCGGGAAGTGGTCCTCGATCACCCACTGGCGGAAGTCCTCGCAGAATACCGGGGCCCGATCCTCGATCCCGAACCGCTCGGCCAGCCGCCGCCGCTCCCGGTCGCCGGTGGCCGGCACCACCCGGTCGACCATGGCGTTGGGAAACGCCACCTCCGTTCCGACCCAGGCGGCGAGCCCCGGGTCGATCGCCTCGGCGAGTCCGGCCACCGCATTCCTGGTCACCGCGCCGTTGTGCGGGAGGTTGTCGCAGGAGAGCACGGTGAAGGGCGGCGTGCCGGCCGCCCGCCGCCGGCGCAGCCCGGCCAGTATCAGCCCGAAAACCGTCCGCGGATCGTCCGGGGCCGCCGCATCGGCCCGGATCGCCGGGTGGGCCGCGTCGAACCGGCCCGTCGCACTGTCGATGAAATAGCCGCCCTCGGTGACGGTCAGCGAGACGATGCGGATCGCCGGATCGGCGAGCCGCTCCACGATCGCCGCCCGGTCGTCCGGGTCGAGGAAATCGACCATCGCCCCGGTCACCCGGGCCGTGGCCTCTGCCGCCGACTGCTCGACCACCGTGGTCAGCCAGTCCTGGCCCTGCAGCGCCGCCCGCATCCGCCGGTCGTGGTCGGTCACCCCCGCCCCGACGATCGCCCAGTCGCGGTCGCGCCCCGCCGCGAACAGCTCGTCGAGATAGACCGCCATGTGGCCGCGATGGAAGTTGCCGACCCCGAAATGCACGATCCCGGCCGCAAGCTCGCCCCGCGCAAAGCCCGGCCGCGCCACGCCCGCCGGCAGTGCCGCCAGGGTCTCCAGGGACAGCCTGATCGTCATCGTCCGTCCTCCCCTCCAGCCGTCGGCCCACCGCCAGTCTCGCGCAGCGCTCCGCCCCCGTAAAGGGCGCCCGCCGCGCATCTCGACATCCTGGTCGCCCGCGTCGCCGGCGGCGAGCCGTCGGCGTTCTGGGACCGCTGGGGCAGCACGAAGGCGGACGATGACCAAAGGCTGCCCGCCTGACCGGTGCGGCCGGAGCCGGGTTCCCCGCAACGGCGCGTGGTGAACGCGGCGCTCACCAGGGAGTGTGCCCCTGACGCATTGCCGTGCATCGGTCTTTGACCCGGAGCCGGCGGCTGAAGCAAAGTCCCGGTCGCCGCTTGCGGGCAGGGTCACCAGACTGCCGGCGCCGGCCCCCGGACCACATCAGGAGGCCGCCATGGCAGGCTTGTCGGTGACCCATGCCGCACCCTTCGCGTTCACCCGCGGCGTCAGCGACGCGCGCGAGCCCGAGACCGTGGCGGTGCCGCGCTTTCCCGGCGCGCCCGGCCCGGGCCAGCCCACCGTGGTCGTCGGCGTCGACGGCCAGGTGCAGACCCGGGCACCGGCCGATGGCAGCTTCTCGGTCTCGGACTGGGGCTTCACCACCGCCACGCTCGCGGTCGGTGGTGCAGTGCTCGCCCAGGCGGACAGCGAGCCGGTGCCGTTCCCGCAGGTGACCGACGAGCAGACCGGCATCAGCTACTACAGTCTCGCCCGGGGCACCTCGTCCACCGCCTCGCCCAGCGGCTCGAACCAGGTCCACGGCTCGGTGGCCCCCTATCTGGGCTCGGGCACGACCGATCTCCCGGTCTTCGGCTACAGCCAGTGGCGCCAGGGCTCGGGGCCGCAGGCGGGCATCAGCTTCCTGACCGACGAGGGTGTCGCGACGACCGGTGCGCCGACCACCGCCACGGGCACGGTGACCGTCACCTATGCCGTGGCGGCGCCGCACGACCGGGACCTCGAGGCGGTCACGCCACGGCTCCAGGGCGCGGCAGCGGAGCCCTTCGGCCCGCCGCCGGTGCTGCTGCCGTCGGGGCAGGGGGCGGGCGCCCCGGTCGGCACGGTGCAGGGTGTCGAGGGCGAGGTCCTGATCCAACGCGCCGACGGCACGGTCGTGCCGGCGACACCGGGCACCCCGATCTACCGGAACGACACGGTCGAGACCTTCGCCGACGGCCGCGCCGAGATCAGCTTCGTCGACAACTCCGCCATCACGGTCGAGCGCGACGCCCGGCTCGGCATCGACGAGTACGTCTACGACCCCGATCCGGGCGCCGGCTCGGTCAGCTTCCTGCGCAGCCTCTTCCTCTTCACCGGCGGCCTCGTCGGCGAGCGGCAGTCGATCGACGAGAACAGCCCGATCGGCGGCACCGGCCGCCGCGGCGCGGCCGAGGAGATCATCAGGAACGATCTTCTGAACAATCCCGAGCCCGCCTTCGGCACTGTCGGCATCTGGATGGAGACGGCCTCGCCCAAGACCGTCTGGACCTTCGTCGAGCTGCCCGAAGGCCCGGTCACCTTCGCCTTCGACTACGCCTTCCTGGCTGCCGGCTCGACGCTGACGGCGTCGCTGGGCGGGCAGGCGATCTGGCAGGTCGAGGCCGGCGACGTTGCCCTCGGCACGCTGCAGTCGGTCGAGATGGTGCTCGAGTGGCAGGCGATCCTGACCAGCCTCGCCTTCACCGTCGACGGACCGGAGGCCAATCTCGGCGTCCTGCTCGTCGACGTCCGGCTCGGCGACACGATCCTGACGCACGGCAGCGACTGGTACGGCGAGGGCGGCGGTGCCGCCGAGTTCGCCTGGGTGACAACCGAGGCGCAACTGGCCGAGCTCCAGGTGCTCCTGCCGGCCGACGAGCCGCCGGTCAACGAGGCGCCCATCGCCGCGGACGACACGGCCAGCACGGACGCGGGCATGGCCGTGGTCATCGACGTGCTCGCGAACGACGCCGACCCCGACGGCGCCCTCGTGCCCGGCACGGTGACCATTACCGGCTCCGGCCAGAAGGGGGCCGCCGTCGCCAACCCCGACGGCACGGTGACCTACACCCCCGATCCTGGCGCGGCCGGCGAGGACAGCTTCCGCTACACCGTGGCCGACGACCAGGGGGCGGTCTCCAACGAGGCCGCGGTCGAGGTGACGATCGTCGCGGCGCCTCCCCCGCCACGACCCGATCCGACCCCGCCACCGGACCAGTCCTCGGGCGGCTCGGGCGGGGTCCTCACCCTGCCGGCCGGTCTCGGTGTCGCCGGCGGCCTCTCCTTCCGGCTCGGCACGGCGCTCGCCCTCGACGTCGCTCTCGACGCCGGAGCCGGCGGCGGCCGGGCCGAGGCCACGGCCGCGGTCGGCTTCGGCCTCGCCGGCGGTGCAGTCACGCTCGCCCACCAGGTCGGCACCACCGGGCCCGGCCCGCTGCGTCTCGGCGACGTCCTCGCGCTCGACGACGGCTTCGTCGCCCGGCACGCGGCTGGCGGCTCGGGCGGCGTCGCCCAGGCCACGGCGGCGGGCCAGGTGGAGGTCGCCGGCTTCGCCGGCTGGTCGCTGCTGGCGGCCCTCGACACGCTGGTGGCGGAGCCGGCCGCCGCCGCCTGACCCGGCGCGCCGGCCGGCGCAACCGGCTGCGCACGCCGCAAAAAAGGCGTTGAGACGGTCCGATTCGCGCCTATAAACCGCGGAACGGCCGGCGTGCCGGCAATGAGGGGGAGGCAACACGATGTCGTTCATTTTTGCTCGTCGAGCTGCTCTGACCGCAGCGGTCGCTTCGCTCGCCCTCCTGGTCGGCGCCGCCGCCTCCGCCCAGGACAAGATCCAGCTGCGCATGTCGACCCCGGCCACCGAGACCGACCAGCGCACCGTGGCGTTGGCCAACGTCTTCGCCCCGGCCGTCGCCGATTTTGCCGACTACCAGCCGCACTACAATGCCTCGCTGGTCGCCCAGGGCAGCGAGCTCGAGGCGATCGCCGCGGGCGACCTCGAGATGTCGATCACCTCGGCCCAGGAGCTGGCCTCGTTCTTTCCCGAGTTCTCGATCTTCGCCACGGGCTACGTCCACCAGGACGCGGCCCATCAGGTCCGGGTGTTCGACGACCCGCTGATGGACCCCTTCAAGCAGAAGGTCGAGGACGAGCTCGGCGTGAAGCTGCTGGCCGTCATGTATCTCGGCCGCCGCCACGTCAATTTGCGCATGCCGCGGTCCGAGCGCGACGTGCAGACCCCGGCCGATCTCGCCGGCGTCAACCTGCGCATGCCCGGCACCGACGCCTGGCAGTTCCTCGGCCGGGCGCTCGGGGCCAACCCGACGCCCGTGGCCTTCACCGAGATCTACACCGCCTTGCAGACAGGCTCCGTCGACGGCCAGGACAACCCGCTGCCGACCGTGGTCGATTCCAAGTTCTACGAGGTCACCAGCCAGATCGCGCTGACCTCGCACCTGGTCGATCTCAACTACATCGCCTTCTCCAAGGCCGTCTGGGACTCCCTCACGCCTGAGCAGCAGGCGACCGTGCAGGAAGCCGCCACGGCCGCCGCCGACAGCGCGCGCGAGGCCCAGCTCAGGAAGGAGGAGGAGCTCGTCGCCTTCCTCGAGGAGCAGGGCCTCGAGATCTACGAGCCCGACCTCCAGGCCTTCCGCGAGCACGTCCAGGCTCAGTACGTGGGCTCCGAGTTCGCCGCCGCCTGGCCCGAGGGCGTGCTCGAGAAGATCAACGCGCTCGGCAACTGAACCGGGCGACTCGAAGGGACGGCATGGGAGGGCGGCTCGCCGGCTGGGCCACCCGCGCTGCCGAGGCCGTGGCGGCCGTCCTCATGGCCGCCCTCTTCGCCACCTTCGTCCTGCAGATCACCATCCGCTACACCGCCCGGCTCGACGGGCTGGCCCAGCAGGTCCCGCTGCTCGATCCCGCCCGCTACGGCTGGACGCTCGAGCTCTGCCTGGCACTCTGGCTCTGGATCGTCTTCTGGGGCAACGCCTTCGTGGTGCGCGAGCGCGACCACGTCACCTTCGACATCCTCTACGACCGCGTCGGCCCGACCGTGCGCCGCTGGTTCGCCATCGTCGGCGCGGTCGTGGTCGCCGTCGCTCTCGTCTGGTCGATCGCCCCCACCTGGGACCGCCTCTACATCCTCCGGCTGAAGAAGACGGCCACCCTCTCGCCGCTCTTCGGCGACTGGCTCCGGATGCGCGACATCTACGCCGTCTACATCCTCTTTCTCGTCGCCGTCGCCGGCCGCTACGCCTGGCGCGCCTGGCACGTCGCCCGCCGCGGCGCCGAGTACCGCACCCCGCACAGCGAGGGGCGGCTCGACGAGTGAGCATCGCCTTCCTCCTCTGCCTCGGCATCCTCTTCACCCTGGCCGCCATCGGCACGCCGATCGCCTACGCCATCCTGGTGGGCTCGCTGGTCTATCTCGGCATCGCCGGCCAGAGCATCGGCATCGCCGGCAAGACCCTGCTGGATGGGCTCTACAACAGCTTCATCCTGCTCGCCGTGCCGCTGTTCATCACCGCCGCCAACATCATGAATGCCGGCACCATCAGCGACCGGCTGCTCAATTTCTGCGTCGCCGTCGTCGGCCGCTTCCGCGGCGGCCTCGGCCACGTCAATGTCGTGGCCTCGCTGATCTTCTCCGGCATGTCGGGCTCGGCCGTGGCGGATGCCGCCGGCATCGGCAAGATCATCATCGGCATGATGACCCGAAGCGGCCACTACAGCCGGGGCTACGCCGCCGCCATCACCGCGGCGTCGGCCACCATCGGCCCGATCATCCCGCCCTCGATCCCGATGGTCCTCTACGCCCTCGTCTCCAACACCTCGATCGGCTACCTCTTCCTCGGCGGCATCGTCCCGGGCCTGCTCATGGGCCTCGTGCTCATGGCGATGAACACGGTCATCTCCCACCGCCGCGGCTTCGCCATCGAGGCACCCGTGCCGCTCCGCGCCCTGCCGCGGCACACCGCCAGCGCCTTCCCCGCTCTGCTGATGCCGGCCATCCTGCTGTACGGCATCTATGGCGGGGTCACCACGCCGACCGAGGCCGCCGCCGTCGCCGCGGCCTACGCCCTGATCCTCGCCGGCCTCTTCTACCGCTCGCTCAGCCCGAAGGCCCTCTACGCCATCCTGGTCGACAGCGCCCGCTCCTCGGCCGCGGTCGGCGTCGTCATCGGCGGCGCCTTGATCCTCAACTACGTCGTGGCCTCCGAGAACATCCCGGGCCTGGTGGCGGCCCGGCTCGTCGGCCTGGACATCGACCCGCTGGTCTTCCTCCTCGGCGTCAATCTCCTGCTCCTGCTGCTCGGCTGCGTGCTCGATGCCACCACGCTCATCCTCGTCATCATCCCGCTCTTCCTGCCGGCCTGCCGCGAGCTCGGCATCGACCTCGTCCACTTCGGCGTGGTCGCCGTCGTCAACTGCATGATCGGCCTGATCACCCCGCCCTACGGCATCCTCCTCTTCGTCATCAACGGCGTCACCCGCATCCCGCTGGTCGAGATCATCCGCGAGATCTGGCCCTTCTTCCTGGTCCTCCTGGCCGCGCTGATCGCCCTCATCCTCCTCCCCGACCTCGTCCTCCTCGTCCCCCGCCAGTTCGGCTATCTCGGCTGAAGGGCAGGGGGGCCGGAAGAAGATCCGGGAAGGCTCGCCTTCCCGGGCCCATCCGGTCCTTTGTGCCGGTGGCGATCAGCGGTATTGGGCGAGCACGCTCTTCGCGATCTTGCAGATATAGGTGTATTTCGGGTTCACCATCTGCGTGCAGCGGGCCTCGGCGACCTGGCCGAGCAGCATGTAGGCCTCGGGCTCCGGGATGCCGTGGTCGTCGGCCAGCCAGAACACCAGCTCCTCGAAGGCGATGCGCATCGCGTCCTCGAGCGGCCGCGCACAGCCCAGCGTGCCGATATGCGTCGGCGTCTCGACCCGTGGCCAGGTCATCCGTGCCGGCGCCTTGGCCAGCGACACCTTGACCGTCAGCCGGGCCGCGATCTCGATCGCCCCCATGCCGTTGCACTCGCCGTCGCCCTGCAGGGCATGGCAGTCGCCGAGGAAGAGATGCGCCCCGGGCTGGTTGACACGGAACATCACGGCGTTGCCCGGGCCCACCTCCTGCGCGTCGAGATTGCCGCCGTTGGGGCCGTTGTCGACCGTGGGCACCGCGCCCAGGACCGGCGCCACCCCGGCCACCCCGATCATCGGCTGGATCGGCAGCTTGACCTTGTCGCTCCAGTGCACCACGCCGTCCGACACCTCGACCACGCGGGTCTGGATGCCGAACTCCTTGCGCCGCACCCAGTCGGGAAAGATGCCGATGCCGGGCCAGAGCGAGGTGAAGCCCAGCCCCTCGAGCGCCATGTCGACGACATCGATGCGCAGCATGTCGCCGGGCTCGGCCCCCGCCACCTCGATCGGCCCCGTGGCCCCGTTGACGAACGGGATCGTCACGTCGGCCGGGGTGAGCTGCTGGCCCACATGGGTGATGACGCCGTCGTTGATGTTGATCGCACACTCGACCACGAAGGTCTCGCCCGGTGTCACCCGGGCGACGAACGGATGATCCGCCGAGAGCGCGTACTTGATGTTGCCGTCCTTGGCGACGGTCTGGGGCATCTTGGGGCCTCTTCTTGGTTCAGGGTTGGGCCCGCCAGGGGGTGAGCAGCCGTTCGAGCTTGCCGACCAGCCAGGAGAGCACGAGGGCGAGGGCGATGGTCACCAGAAGGACCGCGAAGACCTTGCTGATGATGTAGAGCGAGCCGGCCTTGAAGATCGCATGGCCGAGGCCCGCCGAGGACGACATGAACTCGCCGATGATCGCACCGATCAGCGCGAAGCCGACCGTGAGCTTGAGCCCGGCGAAGATGTCGGTGAGCGAGGCCGGCACCACGAGCTTGGTGAAGATCGTGGCCTTTTTCGCCCCCAGCGTGCGCATCAGGTTGACCTGGTCCGGATCGACGCTGGTCGCCCCCCTGTAGGCGGTCACCAGCGCCACCACCACGACCGAGAGCGTCGCCATCGCCACCTTCGAGGCCAGGCCCGTGCCGAACCAGATGATGACGATCGGGGCGAGCGCGATGATCGGGATCGAGCCGAGCGCGATGACGAAGGGCTCCATCACCCGCGAGACGAAGCGCGAGTACCAGAGCCCGAGGCCCAGCACCGTGCCCAGCGCGTTGCCGAGGACAAAGCCCAGCACCGTCTCGAGTGCCGTGATCGAGGTGTCGCGATAGAGGCTGCCGTCGTGGACCATCTGCACGAGAAAGCCCCAGATGGCACTCGGCCGGCCGAACAGGAAGGCCGTCTGCGGGTCGCGCGACGTGACCCACTCCCAGAGCCCGATGGCGATCGCCAGCACCAGGAGCTGGCAGCCCAGGACCAGGCCGGTCTGCCGTCGGCGCTCGCGCCTGATCTCCGCCGCCCGCTCCGAGGGCCGGGTGTGCCCGCCGGCCGCCATGGGCTCGCTCAGGCTCATGTCGCCCCCACCTCGAGATCGGCCCAGATGCGTCGGACATAGTCGCCGAAGCCGGCGCTGTCGCGGGCCGCGATCATGTCGGTCCGCGCGCCCTCGAGCGCGATGTCGTAGACCGCGCGCACCCGCGTCGGCCGATGGGTGAGCACGATCACCCGGTCGGACATCGAGACGGCCTCCTCGATGTCGTGGGTTATCAGGAGCATCGACCGGTGCTGCTCGCGCACCAGCCGGGCCGTGTCGCTCTCGATCAAGAGCTTGGTCTGGAAATCGAGCGCCGCGAACGGCTCGTCCAGCAGCATCACCATGGGATCGGTCACCAGCGTGCGGGCCAGGGCGACGCGCTGGCGCATTCCCCCTGAGAGCGTGGCGGGATAGGCCCGGGCGAAGCCGTGCAGGCCGAGCTGGTCGAGCAGGACGTGCGCCCGGTCCACCGCCTCGCCGCGTCCCACACCCTTGACCTCGAGCCCGAGGGTGACGTTGTCGAGGGCGGTGCGCCAGGGAAACAGCAGGTCCTTCTGCAGCATGTAGCCGACCCGGTCCGGCATGCCGCTGACCCGCTCGCCGTACCAGAGCACCCGACCGGCGCTGGGCTCGATCAGCCCGGAGAGGATGTTGAGCAGGGTCGACTTGCCGCAGCCCGAGGGACCGACGATCGCCACGATCTCGCCTGCGGCCAGGCTGAAGGTCAGGTTGCCGATGACCGGCACCGCGACCACCCCGTCGTCATAGGTCTTGGCGACGTCCTGCGCCTCGAGGGGTGGCCGGGCCGCGAGTGGCGGCGGGGACGTCGCCCCCGCCCGCCGTTCGTCCGCTGCCGTGGCAGGCGATCCGCTCATGCCCCGTCGAGCAGCTCGATCGCCTTCTCGGCGAAGGAGTTGTCGATGATCTCCTCGAACGGCACCGTGCCCTGCACGTTCTTCAGGTAGACCTGCATGTCCATGAGGTTGTCCCACTGGTCGCGCTGCACGATCACCGTCTCGGCCGGGATGCGGTACTCGAGCTGCGCGTCGATGGCGGCCTCGACCACCGCGGGATCGAGGTCGGGGAACTCCTTCTTCGCCACCTCCTTGGCGAAGTCGGGATCGGCATAGGTCAGCCGGGAAGCCTCCTCGAACGCGGTGACCAGGGCCTGGACCATCTCCGGGTCGCGCTCGATGGTCGAGGGCAGCACCATGATCCCGGTGTTGCAGAACGGCCCGACATAGCTGGCGAAGTCGAACACCACCTGCGCCCCCTGGGCCACCGCGGAGGACACGCTCGGCTGGTACGCGATCGCCATGTCCGCCTGGCCCGCCAGCATCGCCCCGATCTCGGTGCCCGGGTTGACCTGCAGGATCTGCGCGTCCTGGCCGATGGCCAGCCCGGCGCTCTCCAGCATCCGCTTGGCGACGCTGAAATTGGTGTTCGGATCGGGCGAGGTGACGATGGTCAGCCCCTCGAACTCCGACGGCGCGCTCATCGGCTCGAGATTCTTCGACACCCCGAAATAGTGCGCCCGCTGCACGACGGTGCCGACGACCACGCCCGGGCCACCCTGCTCGCGGCTCATCTGAACCATGGTGGCGTCGCCGATGGCGAAGTCGGCGGAGCCGCCCAGCACCGCCGCGAAGGCCTGGGTGTCGCCGCCGGCGGCGCTGACCTCGAGGTCGAGGCCGTGCTTCTCGAAGATCCCGGCATGCTGGCCGACATAGAGGTTGATGTAGCCGAGATTGTGCACCGCCTCGGTGAACCGGACCTTCTTCAGATCCTGGGCGGCGGCACCACCGGCCGCGAGGCCGACGAGGCCGGCGCCGAGCAGCAGCGCCGAGGCGAGGCCGACGAAACCGCGGCGCGTCCGGCCGCTACCCTGCAGAAACTCGGTCATGCGTTGTCGTCTCCACGATGGGGGCTGATGGGGGCTGATGCGTGCCCTGCGGCGCGACGGCGGGCGTGCCTTTGCTCGGACTTGTCGTGACCCGCTCGCCGCATGCACGATCAGGTAGGCAGCAAACGGCATGCCAACCTCGACCCAACGAGGAAGAGCGGGCGCCGCTCCGGCGCGGCGCTGCCGCGCCCGGCCATCCCGCTGACCGGCGCGCAGGCAGCATGGTCAGCAAAGCGGCAGAGCCGCCCGCCGGCCCGCCGGGGCGGTCGCCGACGTCCGGCCGCGCCGGTCGAGGACACGGGCAGGGGCATCCAGGATCTCGGCGCGGCCGGAGGCGGACGCTGGTGCGCTCGTCGTGCGCGGCCAAACGGGCCGGACCGCTCGCGCCTTCAGGCGGCAAGCTCGAAGACGGCTACCGCCAGCCCCTTGTTCGCGTCGCCGTTGCAGCCGCCCGGGCAGCAGGACAACGCGACCACCGTGTCGATCTCGGCAATGAGCTCGACGTAGTCGCCCTGCCGTGCGACCGGGGGCACGAAGAAGAGCTTGCGCCGCTCGTCGATCCCGGTCGCCATGAAGATGTTGAAGGCGTCGTGGACATGGTCCGCGGGGAAGCCGATCTGCGCCAGGGCGCGGGTGAGGTTGTCGTTGCAGTTCGGCAGGTCGGTCCGGCCGAGGCGGAGCGCCCAGGCGCTGGCGCTGCAGCGCGCGTAGAGCAGGTCGTGCGTGCCCACCTGGGGCGGCAGGGCCTCGTGCGGCACCGTGTCGGCGATGATCGTGAACATCGGACGCATCCGCGGCTCGGTGCCCCAGAGCCGGTCACCCACGGTCAGATGCGAGCCCTGCAGCGTCCGCGTCCGCCCCGACCAGAAATGCTCCGCCGGATCGGTGGCGGCGAACGCATTGAAGTCGCAGACCTGGGGCCCGTCGCAGCAGGTGATCCGCAACACCCGGCCAGCCGCCACCGGCAGCGCGAAGCCGGTCTCCTTCGGGATGTAGTGCTCGAGCACCAGCGTGCGCCCGGCCGCATCGGCCAACGCCCGGCAGCGGGCGAGCTCGTCCGCCGTGGCGGACCGATCGCCGTAGCCCGTGCCGCGCTCAGTCATAGTAGTCGGGCGCAAGGCGGGCCGCCTGGACGAACCCCGGATCGTGCAGCGGCACGAGCTCGCCGCCGGTCTCGGCGGCCAGCGACTTGAGCCGCCTGAGGCTGGCCAGGGCCGCCGCATCGTCCATGCTCGAGCCCAGGGTCTCCGTCCGGAAATTCTCGAGCAGGTCGACGACATCGCCGACCAGGATCTTCACGACCCCACTGGGCAGGCGCACCACCGCCGACTGGTGGCCGGGCCGATGGCCCCTGGTGAGCAGAATGTCGAGCCCCGGCATCAGCTCGACATCGCCCTCGACGATGTGCCAGTCGATCGGGCGGTCGATGTCGGGGAAGGCATGGGCGGCGCGGCCAGCCGCCGAGAAGGCGGCCGCGTGCTCCTGCCGCTGAATGGTCACCCGCGCCTTGGGAAAATGCTTGAGGCCGCCGGTATGATCGGCGTGCGCGTGGCTGAGGATGATCTCGCGAACCGCGCCGGCGGCGACGCCGATCTGCGCCAGCTGCGCCAGGAGCTCGTGCTCCGGCAGCACCAGGGGCGGCGACGGAAACGCGTCGTTCACGAACGCCGCCCGCGCCGCCGCCGGGTCCGCCAAGGCGGCGCTGTCGAGCCCGGTGTCGAACAGCACCCAGCCGCGCTCCGTGTCCAAGAGGTAGGCGCAGATCGGCACCGCCAGGATCTGCGCCCGCGACGCACCGCGCAGGCAGGCCGACTTGCGGATGATCTCGTAGCCACAAAGCAGGATGTAGAGCTTGCGAACCGACGTCATCGAGCTGCCACCACCTTGAGAGCGGCAGGCCGGCCCACCGCGGGCCGGCCCGCCTCGAGCCGATCCGCCGGCGCTAGCCCTGGTCGGCCATGAACTGCGGATCGAAGACCTCCTCGTAGGGCACGTCCTCGGTCAGGAGCCCGGCGATCATCACGATCGACTTGGTCTTCTCCCAGGCCTCGGGCGGGATGGCGCCGTCCGCCTGCCACATCTCGTTCTCCATCGTGCTGGTGAGCATCGCCTCGAGGTCCTGGGGATCGAGCGTCGGGAACTCCTCCATGGCGATCCGGCGAGCACCCTCCGGATCCCTGGTGACGTAGTCGAGGCCCTTGCGCGCCGCGACCACCATGGCCCGCACCAGCTCCGGGTCGCTGTCGATCAAGGCCTGCGGCACGTTCAGCGTGGTCCAGGCGAAGAGGCCTAGCTCCTTGGGCATCGACGCGAAGGCCGGCTGCCACACGCCTTCCTGCACGCCCCGGGAGATCATCGGCTCGGTCACCATCGCCATGTCCACCTGGCCCGCCGCCATCGCCGCCAGCATCCCGGCCTCGTTGGCGATCTCGATCAGGGTGAGGTCGGTCCGCGGATCCATGCCCGCCTGCTCGAGCAGATAGAGCATGATCGAGTAGCCGGTGCCGCCCCGGGTCCCGACCGCGACCCGCTTGCCGCGGATCTGCTCGACGAACGGCGTGGCCGGGTCCACCGCCACCCCGTTGCGGGCAACCAGGAACGCGTTGGCGCGGTTGGAGAGCGCCACCACGGCCTTGAGCGGCTCGCCACCCCGCGCCCGCACGAAGGCGATATGCTCCGGCCCGCCGATATAGGCCTGGGCATCGCCGGCCAGCACGGCCGCGATGTGCTTGCCGCCGCCCTCCGTCGTGATCAGCGTGAGATCGAGCCCGGCCTCCTCGAAATAGCCGTTCTTCATCGCCGCATAGAAGGGCAGGCTGTCGATGCTGTGCACGGGCTCGGTCACCGTGAACGGCTTGAGCCCCGTGGCGAGGGCCGGCCGCAGCCCCACGAGGCTCGCCGCCGAGAGCCCGAGGAAGGCTGCGTTGAACCCGCGTCTGGTCGTCTTGGTCATCGTGATCTCCTGCTGGATGATCGACTGAGGGAAGGGCTAGCCCGGCGTCGTCGCCTGGCCCGAGGCGTGCAGCCCGCGCAGCACGCGCCGCTCGAGCCAGACGACCGCGCCGTAGAGCAGCATCGAGAGCGCCGAGAGGATGGCGATTCCGGCCCAGATCAGGGCGATGTCGTAGGTGGCGCCGGCATAGAGGATCACCTTGCCGAGGCCGAACTGCGACGAGATGAACTCGCCGATCAGCACGCCGGCCAGCGCCAGGCCGATATTGATGCGCAGGGACGAGATGATCCAGGGCAGCGCCGACGGCAGCACGATCTTGAGGAACACGCTGCGCCGCCGGCCGCCCAGCGAATAGGTCAGCCGCACCAGGTCCGGATCGACCGAGCGCACGCCCGAATACGCCGCCAGCGCCGTGATGACGAAGGTGAGCGCTATCGCCATCGCGATCTTCGACGCGATGCCGATCCCGAACATCAGGATGATGAGCGGGCCGAGCGCCAGCTTGGGAATGGCGTTGAACACCACGATGAAGGGCTCGGTCACCCTGGCCCAGTTGTCGGACCACCAGAGCGAGAGCCCGATCACCGCACCCAGGGCCGAGCCGGCCACGAACCCGATCACCGTGGCGCGAAAGGTGAACCAGGTGTCCTGCAGCCCGGTGCCGTCGCGCAGGAAGACCACCATGGTGCGGCCGATGTCCGAGGGCTTCGACCAGAAGAAGTTGCTCATCCAGCCCGCCCGGACGGCCACCTCCCAGGCCACGAAGACCGCCACCACCAGGAGCGCCTGGACGAGGCCGACCCGGCGCGCCGACCAGTCGGCTGTGCGCCGCAGCACGATCCCCCGGGGCGGCGATGCGGGCGGCGAAGCGTGGGGCGATGCGTGCGGCGGGCCGGACCGCGCCAGGCGCCGGCCGTTCATGCCGGCAAATCCTGGTCCTGCTCGCCCTCGAACAGGAGCGCGAGGCAGCGCGCCTTCAAGGCGGCGAAGCGCGGATCGGTGACGATGGCCCGCCGCCGCGGCCGCGGCAGGTCGATCGGGATGACCTCGCGAAGGCGCCCCGGCCGGGGCGAGAGCACGATGATCTGGTCGGAGAGATAGATCGCCTCGTCGACGTCATGGGTGACGAAGAGGACGGTCAAGGCGAAGTCGCGCCAGAGGGTCAGGAGCCAGGCCTGCATCCGCAGCCGCGTCTGCGCGTCCAGCGCGGCGAAGGGCTCGTCCAGCATGACGAGCTCCTTGTTGCAGAGGAGTGTGCGCAGCAGCGCCGCCCGCTGCCGCATGCCGCCGGAAAGGGCCGCCGGGTAGTGGTCGACGAAGGCGCCCAGGCCATAGCGCTCGATGAACGGCAATGCCCGGGCGCGCGCCTCGGCCTTGGCCATGCCCTGGATCTCCATGCCGAAGATCACGTTGTCGAGCACGCTGCGCCACGGCAGCAGCAGGTCCTTCTGCAGCATGTAGGAGATGATCCCGGCCCGCCCGGTGATGTCGTGACCGTCGAGGGCCACCGCCCCCGAGGTCGGAGTCAGCAAGCCCGCGAGAATGTTGAACAGCGTGGACTTGCCGCAGCCGGATTGGCCGATGATGCTGACGAACCGGCCCTGCGGCACCGCGAACGAGATGTCCTCGAGGGCCACCACGCCGCCATCGCCGGACCCGAAGCGATGCGTCAGGTGCTCGACGGCCAGTCGCGGCGCATCGTTGCCCGGGGCCGGCAGCGCGGCCGCCGCCGCTTCCTCCAAGTCGTCACGTCTTGCGATCTCGGTTCGGGGCACCATGACGCTCCAGCACGAGCGCCGCACGCGCTCGATCAGCTCGCTGGGTCTCCCGGGCTTTTGTCCCGCCGTGCAACACCGCCGGCCGGCGGTGCCTGTGGCTCTCGGACCTGCGCGTCACCTCGCCGGAACCCTAGCCACTTCCCGAAGTCAACATCGCGCGACGGTCGTCGATTGCAAATAAAAAAATCTCAAGGAGCAGAAAAAAGTGCCATTGATCAAACAATGATCATCGAATGATCGAAAAATATGCAATAATGGCGCGGCCAAAGGCGCGGGGCGGCCCCGCACCGGCAGCGCTACGGGCAGGAGCCGTTGTCGCCGGCCCCGGCGCGGCACCCGGCCAGCTCGGCCTCGAGTGCCGCGATCCGTGCCGTCAGCGCCGCGGTCGCCGCCTGCACCTCGTCGAGGGTGTAGCGCTCGGTGATGTGCTGCGGGCAGTTCCAGTCGAAGCCCTCGACTGTGACGACGATGCCCCGCTCGACCCGGGCCCGGCCGTCCGGCAGCGCCAGCAGCGGCGCCTCGGCCGGCCCGACGGTCCGCGCCCGGCCGAGCAGCTTCAGCCGCGCCTTGTGCGGGTAGTCCATGAAGAACAGCGCCACCCGGTCGTCGGTCGCAAGGTTGCCGACGCTGATGTATTGCCGGTTGCCGCGGAGGTCGGCGAAGCCGAGCGTCCGCTCGTCGAGCACCCGCACGAAGCCGGCCGGCCCGCCGCGGTGCTGGATGTAGGGCCAGCCGGTCTCGCCGACGGTGGCCATGTAGAAGGAGTCCCGCGCCGCGATGAACGCGGCCTCGGCCTCGCCGAGCCGCTGGTTCACCACCGCCGCCACGCCCTCCATCCGGGCATAGGACGGCCGGCTGCCCAACTCTTCCTGCACCTTTTTGACCGTCGGCGTGAAGGCGATCTCAGCGAAACGATGCGGCATGGCTGCCTCCTCCGGCTGTTCTCCCGGGCGTCATGGTCGCGGCCGCGGACGGCCCCGGCGCGGCACCGGGCCGGCCGCCGCGTGCTCAGGCGACCTTGTGCAGCTCGACCTTCGGGAAATCGATCTCGACCCGGGTCGCCTTGCCCAGCAGGTTGGTGAAGATGTTCAAGGCCACGTGGGCGATGATCTCGACGATCTCGGCGTCGGCATGCCCGGCCGCGCGGACGGCGTCGACCGCTGCCTCGTCGACCGCGCCGGTGTGCTCGACCAGTGCCCGCGCGAAGGTCAGCGCTGCCGCCGCCTTGGCGTCCGCGGACCGGCCGAGACGGTTGGCGAGCATCTCGGCAGTGTCGAGCCCGGCCTTGCGGCCGATCGCGGTGTGCGCCGCGACGCAGTAGGCGCAGCCGTTTTGCTCGGCCACGGCGAGGGCGATCCGCTCGCGCGTCTGCGGGTCGAGCGAGCCCGCCCCGGCAATGCCGTAGAGGCCGAGGAAGGCGCCGAGTGCCGCCGGCGAGTTCGCCAGCACGCGGATGAAGTTCGGCACCATGCCGAGCCCGGCCTGGACAGCGTCCAGCAGTTGCCGGGCCTCGCCGGTGGCGGTGGCGGGGTCGACGACGGTGACACGAGCCATGGGAACTGTCCTTGTCGGTGGTGCGCCGCGTTATGGCGCTGCGACCGGCACTCTGCCCTACGACGCGGCTTGAAAGAATGCGCGACGTGTGAAACTCTTTCTTTCTCCAGAAGGAATGAACCGTGGACCGTCTGCACGCGCTTCAGGTCTTCGTCGCGGTCGCCGACGCCGGCAGCTTCGCCCGCGCCGCCGCCCGCCTGCGGCTGTCGCCGCCGGCGGTGACCCGCGCCGTCGCGGCCCTGGAGGAGCGGCTCGGCGCAAGGCTGTTCAGCCGCACGACCCGCAGCCTCGCGATCACCGATGTCGGGCAGCGGCTGCTGGCGAGCGCGCGGCAGATCCTGGCCGACCTGGAGACCGCCGAGCAGGAGGCGGTCGGCGCGGCCGCCGCACCGCAGGGCCACCTCGTGGTCACCGCCTCGGTCACCTTCGGGCGCACGGCACTCGCCCCGGTCGTCTGCGCCTTCCTCGACCAGTATCCGAACGTCAGCGCCGCCGTCCTGCTGCTCGACCGCGTGGTGAACCTGGTCGAGGAAGGCGTCGACGTCGCCGTGCGCATCGGCCACCTGCCCGACTCGTCGCACACCGCGAGGCGGGTCGGCGCGGTCCGCCGGCTGCTGGTCGCCAGCCCCGGCTACCTCGACCAGCACGGCACACCCGAAGCACCGTCCGACCTGCATCGCCATGCGGTGATCGCGCTGACCGGCCTCATGCCGAGAGGGGACTGGCGCCACCTCGACGGCGGGCGGACCACCAGCCTGGCCCTGCGCCCGCGGCTGGAGCTCAACGACGCCGTCGCCGCGATCGAGGCCGCGCAAGCGGGCCACGGCATCACCCTCGCCCTGTCCTACATGGTGAGCGAGGAGATCCGCGACGGCAGCCTCGTGCCGGTCCTGGACGGCTTCGCCCTGCCGCCGGAGCCGGTCCACCTCGTCTACCCGGAGGTGCGGCTGCTCGCACCCAAGATCCGCGCCTTCGTCGACTTCGCCGCACCCCGCCTCGAGGCCTTCCTCGAAGAGCGCGCCCTCGCCACGCTCGCCCTCGTCCCCGCGCTCCTCCTCCTCCCCCGCCAGCTCGGCCAGCTGGGCTGAAGGGCAGCGGGTGGGAGAGGCCAGGGGGCCTCGATCGAGCGAGCAGGACCGACCCGATCGACACCGGCGGGCGGCGACGCCGAGCATCGCCGGACCGCAAGAGGTCGACGTCGGGCAGCTGCCGCGCGGTCCTCGCCCGGCGCCCCGCGCTCGATCGTGGTGGTGGCCGCCGGCGCGCGCTCGGCGTGGCCGGTGCCGGGCGACGCCGCGCCAGCCGGGCGTGCAGGCCGCCGGGCAGCGAGCGCGCCCCGGCATCATCGTGCGCGATTGGTCGGCCGAAATGATTGGCGCTGGCCGACACTTCCCGCCAAACTTCCCCGTGGAGCTCGACCGGACCTCTTGGCGGGCCAGGACACGCGATGCAGCTGATCAAACCGGCGCTGTGGCGATGGCTGCGCATGTGGCTGCTGGCCGGCGCCACCCGCATGGTCGGCCTGCTGCTGGTCCTGGCCCTGTCCGCCATCCAGATCTGGGATCCGCCATTGGTCGAGGCGGCCCGCCTCAGGGTCTTCGACCAGCTGCAGCGCTTCGCGCCGCGGCCGGTGCCGGCCACCAGCCCGGTCGTCGTCGTCGACATCGACGACGTGAGCCTGAGCCGGGTCGGGCAGTGGCCGTGGCCGCGGCAGACCTTCGCCGAGCTGATCACCCGTCTCGCCGAGCAGGGAGCGCGCACCATCACCTTCGACATCCTGTTCGCCGAGGCGGACCGGCTGTCGCCGCCGATCTACGCCCGCATCCTCGAGCCGGTCAGTCCGCAGACCGCCGCCGTCCTGCGCACCCTGCCGAGCTTCGAGCAGACCATGGCGACGGCGATGCGCCAGCGGCCGGTGATCCTCGGCGAGGCCGGCCTCAACGCGCAACCGACCGGCATCGCCCGCAACGTCGTGCCGCCCGCCCGGGTGGCGTGGCTCGGGCCGGAGGTGCGGCACCACCTGTCCACCTACGCCTACCCGCTCGCACCCGTCGGCATCCTCGCCCGGGCGGCCACGGGCATCGGCCTCGTCTCGATCACGCCGGAGATCGACGGCGTGGTGCGCCGCGCCCCGACCGTGGCGGTGGTCGGCGAGCACGTCGTGCCCGGTCTCGCCCTCGAGACCGTCCGCGTCGCCCTGGACGAGACGACGCTCCGGGTGCGCGGCGGCGACCACGGCGTGCTCGGCGTCGGCGTCGGGCCGCTGGCGGTGCCGACCGAGGCCGACGGCCGCATCTGGGTCCACTACACCCGGGCCCGGCCGGAGCTCTATGTCCCGGCCCACGCGGTGCTCGCCGGTGCCGTCGACGACGCCAGGATCGCCGGCAAGCTCGTGTTCATCGGCTCCTCCGCCGCCGGGCTCGGCGACATCAAGGTGACCCCGGTCGCCGGCAACACCGCCGGCGTGGAGATCCAGGCGCAGCTGGTCGAGAACATCCTGGCCGGCACCATGCTGCAGCGCTCGCAGACGATCGTCGGCAGCGAGCGCGTCCTCGTGCTCGTGGGCGGCCTCCTCCTGGTCTGGTTCGGCACCCGCATCCCCGCCGGCTGGTTCCCGCCCTTGCTCCTCCTCGTCCTGGTCCTCGGCATCGCCGCCGCCTGGTTCGCCTACACGCCGGGCCGCATGCTGATCGACACCGCCTATCCGGCCTTCGCCTTCGGCCTGCTCCTCTTCTGGCTCGCCATGGCCAAGTACATCACCGAGGAGGGGCGGCGGCGCAACCTCCGCCACGCCTTCGCCCACTACCTCTCGCCGGTCATGGTCGACCGGCTGATCGACACGCCGACCGCCCTGGCGCTGGAAGGCGACCGCCGCACGCTCACGGTCATGTTCAGCGACATCCGCAGCTTCACCACGCTGACCGAGACCCTGGCCGAGGACCCGGTCGGCCTCACCGAGCTGCTCAACCGCTACTTCACCGCCATGACCGCGGAGATCCTCGAGCAGCAGGGCACCATCGACAAGTATATCGGCGACGCCATCATGGCGTTCTGGAACGCGCCGCTCGACGACCCGGACCATTCCCGCCACGCCTGCGCGGCGGTGCTCGGCATGCGCCGCCGGCTGGTCACCCTGAACGCCGAGCTGGCCGCCGAGGCGGCCGCCGCGGGCGAGACCTTCGTCCCGCTGCGCACCGGCTTCGGCATCCAGACCGGCGAGGCGTTCGTCGGCAATCTGGGCTCCGCCCAGCGCTTCAACTACTCGGTCATCGGCGATGCGGTGAACGTCGCCGCCCGGCTCGAGACGAGCAGCAAGAGCTACGGCTTTCCGGTGATCGTCGGCGAGGCGGTGCGCGAGGCCTGCCCCGGCATGGCCTTCCTCGCGCTCGACGAGGCGATGCTCAAGGGCAAGACCGAGGCGAGCCGCATCTACGCCCTGGTCGGCGACGAAACGCTGGTCGCAAACCCGTCATGGACCGCGCTGCAGACCGCCCACGAGGCACTGCTCCAAGCCCTCGACGGCGGCCTGCCGACGGTCGCGGCTCTGGCGGAGCGTTGCCAGAGCCTCGCCGGCGAGCTGGCGCTCGACGTCGCTTATCCTGTCCTGGTCGCGACGCGGGTGAATCCGGCCGTCGCCCGGTCGGTCGATGGCGGCCGGTCGATGGCCGGCTGAGTGTCGGCCGACTACCCGCCCTTGTACTGGCAATCCAGTGTTGCGAGGCCGGTGCCGCTGATCGAGAGCTTGCTGTTGACCGCCGGATAGATGCCGGGGATGCCGCAGGCGGCGCCGCCGACCGTGCAGGACACGTTCTGTCGGACGACGTTGCCGCCGGCCCATTGGCCCGCAGGGATCTGGGCGGTGCAGGTGATGTTGATGTTCTGGTCGGTGGCGCTGCCGGTGCAGAGCTTCTCGGAATTGAAGGTGGAGATGATGCCGTCCGGATAGGTCTGCCGGCCGGCCTGGGTGAGGCTGCCCTCCAGCCCGCTGTCGCGCAGGTTGATCTCGCAAAGGAAGTCGGTGAACTTTGTCGCCGGGCCGGTCGCCTGCGCCCAGACGCTCGGTGCCGTGGCCAGGGCGAGGAGGCCCACCCCGAGCGCGGCGCAGCATGCCAGCTTGCTCATGATCGTCTCCGCTATACCAGGCTTTGATGGGTCGTCCGTGCCATGATGCTGCATCACTTGAAGACCCGGAAGCAGTCCGTCCGGTCGGCCACCGTATGGCACGGGCGGGCCTCGAACTTGCCGGACGCTCGCACCTTGTAGCGGGTCGTGAAGATGTTCTCGACGTCGTCGACGCTGCCGGTCAGGGCCTCGGGCCGCTCGCCGGGGCCGGGCATGACCTCCGTCGCCTTGCTGCCCTGGACCGCGCAGACGGTCGGGAGGGCCGCCTCGCCGCCCAGAGTGTAGGCTACCGCAAACGCGAAGTCGGCACCGACGATCGTCCTGTTCGACTGCCTCTCGATCAGTCGGGCGATGCTGCCGATGGTGCTCGCCGACAGCACGCAGCCGCTGCCCGCCCCGGGCTCGACCGTGTGGCACCTGGTGCTGCCGAGAACCTGGTGGCAGATTCGCTTCTTCGCCGTGCCGCCCTGCGTGTAGAGCGTCGCCAGACCCTGCACCGGCGCCAATATGTCGATGCCGGCAACCTGGGTGGATTCCGACACGGCCTGGATCGACACGCGGTTCGCCGTGCAGATGATCGGGCCGGTATGACCGCCGGCCACCGCCTGACCGTCGTTCGGCAGGAGCGAGTAGAGCACGATGAAGTCGAACGTCCCCACACCCGCGTTCTGCACCGCGCGCGTGTCGGGGTTGCCGAGGCTGCAGCCGCCCCAAAGGCGGTCCGCCGCCGGGGAGGGCACCTGCGCCGCCGCGCCGCCGGCAGCCGCCAGGGCGCCGATGGCACAGGCCGCGGCCGCGAGGAGGGGGCGGCGCCAGTCGACGCGGGCCGCCCAAGCCCGGCGTCCCCTCCGGGAGCCCATCGAGCCCAGCATCCGTTCTGCTTGCGTGTTCATGATTGATCGTCCCTCGCCGCGAGCACCTTCCCGGATCGTGTCACGCCCTACCAGCATCGGTAGCCCGATCGCGTCATGCCGCAGCCGGGCGTCTCGAAGATGCCAAACGGATTCCAGTACTCGACCTGGGTGGCGCCAGTCTCGTCGGCGCAGCGTGCGGAATAGTTGTTGCAGACGAAAAGGGCCTTCGAGTCGGCGCCGCCGACGCCGTTCAGCGCCTCGAAGAACAGGGCGTGCGAGAAGAACGGCGTCTCGCGGCCCCCGGTGATCGTGTTCTTGAGCTGCTGCTCGATGGCGTTGCAGGCCGTCGTGCTGTTGGAGACCGGGATCGACTTGCCGCCGGTGGACGTGCACTGGCCCGGCACGTTCGAGGGGCCGGCGAGAAAGACCTCGACGCAGACGCGGTCGCCCTGCGTGGCACTAGCGCCGCTACCCGAGCCCGAGAAGGTGGCGCAGACGACGTCGACGGGCCCGCTTTTCTGCAAGCCGAGATTCGCGCCGAAGGTGGTGCCGCGCAGCGTCTTGTTGGTCTCGAGGACGGCACTGTCCAGCGGCAAGGCGCGGACCTGCTGGGCGCCGAAGCTGTCGGAGCAGAAGCCGAGCGCGTCGCCGCGCACCAGCGTGCTGAGCGAGTAGATGTCGCAGGCCTCGCGGTCGCCGCTGAAGGTCCGGTCGGCGTTGCAGACGAGAAAGAGGTCGCCCTGCGTGCCGCTCGCGCTGCGCAACGTCGAGCAGGTCGAGGCCTGGGCGCGGAAGGTGCCGATGGTGTCCTCGCGCTCGCCGCTCACGGCCAGCGCCTCGGGTGCCACCGCCAAACCCGCGAGCAGCACGAGGGTTGCCAGCATGCCCGAGCCGGGAAGCGCTGCAGCCTCCGGCTTTTCGTATCCGTTCGTCATGGCTGCTTCTTCCTTTCCCGGCGGTCGTGCCGGCCGTCGGCTCTAGAAGTTGAGCGTCAAATAGAGAAAGATCTGCCGCTCCGGGATGAACGGGCTGACCGACGGTGAGTCGCCGAATTCCCGGAAGCTGTTGTCCTGGTAGTCGAAGCCCTTGTCGAACAGGTTGTTGACCTGCAGCGTCAGCTTGCCCGCCCGCCGCGGGAAGCGGTAGCCGGCCTGGAGGTCGACCAGCGCGAAGCTGCTGTCGCCCTCGCCGAAGCCGCTGACGTTGTTGCCGGCGCGATCGAGATCTTGGTGAACCAAGCTAAGCGTGGCGCCGGCGAAAAAGCCACCGGGGTCGAAGTAGTTGACACCCAAGGGTACGCTGATCGTGGTCAGTTCTTCCGGCACCTCGGTGAACTCGGTGAGCTGGGACCGGTCGGCCTCGAAGCGGTCGTAGGTGATGCCGGTATTGAGCGCGATGCGATCGGTGACCGCCCAGTTGGCGTAGAGGCGGTGGGTCTGCTCCTCCCAGTTCGTGGTCTGGCTGCTGTTCGGCCCGGTCTGGAAGTTCTCGCTGACATTGCGCATGGTCAGCTCGCCGCCGAACAGCAGCCGGTCGCTCGCGCGCCAGTCGAAGCCGATGCCGCCGCGGGTCGAGGCGGCGCCGCTCGAATCGTCGAAGAACTGGTTGAACCCCGCCACCTGGGTGGGCTCGAGCGTGCGGTTGGTGGTCAGGCCCGGCTTGACCACGCCGAAATAGGCGGCGCGCAGCTCGAGCGCATCGTTGACCTGCCATTGCAGGCCGAGCTTGGGGTTGAGGCGGGTGACCTCGGTCGGCCCCTGCTCGAAATCGTCGTACGCGGCACCGAGCGTCCAGGTGAAGGCCGAGGGAAAATTGATGGTGCCGTAGACATAGGGATGGATCTGCTCGATGTCGTCGTTGAAGTTCTCGTCGAACAGGCCGACGACCTCGAAGAATTCCTGGGTGTCGACATAGTTGTAGGCGCCGCCGGTGACCAGGTTGAAGCGCTCGCGGCGGTAGATGTGCTGCAGCTCGTACTGGTAGCCGTTCTCGTCGGCGCGCTGGTTGACCTCGTCGGGGCCGAACACGTCGAAGCGCTGGTCGCTGACGTCGGTGTAGATGAAGGAGCCCAGGAAATCCGAGTTCGGGGTCGGCGACCAGCGCGCGCCCAGCCGGTACGAGTCGGTGGTGATGTCGCGCTCGCTCAGCGCGTCGAAGTCGTCGGCGTCCCAGACGAGGTCGAGATCGCCGATGTCGGTGTCGCGATGGCGGTACTCGGCCTGCACGTTGAGCTCCGGGGTCACCGCCGCCTGGTAGAAGACGTTGTAGATCGAGGTGCGGTTGTCGAAGTTGCGGCGGAAGCCGTCGCTGTCGTACTCGAAGCCGCCGACGCTGAACGAGTGACGGCCGGAGATCGCCGAGGCCACCGCCTCGCCGCCGAGCGTGTTGTTGCTGCCGAGCAGGCCGGTGGCGTTGAAGCGGACCTGGTCGCGCTCGAAGAGCGGCGTGAACTCGTTGAAGCCGGGCGTCGCCGGGCCGCCATTGGTGACGATGTTGAGGTTGGTCTCCGAGAGCGCCGGCTGCACCGGGTTGACGTTGATGTCCTGCAGCATCTGCGCCTGCAAGAGCTCGCTCACCCGGGCGACCTCGCGCCGCTCGGTGCCGACGAGCACGTCCGACAGGAAGCGGTGCGCGGCGGCATTGGACGGATCGAGGCTGAGCGACCGGCTCGCCTCGCGCACGCCGCGGTCGGTGAAGCCGAGATCGGTGTAGACCCGCGAGATGGCCGCACCCCTCGCCGCCCGGTCCTCGTCGAGCAGCAGCCGCGAGCGGTAGACCGCGCGGTTGTCGTTGAGTGCTATCGACCGGTCGAGCGCGCGCAGCGCCTCGACCGGCCGGTTCTCGGTCTGCAGCCGGATCGCGTCGAACAGGTACGGCGTCGGGTCGAGGGGGTCGAGCTCGCGCGCCAGGGCGAGCTGCTCGGCCGCGAGATCGCCCCGCTTCGCCTCGAAATAGGCCTTGCCGAGATAGCTGCGCAGGAGCGCGTTGCTCGGGTCGAGGCCGACCGCCAGCTCGATCAGCCGGCGTCCGCCCTCGATGTCGCCGCCGCGGATCTCGGTCAGGCCGAGCCCGAACCGGGCCATCGGGTCGCCGCTGTCGAGCTCGATCGCCCGGCGAAAGGCGCGCCTGGCCGGCCAGACGCGGATCTCGACCAGGTTGGCGAAGCCGAGCACGCTCTGCGCCCGGGCGAGGCCGGGCTCGAGCGCCGCCGCCCGCTCGGCCGCCTGCCGGGCGAGGTCGCGGCGCCCGCGCATCAGCTCGAGCTCGGCCAGCCGGGCCCAGGCCAGGGCATTGCCCGGCTCGGCCCGGGTGGCCTCGACCAGCGCTGCGTGCGCGCCCTCGATGTCGAACGCCGCCTGCAGCGCATAAGCGAGCGCCACCAGCGGTGCCGCGGCACCCGGGGACAGTGCCACCGCCCGCTCGGCATTGGCGAGCGCCTCGGCCGGGCGGTTCTGCGCCGTGTCGATGACCGACAGCAAGGCCACCGCGGTGCCGCTGGCGGGGTCGGCGGCGAGCGCCCGGTCGATCGCCGCGCGCGCCGCCTCGACCCGGCCGCGGTCGAGCAGGAGTGCCGCCCGCTGCACCTCGATCGCCGGGTCGTCGCCGGGCGGCGGCAGCGCCTCGAGCGCGGCGGGCAGGTCGCCCAGCGCCAGGACCGGCGGGTAGTGCAGCGCCCACTGCACCGCATCCACCGGCCGGACCAGCACGAACGGCCGGGGTGCCTCGCCCGGGGCCGCGAACACCGCCGCGCCGCCGGGCACCGAAAGCTCGCCCTGGTCGTTCGCCGCCAGCACCGTGCCCTCCTGGACGGCGAGCAGGCTGCCCGTCTCGTCCACCCGGACCACGAACTCGGTGCCGCGGATCGCCAGCGCCATGTGCGGGGTGTTGACCTCGATCTCGCGCGGCCGCCGGCTGAACGACTGCAGCGCGCCGAAGACGAGGTCGAGCACCGACGGCTGGCCGGCCTCCTCGACCACGTCGCTCAGCCGCAGGGTGGTGTCGGCGTCGAGCCGCAGCACCGCCTCGTTGACCAGGGCGATCGCCGCCCGGCTCGCCGCCAGCGTCCGCACCGTGTCCGCGGCACAGAGCACCGCTCCCACGGCCAGCGGCTCGAACGGCGCCGCCGGGGACCGCTGGACCTCGACGCTGCCCTCGCCCGACACCAGCTCGCCCGCCGGCACGTCGCAGGCCTGCGCCCGGGCCGCCGGCGCCGCGGCGAGCATCACCAGGACACCCGCAAGTCCAGCCACAATAAAGCGGGCCACGCGCAAACGGTCGTTTGCAAGCACCATGGTACCATTTTTCTGCGGTTGTGCCGACTTTCCGCGTACAGCCAAGCATTTATTTCAGAATCGTCAGCTCCTGTCAATGTTCCGGCCGCCCGCCGTCCGGCTGACCGGTCCGTGTGCCGCATGGCCAGCGAAGCGGCAGCGCCGCCCGGGCCAAAAGGGCAGGCGCGGGGGGAAGGCGGAAAAGAGTCCGGGAAGGCTCGCCTTCCCGGGCCCATCCGGTCCCTTGCGGCGGTGGCGCTCGAGCGGGATGCGCCTCACCCCTCGACCAGCAGCCGGTAGCGGCCCAGCCCCAGCGCCGCGTGGCTGCCGACATGGGTCAGCGTGCCCAGCGCCAGCCACGGCAGGAACGGCCCGATGTCCCCCGCCAGCCGCAGCACCGGCCGCTCGCCCTGCATCGGGATGCGCCGGTCCTGGCGGAACGAGCGGCGCTCCCAGCGCGCGCTGTCGTTGGCGAGGCAGACGAGCTCGATGCCGCGCGCCCGGGCCTTCAGCTCGGGCCAGTCGGCGGCGATCTCGGCATCCTGCCAGCGGGCGAGGCCGCTCACCCGGTTGCCCAGGCTCGACAGCAGGCTCCAGAGCGCCGCCTCGGCACTGGCCGGGCCGTCCCCCCTGAAGCGGATCGCCAAGGGGCTCGTGAACTCGAGGATCACCGCCGCGGCCGCCGGCACCGCGACACCCTCGCTGCTCCAGATCCGCCGGTCGACCACCCGGCTGCCCGCCACGTCCGGGATCCGCTGCCGCCAGGCCCGGACCAGCGCCGCCGCCGTCTCCTCCAGGCACTCGCTGGCGAAGCCGACGAGCCCGATCTCGACCAGGAGCCGCGATCCCGCGGGCTCGATCGCGATCAGCAGGGGCTTGGGGATCTCCATGGCCTTGGTCAGCCGCCCCTGGCTGCGGAACAAAAGATCGAGCGCCGAGGCCGGCCGCCACGGGCAGGGCCGCCCCGCCGCCGCCTCGGCCGAGGCGGTCTCGGCGAGCACCGCGCCCAAGGCCCCCCTGACCCGCCCGGCGAGCGGCCCGGGCGCCACGCCCGAAGGCAGCCCCTCGACCACCAGCCGGACATGGCCGGTGAACCAGTCGGCCGCCAGCGCGTCCACCGAAAGCCGGCGCAGCGGCCGCGCCAGCCGCGCCGCAACACCACCCTCGGCCATGCCCGCCGCGTCGTCCGCCATGCCCCAGAAAAAGCCTTGTCCGCGCCGCGCGCGCAAGCCATGGTGGCCGTGCATCGACGGGCGGAATCGGGGGGGGGGCGGCCTCCGCCGAACCGTGTGGAAACGGGCACAACGCCTTGATGCAGAACGACAACCCGGCCGATTGGCCACCACGACGGAGGGTAGGAGACGCACCAGATCGCGAAAAGCGCCGAACCCTGTGGAATCCACGCCGGAAAAGCGTTTTGCCGCAAGGGTTTCCAGCGAGGCTCCCGGGAGCACCGCCGCTGAAGGAAGCGGATTGAGACGGAACTTTTTCATCAGACAGCGGTTATCTGGCCCGGGAGCACCGCCGCTGAAGGAAGCGGATTGAGACTTTTGCGCTTTCGTTGAAGGTGTCTGCGACCACCCGGGAGCACCGCCGCTGAAGGAAGCGGATTGAGACGAAACCTATTGCCGTTCCATGCGCTTATTGTCCCCGGGAGCACCGCCGCTGAAGGAAGCGGATTGAGACGCTTGATCCGCGCCATGACGTAGCTGCGCTACCCCCGGGAGCACCGCGGCTGAAGAAAGCGCAGGCTAGACCGAACCGCGCTCAGCGGCGATGGTTCGGGATGCCTCGTCGTTACGCCGCTGATCCTACCCGCCGGTCAGCTGGGTATGGTGAGGAGGCGATCCGGGATCCCTGGCTCGGGTGGCGCGCTGCCGCTATAGGCGAGCTTGGTTGCGTCTCGAATGCGCTGAAAGTCGTTGGTGGTCTTGCGCTCCGCCGAGTCCACCGGCTCCGGTCGGCCGAGGAAGCTCGTGGCCAACGGACGATCACCCTCCCAGCGCCGCACGACGCGTTGGCGCTCGTTTGCAGTCGGCGGCGACTCGCCGAGCTTGTTGGCGAGCGCGCCGGCCATGCCTGCCCAGGTGCCCGGCGCATGCAGCTTCATATAGGCCTTGAAGGTCTCCGAGCTTCGCCACCCCTGCCGCGTCGCTTTCTCCATGTACTCCTCGAAGGCGCGCATCGCTCGAACCGCTAGTTCGTCGGCCGCGGTCGCCGGCCATGCCGCGTCGATAGACGTCGCACCGTGCGGCCGCCAGACGATGCCGATTCGGCGCACCGCCGTTTGCCCGGCCCCCATGCCTTTCGCCCGCCCGAGCATGTGCCGGTAGAGGCCGTTCGTGTCGTTGCCGAAGGTGAGCGCCCAGAGCACGGCACCCAGCTCGATCTCGGTGACGTTGTGCAGCTTGATCGTGCCGACGAAAGCGGCATCGGTCGTCGTCGGGCGAAGAAAGCGCAGGCGGGTGAGGACATCGGGGCTCGGCGGCCGGCCTTCCCTGCTCGCCGCCACGATGCGTTCCTCGGGGTCTTTCAGGCGCTCGCGCAACTCCGCCTCGGCAACCGCCAGGTTGGCCGCCTCGTAGCGCGGCGGGTAGCGTTTCCTGCCCGCCAAGGTACAGTCGGTGTCCGACCAGTCCTTCGCCGACCCGACGAGATAATAGGGCGCGTAGGACGCGCGCGGGGCCATCGCGATCGTCTTGAACCGCCTCTCTGCATCGGGCCAAAGGGCGAAGGCGCTCTTGTCCGAGGGGCGCGCAAAGCCGAATGAGACACGGCTGCGTCGGGCCAGGGCATTGCCGAGCTGATCCCCACCCGGGATCTTCACGAGATCGTCGCGTTCGTCGACGAAGCCGAACAGGTTCTCCACGAAATCCCGCTCGGGCTTGCCACCGGCGCCGAGCCTCGGCCGATGGGCCTCGGGTATCTTGTCGCCGACGCGGCATTTGTGGGGGATCTTGAACAGCCGGGTCAGTCCGAAGGCGAAATCGTCGCCCTGGTTCTCGAGACTGCCGACCCAGAAAACCGGCACCTTCTCGCCGTTCTCGACCTGTTCGACGAGGTCCGCCCAAGCACCGTCGGGCTCGAGCCGGGTGCGTCCCTGGCGGCAGTTCATGACCTCGAACTCGTGCCAGGGGCCGGGCAGGATCTTGATGGCCTGCGCCGACGCTGCCGGGAAGAACACGTACTCGTAACGCTTTTTGCCGACGGCCTTGTCGGAGACCACGAAGGTGCCGGGCCGGCCGGTGGTCTCCGGCCGATAGACCATGCGTGACTGAAGGGGCCGCGGACCGACGACGGTGAAGCCGGTCAGCCTGCCGGCCATCGCGGCGTATTTCTCGGCGCGCGTCTTCTTCGACCAGGACTCGGGCCTCGGATTGCCCGGCAGGCCGTCGATCTCGACATACCCCCAATCACCGCCCTCGCCTGCACATGGCTCGATCCGGTAGTCGTCCCCTTCCTTCTTCAGCCACCCGGCACAGATTTGCTGGTCGCTTCCGATCTGCCGCTCGTCGCGATAGCGACGGTGGGTGAAGTCGCGCACGCCGAACCGGAAGTGATCGTTGACCTGACGCAGCTTGGCAAAGGCGATGATCTCCAAGGACGATCGCACGAGGCCGCGCAATGTGGCGCCAGGAACGACCCAGCTCTCCTTGCCACCCAGATGCATCGGCACCACCACCTCGGCGCCCGACTCCTGGACCGACTTGCCGATCAAGAGCGGTGTCTCGATCCCCCAGGTGACCTCGAGCGTGGCCGAGCCGTCGCCGGCCAAGGGCTCGTCCAGCGGCAGACCCTGACGCTCCGGCGCGACGATGACCTCGTTCAAGGGCACAAAACGGTAGGGAGCAGAGACCAAGGGTGCCACATCGGCCCAACGCTCGTCACGTGCGCGCGCCTTCGAGCGAGCATGGCCGCCGACAGTGTCGGGAACCGAATCGACGACGATTTCGACAGGCGGCTTGCCCTGGAGCTCGGCCTCGACCCGGTCGATCTCGGCCTGCAAATCCTTCGCGCGATCACCTTGAGCCTGCTCGAGTTGGCTCCGCAAAAGCGCGAGGCGGCGGGTCAGCTTCTGCCGCTCCTGGAGCTCCATCAGCCAGCCTCCACCAATTCCACCCCGAACCACCCGTAGCCGCGGCTCGTCCCGTTCCCGAGCATCAGCCCCTCCTCGCGCAGGTCCTTCAGCAGCCCCGCCAAGAGCTGCCGGTCATCCTCGTCCGGAAAGCCGCCCCGCTGCTCCACCTCCAGCACCACGTCGAACACCGGATCGATCGCCGCTCGCGTCGTGAACAGCGCCCCGTCGATCGGCGCCATCGAGAAGCGGTCGAGCTTGACCGAGGTGATGTCCTCCAAGCCGGCGCATGACGTGCAGGTGATGTTGGCGACCCGCACGAGCCCGCGCCAGCCGGTGACGCCGAAGAGGCGCTCGGTAGGTGACAGCGTGCCGGGATCGGTCACCACCCGTTCCGGATCGGCCAGCCGCGCCGCCTCGTCACTCTTCGCCAGGATGTGCCCGCGCTCGTCACGCCGCTTGCGCTCGTCGTTCCACCGCAGCTTCGCCAGCCACCCCGCCCGTGCCCTGAGCGCGCCGACGAGCGTGCTGCCCGAGAGCAGCGGGCGGTTGCCTTGCTGTTGCGCATTGAGCCGCGGCAACTCCGACTTCTTCGGCGGCTTCACACTTGTATCGTCGATCAGGAACGGCCCGTCGCAGGCGAGCCGCAGCGCGTAGCGGGCATGGAGCCGGTCACTCGGCGCGCCCGCCTGCCCGATCGCCTCCTTCACCGCGGCCTTCGTTCCGTCCGGTGCGTCGTCACGCAGCACACCCGTCGATGGAACGAGCCTCAGCCGCTCGGCCTCCAGCGTTGCGAGGTCGAGCCGCAGCCGCCCCTGCCCAAGGCTCTGCCCCTTGCCGAAGGCGACACCGTCAGCCCGGGTCAGCGCCTTGAGCGCCGCCATCAGGCAGTCCTCGGCGTTTCCGCCGCTGCCGTCGGGCTCCAGCCTGAGGACCAGCCGCAGCGCGAAGCGCGCCCCGGGTGCGACCATCTCCTGGTGAAAGAGCTTGCCCTCCTCGGCCGTGCCACTGCCCGGATCGATCGCCGTCCGCGCCGCGATGAACAGCCCGCGTTCGGCGAGCGTCTTGCCGTCCGGCATCTTCCTGTCGGCAAACGGCAGACCCTGGGCGAGCGTCGCCGGATCGTTGCTGGCATAGCGCAGCGCATGGGCCGTCAGCCGGCCCTGAAAGAGCTCATCGGCTCCCGTCGGCGCGCCGAACAGCGCGTTCACGCCGGCATGCCCCTCGATCAGCGCGCGCAACACCCCCTTCACGCTCGCCCCCGGGATCACCGGCAGGCCGTCCGCATCACGCATCACCGTCGCCACGGTCGTCGATACCGGCTTGCCACTCACGGGGTCATCATGCAGCACGCTGTCGTAGCTCGCGACCTCGCCCGTCCCGAGATGCAAGGGTGTGAGCACCGTCAGCTCGCCCTTGACCACGAGGCGTGCCGCGAACATCAGCCCACCCCCCAGAACGGCCGCGCCCGGTTCAGGCTTACCGCCGCGAACCCGTTATCCGGCAGATAGCGACACCTCTGCCAATCCAGCCCCTCGTCGATCGCCCATTGCGGCAAGGGCAGCCCACGGCGGAGCCAGCCGCCGATCGGTGCCGGATCACCCTGCAGGAGAAAGCACGAGCCCGCATCGACCAGCACGAACGGCCGGTAGGGATCGCGTTTCAGCGCCACGATGCCGCCAGCCCAGCACTGCTTGGCGAAGAAGCGCGTGCAGACCAGCTTCTGCCCACTCTTGTCCTTGAAATAATCCTCGAACGCCGTTCGCAGCGTCGTCGCGTCCTGCAAGGCCGGCGTGTCGATCAGGAGCGCCGGCGTCTCCAGCATCAGTGCATAGCAATCGGTCGTGCCGGGCACCGGCAGCGGCACCTCCGGATCGGCAGCCGCCCCGAGCGCCGGCTCGACCATCGCCGCGTCCGTCTTGCCGATCCCGTCCAGCCCCTCGGCCAGGATCGCCAGGAGCACCTGCAGCTCGTCACCACCCAGCCGGCCTGTGTCGATCACCGCCCGCCAGCGCACGTCGGTCGGGTCGATCATCCGGAACGAGAAAAGATTGCCCTCGTCCGCCCGGCCGTGCTCGGGATCGATCGCCGTGCGCGTCCGCGTCACCTGATCGATGCCCCCGCCGATCCCGAGACGCTGCCGCGCCTGCGCCCGGGCATCGCCCTTCCAGTCGGGACTGAACAACGGGATGCCGCCATCGGCGAACAGCGGCCCGTCCCACCGGAGCGCATCCTCCCACTGCGTGACCTTGCGATCGGTGACCAGCGAGACCGGCAGGGCGCGGCCGTGCTCCCGCCCCGCTTGGCCAGGAAAGGCATGCCCCACATGCAGCTCGCAGAGAAAATCGGCCGGGTCCTTGCCCGCCAGCTCCAGCCGCCGCGCCAGGGCCCCCTTCAGCACGGCGCCGGCAATCACCTCCGCCCCCACGAGCACGTTGTCCTCGAGCCGCTCGGCCGAGACCAGGAGCGGCCGGTCGAAGCCGAAGCTCCAGGCGAGCCGTCCGCCCTGACGCGCTGCCGGCGACGGCGGCACCAGCGGCTCCTCTGCCGTCTTCTCCAAGACCGCCTCGACCACCCGGCCGAACCCCGCCGTCTCCATGGCGCCGATCGCCGGAACGAGCTGCAGCGCCGCCCGCAGCCCCCTCACGGTGTCGTCCACCGATCCCTGTTGCAGATCGACGAAGACCACGAGCCCGCCCTCGAACGTCACGTGTGCACCGATCGGTGCTGTGCTCTCGATCATCAGGAGATGACCGCTCCTGGCACTCCCCGTCTCGCCGTCGATTGCGACGCGCGGCAGGATCTTGCTGGTCGGCAGGCAAGCTGCCACGAGGTCCGACACGACGAGATGCCCGCGCTCGTCGCCCGGCTGGCCCAGCGCGTCCTTGGGTGCCCGGCCGAAGAGGTCCTTCTCGTCCGGCGCTACGGCCGTGCCGGCAAGGTCGCGCACCGCCTGCCGGAGCAGCCCCTTGAGCTGGTCGCCCGGGATCACCGCACGGCCGCTCCGATCCCGGAGCTGCGCCGCATCCACGCCGAAGCCCAGCCCCTCGAGCCCGCGCATCAGGAACGGTGCCTCGAGGGTCACCGCCACCCGGCAGCGCACCCGCACCCGCCCGCTCATGGCGCGCTCTGCACCGGCGGGCGCAGCACCGGCTGGCCCAGCGGCAGCACCACGTCCCAGAGCTGCGCCAGGCGCAAGAGGCCGAAGAGCGGGTCGTTCTCGGCGCGGAGTGCGGCAGAGGCCAGCCTGTCGACCGTCAAGCGCGGTGCGTCCGTGCCGGCGCCGTAGCGATAGTCCGCCCGTTCCAGCGTGTCCTCCAGCTCGCCCAAAACCTCCCTTCGCCCCGCCGCATCGCTGAACGCCCGCCGCTGCGCCGCGAGCCGCAGCAGCCGGTGCAGCTGCGACGGCGGCAGACCCTTGGGGTGCCTGAGCGCCCTTACATGCGCCGTCACCGCCGCGTGGCTTGCCGCCGTGATGGTGAACCGTTCCGGCCCCACCGGCCCGGCCAGCCGCTGCCGATGCGCGCCCAGATAGCCGTCGCTCACATCGATGCTCTCGACCAGCTCGAGCTGCAGCCCGGCCACCTTCTCGGCCACCCCCTCCGTCACCAGATAGGCCAGATCGTGCGCCAGCCCCTTGGCCTTCCTGATCGGCATCTTGTGCGAGCAGATCACACACCCCACCCGATAGGCGGGCGCCTGCTTCGCGATCACCGCCCCCTTGGTCGCCTGGAACAGAAACCCCACCACCTCCCAGGCGAGCCACGACGGAACCAGCCAGACGATGTCCTCACCGGCATAGGTCAAGGTCTCGAACCGCAGGATCGGCGACCACTTCTTTTGTCGCGCCTCGGGATTGTCCGCCTGCTCCCAGGGCAACGAGACCGCTTTCCGCCTCTCGTCGTCCGCCGCGGCCGCAGCCAGGCGCTCGATCAACGGCCGGAGGATCTTGTCCTTGTTCGTGGCCTCGACCTCCAGCGAGAAGGTCTTCGTCCCCTCGACCGGGTCGCCCGCGTCATCCAACGCTTGCTTCAGCAGATCCCCGAAGCCGATCCCGTCCGCGCTGATCACCGCCATCTTGCCGCGCAGCGGCAGCGGCAACGCGTCCGGCGGCGCACTCACCAGATCGACCAGGCCGTCGGCGAAATGCAGGCCGGTCTTCGTCGCCAACTGCTTGTCATAAAAGCGCTGCCGCGCACTCCGCCCATATGACCGACGCTCGGCCACGCTTCTCGCGACCAGCACCGACTTCTCGTCGTGCGGCTTCGCCTCGACGACGACGGCATCGTCCAGCATGTCCTTGCGCACCGAATGCTCGGCATCCGCCGGCAGCCGTCGCTCGATCGGGCAGGCCCGCCGATGCACCGGCGCCGACTGCGAGCCCGGCTTGACCGCCGGATGCGGCGCCAGGGTCGGGGCCTGGAGCTGCTCCCGCTTGACCAGCGCCTCGACCGCGGCCAGGGCATCGGCCCCTGCCTCGACCTCGACGGCCGCCGCGACGAAGGTCATCCGGCTCAGCGGCGGCGCGTGCTCGCCGCCGTAGACCGGCCGGTTCGCCGGGCTCTCCTGGTCGAGCTGCAGATGCCCGCGCACCGCCGCCAAGACCGGCGCGGCATCCATAAAGTCGCGCAGCCGAAAAAGCGCCTGCGACGCGCCGATGAAGACCGTCTCGACCCGTTGCTCGGAATAACGCTCGACCAGGAACTGCTGCACCACCGCGCCCGCATCGAGCGCCGTCAGGCTGGCGCCGCGCTGGGTGCTCAGATCGCTCGTGTCGTCCATGGTGGCGGCGAAATTGACCGCCTCGATGCGCAACAGCCAATCGGGCAACGACCGCCCTCCCGATCTCGTTCGGCGTTTCCTCCTGCCAATTGAGCACGGACCGTATGGTGGAATGCCAGGGTTGTCCACCGTGTTCGTGACCGATCGAGAGGGTTGATCGACGGCACCGAATCGGGCATCGAGAACGCATGGGGTGGCGCCGAAAGCGGCCCGAATCGGCCTGCCACCCTGTGGAAATCGTCGCAAGCCTCTGCTATGAAAGACAAAACAGGTCGCAAAGCCACGCGAAAGGGAGGAAGGAGACGGCCAGGATCGAGAAAATCGCCGGACCCTGTGGAATCCACGCCGAGAAAGCGTTTTGCCGCAAGGGTTTCCAGAGAGGCTCCCGGGAGCATCGCCGCTGAAGGAAGCGGATTGAGACTTGGCCGTCAGGCTGGCGACGATCACCTTCTCGCCCGGGAGCATCGCCGCTGAAGGAAGCGGATTGAGACCTTCTGCACTCTCCAGGAGCGCAATCAGGGACGCCCCGGGAGCATCGCCGCTGAAGGAAGCGGATTGAGACCTGCGCCCGCAAAGTGTGGAAGCCGTATTGTTCCCGGGAGCATCGCCGCTGAAGGAAGCGGATTGAGACCGATCGCCTTGCCACGTGCTCGTGATGGACCCCGGGAGCATCGCCGCTGAAGGAAGCGGATTGAGACTTCGCCGCCGCCGGAAGCACGCCGTTGCCGGCGCCCGGGAGCATCGCCGCTGAAGGAAGCGGATTGAGACCGGCCACGGGATGAACCCGTTGGCCGAATCATCCCGGGAGCATCGCCGCTGAAGGAAGCGGATTGAGACCCATCGCTCCTGGTAGACGAAGTCGGCCACGCCCGGGAGCATCGCCGCTGAAGGAAGCGGATTGAGACCCAATGAAAGATCTCACCCACGTATCGAGCACCCGGGAGCATCGCCGCTGAAGGAAGCGGATTGAGACCTCATGGCACGGCCTCCAGGCCGCCGCCGACGCCCGGGAGCATCGCCGCTGAAGGAAGCGGATTGAGACGAACACAGCGCGCCGCTCGCACAGCTTTGCGAGACAACCCGGGAGCATCGCCGCTGAAGGAAGCGGATTGAGACGCTGTCCCCCACGCCTTGACGCCCTCCGGTTGCCCGGGAGCATCGCCGCTGAAGGAAGCGGATTGAGACGCCTCGGCCAGCTTGGCCGTTTTCTCACGCCAGTTGCCCGGGAGCATCGCCGCTGAAGGAAGCGGATTGAGACGCGAGCACGTTGCCGGCGGCGTCGAGAAGACGGCCCGGGAGCATCGCCGCTGAAGGAAGCGGCGCGCGACTTCGTGGAGCAGGCCGCGAGGTCGATCACCTGCCGGCGGCACCGCTCCACGTGGCTTAACGGTCCACCCATGGACCGGGTCGTATTGACAACGACCATACGGCTGGCCCATATGGGGTTGCGCGTCGTTTGCCCATTGCCCATTGCCCGGAGACCGCGATGCCTGTGCCGACCGCGACCCGGCCCCACGCCGCCGCGCGCACCTCGATCAGCCTGCGCGTGCCCGAAGATGCGCTGGCGACCATCGACCGGGCAGCCGCGGCGCAAGGTGCCGATCGAACCGCCTTCATGATCCAGGCCGCCCTCGATGCTGCCGCCGCGACCCTCGAGCGCGAGCGGGTGCTGCGACTCGGCGATGCCGCCTTCGACGAGCTCGCCAGGGCCCTGGTCGACCCGCCGCCGCCGACCGCAGCGCTCGTCGAGCTCCTGCGCGCCCGCCCGGTCTGGGAGAGCTGACAGCGGGCGCCGGCAGACCAGGCCGGGCGCCCACCATGCAGCCGAAGCTCCGGCCACCCGTGCCGCTCGACCGAGCCGGGCCCCTCGACCTCGCCGCCTTCACCTCTGGCCACCCCAGCCTCGACGACTGGCTGCAGCAACGTGCCGAGGCCAACGATGCCAAGGGCTTCTCCAAGGTCTTCGTCCTCGCCCGGGGTTCAGAGGTCGTCGGCTACTACAGCCTCTCGGCCTGCGTCCTGGAGCGCCGGCAAGCCCCGCGCCAGCTCCGCCACGCTGCCCCCGACCCGCTGCCGGCCATCCTGCTCGGCCGCCTCGCCGTGGCGCAAACCTGGCACGGGCGGGGTGTCGGCCGCTCGCTTCTCGCGGATGCCATCCGCCGCTGCCTCGCCGCCAGCACCATGGTCGCCGCCCGCCTCCTGATCACCCACCCGATCGACACGGCCGCCGCCCGCTTCTACACGAGGCACGGCTGGCGCGAGCTCACCGCCGCCGAGCGCCCCACCCTGATCCTGCCCCTCGAGGAAGCCGCAGCCGCCCTCGACCTCGCCACCCGACCTGGCTAAGCGCATCCCCTCAGAGCAGCCAGTAGTCCTCGTCGCCCATCAGCGGCGCGCCGCCGTGCTGGTGGCAGCGCTCGAGCCCGTCCGCGGCGACCGCGTAGACCCGCAAGCTGTCGTCGATGGTCAGCTGCGCCTCGAGCCGCTTGACCAGCCGCGTGGTCGTCGCCCGGGTCAGCCTGGCCTCGAACACGCTCTCCTGCACCCGCACCATCCGCTCCTCGAGCAGCTTGGCGATCTTCCGCCGCCGCCGGTCGTCGGCGATGTCGTAGGTGAAGACGGTGAGCATCTCGCCTTTCGCCATCGCCCCGCCGCCCGCCCCTCAGTGATCCAGGCGATAGGGGCGGTAGTCCCCGTCGCCGCGGCAGTGCCGGGCATACGCCACCGCCTCCTCCTGGATCAGCCGCCGCCAGGTCACCCGGCGCCTCGTCCGCGGGCTCTGCACCGCCGCGGCCAGCCGCTGCTGGTAGCCGCCGATGACCGCCGCGTGCCCCTCCCGCGCGAGCCGCACGGCGCCGTCCTCCTGGCGCTGGAACACCGCCTCGGGCAGGGCGCGGTTGTTGAGGAGGTAGACCGCCAGCCCCTCCGCCAGGGGGGCGCGGAACACCTCGACCAGGTCGTAGACGCAGGCATCGCCGCCGTCCCGGGCGGTGTGCAGGGCGCCGAAGCCCGGGTGCAGCCCGGCCCGGCGCACCAGTGCCTCGACGTCGCGGGTCAAGAGCCAGGCCAGATAGTTGAGCACCACGTTGAAGGGATCGGGGCAGGGCCGCCGGGCGCGGCGGAAGGGCCGCCCGGCCACCGCCCAGCCCGGCTGCACCAGCCGCGCCAGCGCCGGCCAGTAGACCGCCCCCGCCGCCCCCTCGTGGCCGAGCAGCGCCGGCACGTCCGCCGCCACGGGCAGCCGGCGGAGCGCCAGCGCGAGCTGCCGCAGGGGCTCGACCAGCGCCCGGTCCTTCCGCTTGCGGTTGAGCCGGTGCAGGATCGCCCGCTGGCCGCGAATCCGGGCATCGACCAGGAGCAGCGCCAGCGCCCGCCGCCGGTCCGGCTCGATCACCGTGCGCGCCTGGGCCAGGTGCAGCGCCGCGTGGTCGCTCGCCGGCGGTGCCGTGAGCCCGACCGTCCCGCCCTGGCCGTCGACGTGATGCAAGAGCGTGTCGGTCGAGAGCGCCAGGCGGATGGCCTCGGGCTCGACGTCGACCGCGGGGCCGAGCTCGATCCGGTCGATCCGGTCGGCCGGCACCGCGATCAGCTCACGGCTGCCCAGCGTGCCGCGCTCCTCGACCGTGAAGGCCTGGTTGCGCACGGCCAGCGCCCGCCCCGGCTCGCGCACGTAGAGGATGCGCAGGCCGCGGTCGAGCCCCTTGCCCGCCTCGTCCTCCAGCAGCGCCTCGGCCGCCGCCTCGGCCGCGTCCTCCCCGGCGATCCAGCGCAAGAGCCGGGCCGTCGCATCCTCGGCCCGCTCCGGCAGGGCCGCATCGCGCTCCACCGACTTCAGCACCATCGAGCGCACGAAGAGATGGCCGAGGAACCTGAAGCCCCGGTCGAAGTCGACCAGCCGCGTCTTCTCCGGGTTGAGCCCGAGCCCGTGCTCGGCCAGGAGCCGGCGCATCTGCTCGAGCGCCGCGGCCGCCGCCTCCGGCCGCTTCGTCAGGATCACGAAGTCGTCGCCGTAGCGGACGAAGCGCAGGTCCCGCCGCGCCGCCGCGAACGCCTCGTCCACCGCATCGAGATAGAGGTTGGCGAGCAAGGGCGAGAGCGGCGAGCCCTGCGGGATGCCGACCCCGGGCGTCTCCAGGTCGACCGCCGCCGCCTCGAGCCAGAGCCCGACGAGATCGAGCAGCGGCGCCGCCCCCGGCCGGCCGGCCAGCAGCGCCTCGACCTTGCCCATGAGCAGGCCCTGCGGCACCCGGTCGAAATAGCGCTCGATGTCGCCCTCGACCACCTGGGTGAACCCGGCCTTGCGGTGCTGGTCGATCGCCCGCACCGCCTGTTGCACCGACCGGCCCGGCCGGTAGGCGAAGCTGGCCTCGTCGAGCTCCGGCTCGACGATCGGCATCAGCGTCATCGCTACCGCCGTCTGCGCCACCCTGTCGACGACGGCCGGCACCGCCAGCCGTCGCTGCTCGCCGTCGGGCTTGGGGATGTCGAACACCCGCAACGGCCGCGGCCGGTAGGAGCCGTCCCGGAGCCGGGTCATCAGGCCCAAGAGCCGCTGCGCCGCCCGCTCGGCGAAGCGCTCGATCGTCACCCCGTCGCTGCCGGCGCACCCTGCATTGGCCCGCACCCGGGCCCAGCCCGCCTCGAGCATCTCGAGCCGCGTCGCGGCGGCAAAAAGATTGCCCTCGCCGCCCGCCTGGGGCAGGCTGCGCAAGGTCTCCCAGGGTGGGTTCTCGGCCAGAATCGCCCCTCCACCGTGTGGAAACGACGCCAAGTATCGGAGAAGATTGACCAAAGCGCCGAAAAAAGGCAAGCGAGAGGAGGAAGGAAACGACCAGAGCTGCCAGAATCGCCGAACCCTGTGGAATCCACGCCCAATCAGCGTTTCGCCACAAGGGTTTCCAGCGAGGCTCCCGGGAGCACCGCCGCTGAAGGAAGCGGATTGAGACGGCGGCTCGCTCGGCGCATCGACGGCCGCGTTGCCCGGGAGCACCGCCGCTGAAGGAAGCGGATTGAGACGCTGAGCGCGCCCATGGTGTGATGGCAGCGCGGCCCGGGAGCACCGCCGCTGAAGGAAGCGGATTGAGACCTGGTCCTGAAGCTCTACCACCAAATGTCTTAACCCGGGAGCACCGCCGCTGAAGGAAGCGGATTGAGACGGAGCAAGCGGTAAAGACTACCGTTGCTTGACCCCCGGGAGCACCGCCGCTGAAGGAAGCGGATTGAGACGACGCCGGTGACGCCCGAGTCCTGCAGGTTGTCCCGGGAGCACCGCCGCTGAAGGAAGCGGATTGAGACTGATGACGATTGCCGCTGCCTGCTTCTTCATCCCCGGGAGCACCGCCGCTGAAGGAAGCGGATTGAGACGCCGGGTCGCGGCCGGTGTGGTCGATGGTGCCCCCGGGAGCACCGCCGCTGAAGGAAGCGGATTGAGACCTTTGTTGCAATAACCAAGACTAGCAGTAATCCCGGGAGCACCGCCGCTGAAGGAAGCGGATTGAGACGACGGCGTAGCGCGCCAAAGCGAGCGCCGCCCCCGGGAGCACCGCCGCTGAAGGAAGCGGATTGAGACTCGGCAACGACGGTGCCATCACCAGTCTGCCCCGGGAGCACCGCCGCTGAAGGAAGCGGATTGAGACCGGCCCACCCGCGTCGCGCTCCGGTGACGCCCCGGGAGCACCGCCGCTGAAGGAAGCGGATTGAGACCCGAAGGTTCGATCGACTGGTTGAACGACACCCCGGGAGCACCGCCGCTGAAGGAAGCGGATTGAGACACATCGGCAGCGCGATGACGTACAGGAACAGCCCGGGAGCACCGCCGCTGAAGGAAGCGGATTGAGACAGCAGGCAGGCGTCGATCAGGTCGACGAGCACGCCCGGGAGCACCGCCGCTGAAGGAAGCGGATTGAGACTGGGCCGAAGCGGCCCACCCGCGGTGAAGACCCCCGGGAGCACCGCCGCTGAAGGAAGCGGATTGAGACGAACGGCGAGAAGAACTCGCTCATGAGCCACCCCCCGGGAGCACCGCCGCTGAAGGAAGCGGATTGAGACTGGGCCGAAGCGGCCCAC
>CAYWSB010000017.1:0-3528 GCA_964460465.1 uncultured Geminicoccaceae bacterium | reverse complement strand
CTCGCTCATGAGCCACCCCCCGGGAGCACCGCCGCTGAAGGAAGCGGATTGAGACCACCGCCGGAAACGGTAGCTTGTGAATGCCACGAAACCCGGGAGCACCGCCGCTGAAGGAAGCGGATTGAGACGAAGGGATCGCTACACCAATCACATTGTGGATGCCCCGGGAGCACCGCCGCTGAAGGAAGCGGATTGAGACGGTGGGCCGCCTTGGGCTATCCTCTGCGAAGGCGAGCTGCAGAGGTCAGCCGATGAACGATGACGTGAACGAGCTTCCCGAGAACGTCGATCTGCGCCTGCTCGGCACCATGATGGTCGAGCTCAAGCGCGCGATGGCCGGCATCGATGCGCGCTTGCGCACGGTCGAAGGCAAGGTCGACGGCATCGCCGAGGACCTGCTCGTCGTCAGCGGCATGGCCATGCACAGCGAGGGCCTGAAGCGCAAGGTCGATCGGCTGAGCGACTAGAGTGCTTTCACGGTGATCGGAGACGAGGAAGGCAAGGCGATCGGCGCGCAGCGCAGTCGACCTGCGTGAGCACCGATCGTCCGCAGCCTGACGAAGTATACGGTCACCGTGAAAGGGCTCTGGGTCGATCGGAGCATGGCCGAGCTGCAGCTCGACGACCGCTGAGCCTCACCCCCCCTCGATCACCCCCAGCACCGCGTCCAGCGCCGGCAGCGGGGTGCCGTGGCCCCAGAAGCCGCGCGCCGGCAGCGCCCCGCCCGACCAGCCGTCGGGAAAGGCCCGGGCCAGCGCCGTCACCCGCACGCCTGTGCCGGAGAAGTTGAGCTCGCCCGGCGAGACCACCAGCGCGTCGGGCGGGTCGCCCGGCGTGGCCGCGAGCGCCAGCCGGTCGAGCACGGGCGAGGTCCGGCCGTGCGGCAGGCGGACCAGGACGAGCCCCGAGCCACGCCGCTCGGCCGACGCCAGCGCCGCTGCGGCCGCCGCCTCCTCCGCCGCCGTCACCCCCTGCGCCGCCCGGTCCTCGGCCCGGATGGCGGCGATCTCGGCCGCCGTCGCCCCCATCGCCCGGAGCTCCGGGATCCACCCCCGGTCGTTGGCCGCCACCAGCGCCAGCCGCCGCGTCCAGGCCGCGGCCGGCAGGCCGAGCAGCGCGAAGACCTGCTCGAGGCTGGTCGGCCGGTCCGCCCCGGCGCGCTCGCCGTGGTGGTCGACCAGCCGGCAGCGGTCGAGCATCGCCGCCGGCAGGTCCGGCCGCAGCTCCACCAGCACCGGCAGCACGCCCGCGGCGAGCGCCGCCGCGATCTCGCCCCGATAGGCCGAGGCCAGGGCCGCGTGCCACGGCAGCCCCTTGTCGACGACGGCCGCCGCCCCGAGCGTGGCCGTCGCCAGCCGCCCGATCTCCAGCATCTCCAGGTCGTGCCCGCCGAGGAGGAAGCGGGGGGTCATCAGGAGCGCCGGGCGAGGAAGACGATGGCGCCGATGACGAGGGCAACGAACGGCACCGCGAAACGTGCGGTTCGTCCGGGGGCGAACACCCCGATGAGCTTTTCACGCCAGAGGAAAAGGGTCGCGAAGCCGCCGGCCATCAGCAGCGACAGTCCCAAGAAGAAGTCGCGGCTCGCCGTCATGAACGGCTTCTCGACGAACACGTTCATCCCGAAGAAGCCCACGATCACCGATGCGGCAAGACCCGCCGCGGCGATGACGTTGAGGCTCTGGGCGGCTTTGCCGAGGTCGCCCTGCTTCTCGAGCTCCGTCTGGCTCGCCTTCTGCGCCGCGAGCGCGTTCGCCTCGCGCGCCTCGTCGCTGAGCTGCCGGTAGAGGTCGCGCAGCCGCATCTCGCGGCGCAGATGCTCGAACAGCTCCTGCGCCTGCAATTGCGCCGAGATGTCCTCGAACCAGTAGCGGTGGGTGAAGTCGAGCACCTCCTCCTGCACCGCGGTGAACCGGTCGTGCTCGGCGGCCTCGACCTCGGCAATGCGGTCGGACAGCGTCTTGAGCGCCGTCCGCTGCAGCAGTGCGATCAGTGCGATGTCGAAATATTGCCGCCGCATGTGCCGGCCGAGCACCTGGCGAAAGAAGCTCGTCCCGGCGCCGTTCTCGAACGCCGCCGGCGCGGCGCCGACCGCCACCAGTGCATAGTTGCAGACGAGGTAGCGGGTGGTCTGCCAGGGGTGCGGCGCCCGGCTGTAGAACCGGTCGTAGCAATGCCGCGCTTCGAAACCGGCGAGAAACTCGGGGCCGTAGGGCAGGCCGCTGCCGGGTGTGTCGAGAAAACAGAGCCGCACCCAGTCGCCCCGCGCGATCTGGTGTGGGTCGCGCACGCCGAGCTGCGCCACGACGAACGCCCGGTCATCGCCGAGCTGCACCAGGAGCGGCGTGCCCGGCGCTGCGTCCGCTTCGTGCAATCCCTTGACGAGTAGCGGTGACAGCAGTCGCTGCCACGGCTCGAACAGGGGCACGACCCTGGGCAGGTCGGCGCCGGCCGGGCCGGTGACCGTGGCGATCACGCGATGTGGGTCGACCTCGTAGGCGATCTCGGCCCGCCCCCCTGTCGCTTGCGGGTCGGGCAGGGTCATGCGCCGCGGGTAGTAGCGGGCCTCGAGCGGGCGCTCGGCCTTGCCGGTGCGCGTGAAATAGGGCGGGAAGGTGCGGCGCACGCTCTCGAGCAGTGCTTGCGCCTCGTCGAGCCTGACGGGTGCCGCCTCGTCGCCGGCGACCACCCGCCCGACCAGCCCGAGCTCCACGGCGAGGATCACGTTGCCGGTGGAGAAGAGATAGAGATTGCAGCGGTCGAGCGTGAAGCGGTAGGTGGCGAGTTTCTCCTGCACCTCTCCAGCGTCCCGGTCGGGCCCCGGTTGGCCGAGATCATAGGTGATGTCGACCCGGCCGGCGAGCCGGCGCTGCCAGAGCGCCAGCGGCGGCGCCTTCCTGCCGTCCGCCGCACCGAAGAGGAAGTCCTGCACGTAGGGCTCGAAGTAGACGAACTCCTCGTAGGCATCGACCAGGGCGTGGGTGCGCGCCGGGCCGGCGAGACCGGCTGCCGCCTGGTCCTCCGGCAGGTGCAGGAGCGGCTCGCGCACCTCGAGCCACTGCTCCGGGGCGGCCGCGAGCACGGCAGCCAGCGACGAGCGCAGCTCGGCGATGGACGAACCACGGGCGCCGGGCCGCTCGATCGCGAACGGCACCATCAGGATCTGGCGAAAGAGCGTGACCTCGATGGCGGCGGCGGGCTGGCAGGGCACGGGCGCGTCTCCGGGCGGCTGGGCCCCGCCAGCAAAGCCCGCCGGCGGCGCGCGCGCAACCGTGCAGTGGCCCCGGCAGCGCCGGGCGCGCACGACCGCCGAAAAAAATCCGCCCGACGCCGCGAAAAAATGCTGCCGACGAGGCGAAAAATGCGCCCCATTTTTTTGCACCGGCTGGCAGGCGTCATAAGCAATGCTTATGACAGATCATATGACTGCACACGATTCGCCCGATTCTGCGCCGCCCGATGCGCCATCGGCGCTCGGGATGCGCCGCTATACGCGCCATGAACCCGAGCCATGCGCCGCTATACGCG
>CAYWSB010000016.1:0-56799 GCA_964460465.1 uncultured Geminicoccaceae bacterium | reverse complement strand
GCCCGCCGCCGCAACGCCTCCTGCGCCGGCCGACCAATGCTGCGAAAGTCTTGCTCATCCATGCCCAAGCCACAGCACGGGCGAGGAAAATTGTCAGGTATATTATTGGGATATTAGTAGCGACGCGGTGGTCTGGCTGCGCGAGCCGTGCCGTGCCGCGCCCGACCGGCCGCGCTACGCCGGCGGCGCCCGATGCCGCTCCGGCGGCGTCCTGGCGCGCTCATCTGATCCAAATCAATGTCGTCGGGGCTGGCGGCGGTAGCGTGGGTCATGACTGTCGATCGACATGCCGTCCCCGAGATCGCGAAATCCTTGAAGGGCGTCGCCGGGCGCATGCCTGGCAACCGGCGGCCAGCGCCAGCCGCGCGCGTCGCAGCCGGATGCCCCGCCCGCCGGGGCGCACGGCAGCTCATTCGCCTGGGCACGGGGCTGGCAGGCTTCTGGCTCGCCGGCTGCGTGATGTTGCCGCTGCCCCCCATGGGGCCGCAGCTGCACCAGGCTGAGGTCCTCGCGCTGATCGAGGGCGGTGCCGATCGTGCGACCCTCCAGGGGCTGCTCGGTGAGCCCACCGGGACTTATCTCGATGGCCGACTTGAGGTGTTCCGCGGCGGCAGCGAACGCGCCAATCTCGGCATTCTTATGGTCGGTCCCGGCGGTGGCGGTGGCGTCGGGGTCGCCCCGATCATGCCCGAGGAGCTGTTCGTCTTCGCCGAGCTGGATCCCGAAGGACGGACCCTGGGCACACTCCTCTGGGCCGTGCATCCGACTGGCCGCGCTTTGTCCGAGCAGGGTGTCGGCGGCGCCGGCACGCTGGCGCCACTCGCCCATCCGCCGGCAACCGCCCAACTGCGCGAGGTGGTGCGTTGGAAGCCGAAGCGATCGCCGATGCAGCGGGCGTGGCATGGTTCGATCTACCGCCTGGCGACAGTGCGCAACGGTGCGCCGGTACTGTCGCCGGATGGTGGACGGGTGGCCGTGCGCGACGGCGAGCGGATCGTGGTGCGCGACTTGGCGACTGGCGGAGCGGTTGGTTCCTTCCCGATCGACAGCTCGCCCTGCGGGGGTCTCGAACTGTCGCCGGCCGTCCGGTCGATGTGGTTTCCGGCGCTGGCATTCGCCGAGGAGGAGGTGCTTGTCCTGATCGGCGCATCGGGTCGGGTCTGCCGGTGGGAGGTGGCCTCGGGCGAGCCGCCCCGACCGACCGGAGCGGGCGTCGTGTGGCGTGCCTACGATTCGCTCGGCGTGCCGCTAGCCGGGCCGCTGCCCCTGGCCGAGGGGCACGTCGTCGTCGGCGGTGATGATGGCGTGCTCCGGCCCTGGGCACCGGCCACGGCCGAAAGCCCGGCCGTCGCGGCAGCCGAGCGTGGTATCGGCGACTGCTGGCCGCCGGTGGCGGGCGGGGCCGGCCGGCATCTCCTGCAGTCCTGCCTGCGCTTTGCCGCCAATCGCCTGACCCGCCTGCTGCTCGTCCGCGATGCCCAGACGCTCGAACCTTTGGCGTCCTGGTCGATCGAGGCTGCCACCACGACCTTGGACGGCAGGGCCTTCGACCCAACAGCAACCGGACTGGCCGCTGCGGGGGCCACCTCGGGGCTCGTCGCACTCGCCAATGGGTTCATCGTGCTCGTCTGGACGGACGCGACGATGGCTCTGGGGCAGGCGGCGCCGGAGCTGCACGAGCCGACGATCGTCCTAAGTTCAGCCCTGGGCGGGGTGGCGAGCAGCGATTCCGGTCGTCCGCTCCCACCGCTGCTCGCCTTCTCCCGCGACGGCGGCCGGTTGATTGTCGGTCATTTCGGCTGTGTCGTCCTCGACACCGCGACATGGGGCGAAGTCTGGCGCTGCGAAACGGACTACGGGTCAATGGGATCCGAGCTGATGGAAGGGCTCGCCATGACCCCCGACGGTCGGCACATCGTCACCCACGAGGCCCTCTACGCACTGCCCTGAGGCCATCTTTCGACGGCTGGGGAGCGGCTGCCGTCCACATCGACCATCGGTCCAGTTCCTCATTGGTGGATGATCGGGGAGACCGGCGGCCGGCAGGGAATGCCCCTTTTCCTCAGCTACGCCGCGAAGTCGCCGGAGGTCCCGCTCCTGCAGCCATATGGCAATTCGCTGCTTGCGCGGATTTCGGCAGCCACCTCCCGCCGTAGCGCTCGGATGCGCTCGAGCTCGGCGGCAGGTGACGGGAACGGGCTCTCGGCTCAGGCCGCCTCGATCGATTCGATGACCTCGCGCTCGTCGTCGTCCTGGAAGGACCTTTCGACGGCCTTGGCCAGCGGCCAGCTTCAAGCCACCCCGCGCCGCTTCCCCACCCGCGGCAGCATTCGAGCCAAGTACTCGCCCGTGTAGCTCCCAGCCGTCGCCGCGACCTGCTCGGGCGTGCCCTCCGCGATGATCCGGCCGCCGCCGGTGCCGCCGTCGGGGCCGAGATCGAGGATCCAGTCGGCGGTCTTGATGACCTCGAGATTGTGCTCGATGACGATCACCGTGTTGCCCTGCTCGACCAGCCGGTGCAGCACCTCCAGCAGCTTCTTGACGTCCTCGAAATGCAGGCCGGTGGTCGGCTCGTCGAGGATGTAGACGGTCTGGCCGGTGGCCCTGCGCGACAACTCCTTGGCCAGCTTGACCCGCTGCGCCTCGCCGCCCGAGAGCGTGGTCGCCTGCTGGCCGAGCTTGATGTAGCCGAGCCCGACCTCCTCCAGCGTCCGGATCTTGTTGTGGATGGGTGCGAGCGGGCGGAAGAACGCGGCCGCCTGCTCGACCGTCATGTCGAGCACGTCGGCGATCGACTTGTCCCGGTAGTGGACCTCCAGCGTCTCGCGGTTGAACCGCCGGCCGTGGCAGACGTCGCACTCGACATAGACGTCCGGCAGGAAGTGCATCTCGATCTTGATGACGCCGTCGCCCTGGCAGGCCTCGCAGCGCCCGCCCTTGACGTTGAACGAGAAGCGGCCGGGCTTGTAGCCCCGGGCCTTGGCCTCGGGCAATCCGGCGAACCAGTCGCGGATCGGCCCGAAAGCGCCCGTGTAGGTGGCGGGATTGGAGCGTGGCGTGCGGCCGATCGGCGACTGGTCGATGTCGACCACCTTGTCGACATATTCGAGCCCGGTGATGGTCTCGTGCTCGCCCACGATTTGCCGGCCCCAGGTCAGCCGCTTGGCGAGCGCCGGGTAGAGTGTGTCGACCACCAGCGAGGACTTGCCCGACCCCGAGACGCCGGTCACGCAGACCAAGCAGCCGAGCGGAAAGCGTGTGTCGACCCCCTGAAGGTTGTTGGCCCGCGCCCCCTTGAGTTCGAGCCAGCGGCCGGGCTTGGGCTGGCGCCGCCTGGCCGGCAGCGGCACCTTGCGGTGGCCGGCGAGATACTGCCCGGTCAGGCTCTCGGAGGATGCCTCGACGTCCGCCGGCGTGCCCTGCGCCACCACCATGCCGCCATGCACGCCCGCACCCGGCCCCATGTCGATCAGGTGGTCGGCGGCGCGGATCGCGTCCTCGTCATGCTCGACAACGATCACCGTGTTGCCGAGATCGCGCAGGCGGACCAGGGTCGCCAGCAGCCGGTCGTTGTCCCGCTGGTGCAGCCCGATCGAGGGCTCGTCGAGCACGTAGAGCACGCCCGTCAGGCCACTGCCGATCTGCGAAGCGAGGCGAATGCGCTGGCTCTCGCCGCCCGAGAGCGTGCCTGAATCACGGCTCAGCGTCAGGTAGGAGAGCCCGACATTGTTCAAAAAGCCCAGACGCTCCCTGATCTCCTTCAGGATCCGCTCGGCGATGGTCGCCTGCTTCGCATCGAAGCCCAGGGCCACTGCCTCGAACCAGTCCGCGGCTGCCTTGATCGAGAGCTCGCTCACCTCGGCGATGTGCCGCCCGCCGACCCGGACGCACAACGCCTCGGGCTTGAGCCGGTGGCCGCCGCAGGCCTCGCACGGCGCATCCGACATGTAGCCCTGGATCTCGTCACGCATCCAGGCACTGTCGGTCTCGCGCCAGCGCCGCTGCAGGTTCGGGATCACCCCCTCGAAGGGCTTGGCCGTCTTCATCACCCTGAGCCCGTCCTCGAAGCTCATCGGGATGACCTCGGCGCCGGAGCCGAAGAGGATCGTCCGCCGGGTCGCCTCGGCGAGATCCGCCCAGGGCGTGTGCAGGCTCTCGTCGAAATGCCGGAGCACGGCCGTCAGCGCCTGCGGGTAGTAGTGCATGGTCTGCGACGCCCAAGGCTCGACGGCGCCCCGCTGCACCGAGCGGGTGGGATCGGGCACCACGAGGTCGGGGTCGACGATCAGCCGCTTGCCGAGCCCGTCGCAGGACGGGCAGGCGCCGTAGGGGTTGTTGAACGAAAAGAGCCGGGGCTCGATCTCCGGCAGCGTGAAGCCCGAGACCGGGCAGGCGAACTTGGCCGAAAGCGTCAGCCGCTCGGCCGAATCCGCGTCCTCGACGACGAGCAGCCCGTCGGACAGCCCGAGCGCCGTCTCGATCGAGTCCGCCAGCCGCTGCGCCAGGTCCGGCGCGGTGACGAGGCGATCCACCACCACCTCGATCTCGTGCTTCTTCTTCTTGTCGAGCGCCGGCACCTCGTCGAGCTCGAAGAAGCTGCCGTCGACCTTGGCCCGCTGGAAGCCCTGCCGCTGCAGCTCCCGCAACTCCTTACGGTACTCGCCCTTGCGGCCGCGGACGATGGGGGCGAGGAGGTAGAGCCTGGACCCCTCCGGCATGGCCATGATGCGGTCGACCATCTGCGAGACGGTCTGCGCCTCGATCGGCAGGCCGGTCGCCGGCGAGTAGGGCACGCCCACCCGAGCCCACAGGAGCCGCATATAGTCGTAGATCTCGGTGACCGTGGCGACGGTCGAGCGCGGGTTCTTGGACGTCGTCTTCTGCTCGATCGAGATCGCCGGCGAGAGCCCCTCGATCAGGTCGACATCCGGCTTCTGCATCAGCTCGAGGAACTGCCGCGCGTAGGCCGAGAGGCTCTCGACATAGCGACGCTGCCCCTCGGCATAGACCGTGTCGAACGCCAGCGACGACTTGCCGGAGCCCGAGAGGCCGGTGATCACCACCAGCTTGAAGCGCGGGATGTCGACGTCGATCGACTTCAGGTTGTGCTCACGCGCACCGCGTATGCGAATGACTTCGTCCATGGAGTCGACCGCCGGCCTGAGGGAGGACGCCTCTAGCGGCGCCGCTGTCCCCACTACTTGCGCGCTCGCGCGGCGATGACAAGGCGGCAGACTCGCCACCGCCGTTTGCCCCGGCGCCCGAGCCGTGTAAGCTCGCTCCAGCAGCGACACAACCGGGGAACGGCAGGCATGGCCGGCAGCGTCAACAAGGTGATCCTCGTGGGCAATCTCGGCCGCGACCCCGAGGTTCGCTACACCCAGTCGAACCAGAAGATCGTCCATCTGGCGATCGCCACCTCCGAGCGCTGGAAGGACCGGCAGAGCGGTGAGCAGCGCGAGAAGACCGAGTGGCACCGCGTCGTCATCTTCAACGAGAACCTGGCCGACGTAGCCGAGCGCTACCTGCAGAAGGGCCGCTCGGTCTACCTCGAGGGCCAGCTCCAGACCCGGAAATGGACCGACCAGTCCGGCGTGGAGAAGTACACGACGGAGATCGTCCTGCAGCGCTTCCGCGGCGAGCTCGTCCTCCTCGGCGGCGCCGGCGGCGGCGACATCGGCAGCGACGATCGCGGCATGATGGGCGGCCCCGACGACGACTACGGCAGCCGCCCCGCGACCGCCACGCGCGCCCCCCAGCGCCAGCCCGACCGGCCACCCGCTTCCGGCCGCAGCTCGACGCCACCCGATCTCGACGACGACATCCCGTTCTGAGCAGGTCGGAGAGCATGGAGGCGGCACCTCCCCGCGCCCCAGCGGATTTCGGTGGGGGCTGGTTGGCGTGCATAGCGTTGGTTGACCGCGAATGGTTGGGGCTGGCTGCATGGAGTGAGCCGCCGGAGTGACATCCCCGCCGCCATCACTTGGATGAATGCAGAGCAGACAGCCGAGCTCAACTATGACCTGGAAGGACAGAAACCTCCGCGCGCTTGCTGATATCATCTGCGGCAGCGTTGACCACTGCCAGTATCAGCCGAGCAGCTACATCACCGAGTTTTTTGAGAACTGCGAGCTTGACTAAGTGCATCATGGCTCAATCCCCTGGGCGTAGTTGGTAAGCCGGTCCAGCCAACAAGGGCGGCAGCTCTGCCGCCGGCGCCGCGCCACTTTCACCATTCGCGACGCTACCTGAAGATCCCGAGCCTTCGCCCAACACAGCGCTCGCTCGTTATTTCCGCAGTCCGAACCGCCACCAACCCAAAACTCCGGTGGGGCGCGGGGAGGATCATCCTCCCCGCATCTCATCATCACGCATCGTCATGCCGCCGTGGGTCCCCGCGGCGCATCGGCCCGGTGGCGCAGCCGATGCCGGCACTCTGGCCAAGGGCCGCCAGCGCGACTAGTCTCCGCCCGCACACCGAACTGCCGGCAACGCCCGGCGTCCTTTAGGGAGGCAACGACATGCAGCTCCGCCATATGGCGACCGCTGGGGCCGTGGCCCTGGCCCTCGCCGCCACCGGCCCGGCCCACATCAACCCGGCAACTGCCCAGTCCGACATCGAGATCACTCTCATCCCGGGCCTGACCACCGACGACTTCTACATCACCATGAACCGGGGTGCCCAGGCCGCGGCCCAGGCGCTCGGCATCACCGTCAACTTCCAGGGGGCCGAGGAGTTCGAGCCGGTCCTCCAGGTGCCGGTCCTGGATGCCGTCATCGCCAGGGGTCCTGACGCCATCCTGATCGCCCCCACCGACACCACCCAGCTCATCGAGCCGCTCAGGCGGGCGCACGATGCCGGCATCCCGGTGATCACCGTCGACACCTTCATCGGCAACGGCCAGTATCAGACGGGCTCCGGCGACGCCGACTTCCCGATCAGCTACATCGCCTCCGACAATGTCGAGGGCGGCCGCATCGCCGCCCGCGCCATGGCCAACGCCATCGGCGGCGAGGGCAAGGTCTACGTCTCGAACGTCCGGCCCGGCATCTCGACCACCGACCAGCGCGAGGAAGGCTTCAAGCTGGAGATGGAGAACCACGCCGGCATCGAGGTCCTCGACACCCAGTTCAACGAGAACGACGCCAGCCTCGCCGCCTCGCAGTTCCAGGCCGTCCTCGCCCGCACCCCCGACCTCGCGGGCGTCTTCGGCGCCAACCTCTTCTCTGCCCTGGGCGCCGCCAACGGCGTGCAGGCCGCCGGCAAGTCCGGCGAGGTCCGGGTGATCGCCTTCGACGCGCCGCAGTCGATCGTCGACAACATCTCCGACGGCCTGGTCGACATCGCCATCGCCCAGCACCCGGCCGAGATCGGCTATTACGGCGTGATGACGGCCTATGCCCACCTCACCGGGCAGAGCGTGCCGCCCGCCATCGGCACCGGCTTCACCGTCATCGACGCGTCCAATGTCGACGACGAGGCGATCCAGAAGTTCATCTACTCGGGCGAGTGATCGCCGTTGTCTGAACGGGGGGCTGCCGCGAGGTGGCCCCCCGTCGGCTGTGGGAGACCCGCCACGTGGCCACCACCACCGACACCAGCGTCGCCGACCGTGGCGGCCGGGCGCGAGCGCTGCGCCTGATCCTCGCCACCTGGTCCTGGGTGTTCCTCGTCATCATCCTCGTCTTCTTCGAGGCCTGGGCGCGAATCGAGACCGGCAACACCTTCCTCTTCCGAGCCCACAACCTCCAGGCCATCTCGATCGCGGCGTCACAAACCCTGCTGCTGGCCATCGGCCTGACCCTGGTCATCGTGGCCTCCCACATCGACCTCTCGATCGGCTTCGTCACCGGCCTTGCCGCCGTCACCATGGCGGTCGTCATCCGCGCCATCGACCCGGCCGTCCCACCCGCCCTGTCGCTGGTCCTCGGCATTACCATCGGGCTCGCCGTCTCGCTCGTCCCGGGCTTCGTCAATGGCTGGATGGTGGCCAGACTGAACGTGCCCTCGTTCATCGGCACCCTCGGCATGTACGGCATCGCCCGCGGCATGGCGCTGCTGGTCGCCGGCGGGGCCACCGTCTCGATCAGGAACCCCGCCGCCACCTGGTTCGGCAACCAAGCTCTCTGGGGCGTGCCCATCGTCGTCGTCATGACGATCCTGGTGACCGCCGCCTTCCACTACCTCCTGACCTACACCCGCTTCGGCCTGCACACCTACACCATCGGCGGCAATGTCGAGGCGGCGAGGCGCGCCGGCGTCGACGTCGAGCGCCACCTGATCGTCCTCTTCCTGCTCTCCGCCTTCACCGCCGGCCTCGGCGGCATCGTCTACACCGCCCGCTTCTCCGCCGGGGCGGCGCAGGCCGGCGAGCCGCTCCTGCTCTACGCTGTGGCTGCCGTCTTCATCGGCGGGGCGAGCCTGACGGGCGGACAGGGCACCATCAAGGGCACCGTCATCGGCGCGCTCATCATCGCCGTCATCCAGTTCGGCCTCGTCTTCATCAACGTGGCCCCCTACTGGCAGTTCATCGCCGTGGGTGCCGTGATCATCGTCGCCGTCCTGATCGACCAGCTCCGCGACCGAATGCATGTCGGGAGCCCGGCATGACCACCCCGATCCTGGAAGCAACCGGCCTGAACAAGCGCTTCGGCGGCATCCATGCCGTCCGCGACGTCTCGCTCCACGTCATGCCGGGCGAGGTCGTGGCCCTCGCCGGCGACAACGGTGCCGGCAAGTCGACCGTCATCAAGATGATCTCGGGGGTCTACAAGCCCGACGGCGGCGAGGTCCGCTACCAGGGCGAGCCGGTCCACCACCTCACCCCCCGCGAGATCCGCGACCGCGGTATCGAGACCATCTATCAGGACCTTGCGCTGGCCGACAATCTCGACGCCGGCACCAACCTCTTCCTCGGCCGCGAGAAGCTGAAGCACTTCCTGGGCCTCCCCTACCTCGACCGCAAGACCATGCGCAGCGAGGCCGAGAAGGCGCTGAAGGCCCTCGGCATCGTCGTCCGCGACCTCGACGCCCCCGTCCGCACCCTCTCCGGCGGCCAGCGCCAGGCCCTCGCCATCGGCCGCGCCGTCTACTGGCAGGCCCGCCTCCTCATCATGGACGAGCCCACCGCAGCCCTCGGCGTGCCGGAGCAGCGCGAGGTCCTGGCGCTGATCCACCGCCTCAAGCAAAGCGGCGTCGGCATTATCTTCATCAGCCACAACCTCCACGACATCTTCGCCGTCTCGGATCGGATCGTCGTCCTCGAACGCGGGAGGAAGGCGGGGGAGCGGCTGGCGAAGGAGACGGACGGGGAAGAGGTCGTCAAGCTGATGATGGGTGGGTGAGGCTAAGCTGAGGCTAGAGCGGGGACGATGATCGTCCCCGCGCCCCGACGGGACCTTGGCACCGCGCTTGGTATGACGGAGGCGTCTCGCTGACGACCTCCTGATCGGAGCCCACACCCCGACGCACGGCCTCTTGTTGGTCACCGGCAACACCAGGCCGTTTGCCCGATCGACGGGCTGCCGCTTGAGAGTTGGCTCGACGTTGCCTCACCTGCTGGCACTGGGCCCAGACAGTTCCGGCGGTGTCGGCGGCTGGGCCAGCCTCGCCGCCTTCCTGCCTCCTCCTCCCCCCGCAACCGGCGCTTGCGTTGGGTCTGCGAGGGTGCTCGATTGCGGCATGTCCTCCGTCGTTCAGCCGACCCTGCTCGAGCCCGCCTATCTCGCCCGCCTCAATCCGGAGCAGCGGGATGCTGTGCTGCACGGGGACGGGCGGGTGGCGGGGCCGTTGCTGGTGATCGCCGGGGCGGGGTCGGGCAAGACCGCCACGCTGGCGCATCGCGTGGCGCACCTGCTGGTCGAGGGGGCCGATCCGCGCCGCATCCTGCTCGTCACCTTCTCGCGCCGGGCGGCGGTGGAGATGATCCGGCGGGTCGAGCGGATCGCGGTCGAGGTGCTGGGCGAGCGCGGCCGGGTGCTGGCCGAGGCGCTCACCTGGGCCGGGACCTTCCACGGCGTGGGCGCCCGGCTGTTGCGCGAGCTTGCCCCGGAGATCGGGCTCGATCCGGGCTTCACCATCCACGACCGCGAGGATTCGGCCGATCTCTTGAACCTCGTGCGGCACGAGCAGGGGCCGTCGGCGACCGAGAGCCGGTTTCCGGGCAAGGCCACCTGCCTCGCCATCTACTCCCGGGTGGTCAACGCCCGGGCGGCGCTGGCGGACGTGCTGGCCGAGGCGTTTCCCTGGTGTGCCGGCTGGCAGGCCGAGCTGCAGCTTCTGTTCGCCGGCTACGTCGCGGCCAAGCAGGCGGGCAACGTGCTCGACTACGACGACCTCCTGCTCTACTGGGCCGAGCTCGCGGCCGAGCCGGCCTTCGCCGCCGGGCTCGGCGCCCGGTTCGACCACGTGCTGGTGGACGAGTACCAGGACACCAACCGCCTCCAGGCGGCGATCCTGCTGGCGCTGAAGCCCGACGGCCGGGGGGTGACGGTGGTCGGCGACGACGCCCAGGCGATCTACGCCTTTCGCGCCGCCGAGGTGCGCAACATCCTGGAGTTCCCGGACCAGTTCCGGCCGCGCGCGCGGATCGTGACGCTCGAGCGCAACTACCGCTCGACCGAACCCATTCTGGCGGCGGCCAACGCAGTGATCGGCGAGGCGTCGCGGCGCTTCACCAAGAACCTCTGGACCGAGCGGCAGTCGGCCGAGCGGCCGCAGCTCGTGGCGGTACGGTGCGAGACTGCCCAGGCCGAGTACGTGGCCCGGGCGGTGCTCGACACGCGCGAGGCCGGGACGGCGCTCAAGCGGCAGGCGGTGCTGTTCCGCACGGCCCACCACAGTGCGGCGCTCGAGCTCGAGCTCACCCGGCGCAACATCCCGTTCGTCAAGTTCGGCGGTCTCAAGTTCCTGGACGCCGCGCACGTCAAGGACGTCCTCGCGGTGCTGCGCCTCGCCCAGAACCCGACCGACCGTGTCGCCGGTTTCCGGGTGCTGCAGTTCCTCCCCGGGATCGGCCCCGGCACGGCCGGGCGGATCATGGAGGCGATGCGCGGCAGCCTCGACCCGGCACTCGCCCTGCCGGGGTTTCGCGTGCCGCAGCGAGCGGCCCTGGACTGGCCGGGCTTCGTCGAGCTCTACGGCACGCTGCGGCGGGGGGCGGCGGGCTGGCCGGCCGAGCTCGCCGCCGTGCGGCTCTGGTACGAGCCGCAGCTCGAGCGGCTGCACGAGGATGCGGCGGTGCGCCGGGCCGATCTCCTGCAGCTCGAGGCCATGGCGCAGGGCTTCGCCAGCCGCGAGCGGTTCCTCACCGAGCTCACCCTCGATCCGCCCGATGCGACCAGCGACCGGTCGGGCGTGCCGAGCCGGGACGAGGACTACCTGATCCTCTCCACCATCCATTCCGCCAAGGGGCAGGAATGGACGCAGGTCTTCGTGCTCAACTGCGTGGACGGCTGCATCCCGTCGGATCTCGCGACCGGCAGCAGTGCCGAGATCGAGGAGGAGCGGCGGCTGCTCTACGTCGCCATGACCCGGGCCAGGGACCGGCTGCACCTGGTCACGCCGCAGCGCTTCTACACCCACGGCCAGGCGCGACTCGGCGACCGGCACGTCTACGCGGCGCGGACCCGGTTCGTGCCGGACGCGATCCTCGACCGGTTCGAGGTGGCGAGCTGGCCGCCGCCGGCGGTGGAGACGGCTGGCGACGGCGCCGGCCCTGCACCGCGCACCGACCTCAAGGCGCGGATGCGCGGGATGTGGACGGGCCTGGCCTAGGCCCGGTCATCGGCGGCGCGGCTCAGTCCTCGCCCTTGTCGGGATCGCCCTCGCCGTGGAGATGGGTCTGCATCATCGCCCGGGCCTGCAGCATCGCGCGCGACTGGAGCATGGCGCGGGACTGGAGCATCGCGCGGGACTGGAGCATCGCCCGGCTCTGCAGCATTGCCCGCGACTGCAGCATCGCCCGGCTCTGCAGCATGGCGCGAGACTGCAGCATCGCCCGCGACTGCAGCATGGCGCGCGCCTGGATCGCCCCGCCGGTGCCGTCGTCGAGGAGGTCGCGGACCCTGAGATCGTCGCGGTCGCTGCCGGGGGCGAGCAGGAGCGTGCCGCGCTCGCCCTCGTCGACCACCTCGAAGCAGTCGAGCGCCTCGGGCACGTAGTAGAGCCGGCCGTCGGCACCCCGCAGCGTGAAGCCCGCCCCGGTCGGCATGCCGGCGTCGGCCTGATCGGTCGGTGCCAGGCCGAGGGCCTCGGCCAGCGTCGTCTCCTCGCTGGCGAGGAAGAGGGTGGGGGCGTCGAGTTCGGCGGTCCAGCGCAAGAAGCGTGAGCGTGGAAAGACCTTGTCGGCCGGATCGGGATCGCCCACTGCGCGGGGCGGCTCGTCGGCCGGCCGCTCCGGCAGCAACAGGCGGACCGGCTCGGGCAGGCTGGCCGGGTGCTCCGCGTCGGCGAGGCGATAGCCGTAGACGGCGACGATGCCGCCCCGGAAGACCGAAAGCGGCACGGTCTTGGGCTTGCCCTCGCCGCCGGTCTCGAGCTTCTGGTAGGTCTTGCTGTCCGGTGTCGTGCCCTGGGCGACCGCCTTCGGCACCGCCGCCTCGAGGAACAGCGCCTCGACCTGCTTGACGAACAGCGTCACGGTCCGGGACGGGACGAGGCCGATGGTGGTCATGGCGTTTCCTCGCTTGTTGCCGAGGTTGTACACGATGGCCGGCGATTAGGCCACAGGTCGGGAGCGGGCGGCCGGCAGGATGCCGCGCCAGGCGAAGCTGTCCCGCACCAGCGCCTGATAGGTGTCGCCGCTCAGCCGCCGGTCGACGGCGAGGAAGGTGGTGGCCACGCGCTCGAAGGTCAGGTGGTGCGGGGTCAGCCGGTGCAGGGTCTCGGCGAGCCGGAGCCCCACCATGTCGCGGGCGTCGGCGAGGGCCGCCTTGAAGCCCGCCGGCGAGCGGGTGAAGGCCGCGCGCAACGGCCGGTCGTCGACCTCGGCCAGCGCCTCCGCCGAGGCGGCAGCGGCCCGCCGCAGGCGCTGCGCCAACGCCCGGCCGACGAGGCCCGTGGCGACCAGCCGCTCGAGATAGAGGTCGGCGAAGATGTCGAAGACGGCCCCGGTAAGCGGCTGGCCGAGCCGGTGGACGGCCTTGCCCCCGACCTGTTGCGGCGGGGTGCGCGGATCGACCACGTCGCTCATCTTGAGCGCATTGGAGGCCGAGCGGATCTGCCGGGTCTGCGACAGCTCGCCGATCCGGCAGAGCTCGTTCTCGACATAGAGGTCGCCCTCGGTGACTCGCAGGACGTGCTCCAGGAAGCTCTCGAAGTGCAGGGCGGTGAGCATGGCGACGAGGTCGGACGCCGATTCGTGCAGGCCGCGATAGGCGGCGGTCAGCGTCTCGGGCCGCGGCATGCCGACGAGCGAGAAGACGAGACCGTGGCCGGTCTCGTGTGCCAGGACGTCGAAATTGAGGGCGAAGGGCTGAACCCGGCCGGCATCGTCGGCAGCCTCGCCGCATTCGAGGTAGCCCCAGCCGAACTGCGCGTTGTTCCAGGCGACGTGCGCGATCAGCTCGAGTCGCTGGTGGCTCAGGGCGAAGTGCCAGGGCAGCGGCCCGCCCAGGTAGAGCTCCCAGACGTCGAGCACCCGGCGCACGGTGCCGAAGACATGGGCCGCCGCGAAGCCGGGGTCGGCGGGATCGAGATGGTCGAAATGACCCTGCCGGCCGGGGCGGACCGGAGGTTCCTGGGGCCCGCGGTAGGGCGGCAGGTCGCGCTCGCCATAGGCGTGCTTGCCCCGCGGTCGGAGCGTGTACATTCGGTGATCGGCGGGGCCGGGCCCGAGACTGCCGCGGGGCGAGGAGACGAGGACGGTCTCGGGCCGCGCGAAATCGGCCAGCACCGGCGACTGGGCGAACAGCCGGAAGCGGGTGCCCGTCCGCGCGAAGTGGCGGTCGAGGGAGAAGCTCATCGCTTCTCGCTTCCGGCCTGCCAGCGCTCCCAGATGAGCGTGCGCTCGAAGCGGAAGGCCGCCGGCGCCGAGTGCAGGGTGCCATGGGCGAGCGCCGTCAGGAGCGCCTCGGCATCGGCCCGCTTCTGGAGCACGCGACCGGAAGGCAGCCAGGCCGCGAGCCGGTCGAGCGCAGCCGGGTCGATGCCGTCCGCCCTCGCGCGGTCGAGCAGGGCGGCGTAGCTGCGGTCCTTGTAGAACAGGCGCTTGGCGGTGGCGACCAGCGCCGTGGCCGTGGCGAGGTCGAGCAGGCCGGCGGCGACCGCGGCCGCCAGGGTGGCGCGGATGTCGACCAGGGCGTCGGTCGCGGGGTAGCCGGCCTCGGCCGGCCCGTGCACGACAGCCACCTCGTCGTCGTCCTCGAAGGCGTCCTCGAACGGCGGGAAACGGCCACCGGCATAGGCCTCGAACACGCGGCCGACGCCGACCATGCCGAAGGCCCACAGCTCGGCCGCGCGCAGCGCCCCCATGCTGGCCGCCCCGGCGACGGTGATGCCCGCTGCCAAAGCGAAGAGGATCTCCTTGTGCCAGACGGACGGCACCTGCTCGAAATAGCCGTCGACGAGGGCGATCGCGTCGGGTGCATGGGCCTCGATCGCCGCCAGGATGTCGCCGCGCCGGGCAGGCGGCAGGACGATCACCTCGCCGCTGGCCCGGGCCGCGGTGCCGGGCAGGCTGGGGCCGATGAAGGCGACGATCATGCGGCCTCCGGCGCCAGCAGTGCCGCGGCACGCGGGCCGGGCACATAGTCCGAGCGCGGCCCCTCGAGCGCCGCCTCGAGGCCGGGCACGACCACCCGGACGACCGCGAGGCCGAAGGCGGGCTTGCCGACATCGACGGCCAGGGCCTGGCCGATGCCGGCGGCGCGCAGGGCGGCGAGCGTGGCCGCGATGTCCTCGGCGAAGCTCGCCCGCTCGACGCTCCGGACATCGGCGTAGCGGCGTTCCGGCGCGAGGCCGTCGAGGATCGCGCGTGCCGCTGCCCGGCGAGCGGCGAGTGCGGCCGTGGCGTAGTCCTCGTCCGGAATGTCCTCGCGCGCCCCCGCGATGAAGGTGGCCCGGGCCTGGGCGGCCTCGGTGAGCGCCCTGACCATGGCCACCTCCGGGGCGGGGTGGGCGCCGCTGCCGAGCTCTGCTGCCCCCGTCGTGCCGGCCGGATCGTCGATCAGCGCCAGGAAGGCCGGTATGCCGAGATCGGAGGTGACGTCGAAGACGGCGACATCGATCCCGGCCGCGGCGTAGCGGTCCAGCAGCCAGCGGCAGGCGGGGTCGGTCACGGTCTCGAGGCGGAGCGCCGTGCGCGCGCGCCATGCGTCGGGACCGAGCTTCCACAAGGTGATGGCGTCGCGCTCGATCACCTCCATGAGCGCATGCAGAAGCGCCTCCTCGGGCGTGTTGCCGGAGGCCAGACCATTGGTGGTGGCGGCGAAGGTGCCGGAATGCGGCGGCTCGGGCAGGGCATAGTTGGCATGGACCAGCTCGAACGGCAGCCAGCGCCGGCCGCCGCCGATCAGGTCGCGGCCCTCGATCCAGAGGAAGGGGTGGCCGGGGTCGAGCGGCAGGGTGGTGGCCAGCGGCAGGGCATCGATGTCGACCAGCCGGTGGCCGAAGCGCAGCTCGTCGAGCGAGGCGAGGCGTAAGGGCTGGTCGATGCTCTCGGCACACCAGGTCTCGTAGGCCTCCATGACGGCCGACACCTTGGCGGCCTCGAGGCTCAGGCCCTTGCCCTGGAACACCGAGAGCGAGCGGCCGTTGGGCCGGCAGGCGGTGCAGACGGGGATGCCGATCCGGTCGAGCCCGGTGATGACGGCGACCCGGCTGATGCCGAAGACGGGCAGGAGTGGGGCGAGCTTCGCCCAGGTCGCGGCCGGCGCGCAGCTGCGGCGGGCACCCTCGGTGAAACGCTTGTCGGTGGCGCTCACGACGGCTCGACGAGGCAGAGGGCGGCACGCGCCTCGGCGATGTCGCGGCCGGTGGCCGACGGGTCGAATCGGGCGAGGATGCCGGCCAGCGCGTGGGCGGCGCCGCGTCCGCTTCCAGTGCGCTGGGCGACGGCGAGGCTGGTGATCCCGGCCCTCAGCTCCAGGGCCAGGGCCCCCTGGGCCAGGGCGATCCGCCGGGCCTCCTCGAGCTTGGCCGCGACGAGGCCCAGGTCGGGCACGGCGCGGCTCATCTCCACCAGGGCCTCGTGGCGCGCGATCTCGGCCGCCCAGTAGGCCACACCCTGCTCGGCGATGACCGCCTTGGCTCCGGCCAGCGCCGCAAGGGCCTGCTCGAGGTCGCCCGAGAGCCGCAGCGCCTCGGCGCGCATGCACTGATACACCGGGAAGTCCTCCGGCGTGCCGACCTCCTCGAGGATCTTGAAGCTGCGGTCGATCCGGGCGAGCCCGGCTTCCGGATCGCCGGCGTCGATCGCCCGCCAGCCCTGGAAGATGTCGGCCTTGGCCCGGTACTCCTCGAGGTCGTAGTCGGTGCCGAGCCGTTGCAGCCGCTCGGCGCAGCGGCCCACGGCCGCGCCGTCGCGCCGGTAGTGGTGCAGCATCACGGCGATGTCGAGCGCGTGCAGCAGGCTGCCCACGTGGTCGAGCGCCTCGGCATGCGCGAGGGCTGCGTCGGTGTGGGCCGCGGCGGCGTCGCCGGCGCCCATGAGCCACGCCGCGAGCCCGATCTCGCCGAGCGCGCAGACCTTGCAGTCGTGCCCGCCGTAGAGGGTGCGCAGATCGGCGAGGGCGGCCTCGTCGTACAGCTGCAAGCCGGCCAGGGCGCGGCTGCGCACCGTCTGCAGCTCGCCCACCTGGAAGGCGGTGGCCCAGCCGCAATGCATTGCCTGCAGCTTGAACTCGACGCCGCGCATCTGCTGCGAGACGTCGAGGAGCCGCCCCGCCCGTGCCGCCATGGCGGCGAAGGTGTCGGAGACGCGCCACCAGCCCCAATAGGCCGCGAGATGCCACTCGGACTCGGGCGTCGCCTCGGCCAGGCGCAGCGCCTCGTCATAGGCGGCCCGCGTCTCAGGCGCACCCGGGCCACGGGCCGAGAGCAGGGCGCCGGCCAGCTGCACCTGAGCCTGCAGCCGGGCTGCCGCTGTGCGGGCGTCGTCGGCATCGAGGTTGAGGAGATCGCGCGCCCGGCGGAAATGCGCGGCGGCCTCCAGGCTCGCCGAGGCGCGGTTGGCGGCGAGGCCGGCCTCGACATAGTGCTCGGCGGCCTCTCGATGCCGCCCGGATGCCTCGAGATGCAGGCCCTTGGTCTCGGGGCGCAGCCTCTCGAGCCTTGCCGGCGATTCCTTGAGCCAGTCGAGATAGCGGCGGTGCCAGCTGCGCCGCGCGGAGCGCAGCAGGCTCTCGTAGGCGGCGTTCTGGAAGAGGGCGTGGCGAAAGGCCAGCTCCCCGTCCGGCTCGGGCGTGAGAATGCCGGCGGCGGTCAGCCTGGCCAAGGCCGCCTCGACCTCGGCCTCGCTCTGGCCGCTCACCGCGGCCAGGGCCTGCCGGCGGAAGCGCCGCCCGAGCACGGCGGCGATCTGGGCCAGGCTCTTGGCGGCGCCCAGCCGGTCGAGGCGGGCGGTGATCAGGTCGAGCAACGAGGCCGGGGTGTCGAGCGGCGCATCGAGGTCGGCGGCCTGCAGCACCCCGCGCTGGTGTCGCACAGCCTGCGATTCGATCAGCGCCTTGGTCAGCTCCTCGACATAGAGCGGCAGCCCGTCCGTCGCGGTCTCGATCCGCCTGGCCAGGGTCGGCGCCACGGCGCAACCGGCCACCGCCTCGGCCAGCTGGCGGCATCCGGCCGAATCGAGCTGGCGGAGCGCGATGGTCGCATGGTCCGCCAGCTGCCAGTCGAGCGGCTCGCCCGGGCGGGTCAGGACCAGGACCAGCCGGCCGCCGCCGGGACCGGCCAGGATGCGACCGAGAAGTTCGCGGGTCGAGGGATCGATCCAGTGCGCATCCTCGAGCAGGACCAGCACGGGCGGGCGCCGGGCGGCGAGGAGGGCGGCGGCGGCGGCGAAGACCGCGGCACGCCCCTCGGGCCCCTCGGCGATCTCGCCGCGCCAGAGGGCGAGCATCGTCGCGACATGGGTGCCGGATGCGTCGTCGGTGGCACCCAGCCAACCGACGAGGGCCTGGCGCGCCTGCTCGAGGTCGTGCGCGTCGGCCCCTTCCAGATGGCGGGCGATGGTCTGGCGGAGGCAGGCGAACGGGGCGTTCTGCTCGCCCAGATCGCCGGCGAAGGCGACCACGTGGCCGGCATCGATCCGCGCCTCGTCGACGAAGGCGGCGGCGAGGGCGGACTTGCCCACGCCGGGCTCGGCCGCGATCGTCACTTGCAGGGTCGCGCCGCCGCGGACCCGGTCCCAGGCGCTGGCCAGGGTCTCGAGCTCGGCCTCGCGGCCGATCAGCCGACGCCGGTGGTCGGGGAGGGCGGCGGCGGCCGGCTTGCGGCTGAGCACACGAAAGACCTCGACCGGGTGGGGAATGCCGCGGAGGTCGTAGCTGCCGATGGAATCGATCCGGAACGCCCGCTGGATCAGCGCCATGGTCTGGGCGCTGACGACCACACCGTTGCGCGGGGCGAGGCTTTCCAGCCGGGACGCGAGATTGGGGACGACGCCCGTGACGGCATGGCGGTCGCGGTGCCGTCCGGCCCCCATCTCGCCGATCAGCACACGGCCGGTATGCAGGGCCACGCGCGCCGCCAGGGCGATGCCGCGCTGGGCCAGGAACTGCTCGCCCAGGCGCTCGAGCCGGGCGGTGATGCCGAGGCCGGCGTCGGCGGCACGCAAGGCCGCGTCCTCGTGGGCCCGGGGATAGCCGAAATAGGCCATGACACCATCGCCGAAATAGCTCGCGATCATCCCGTCGCGGCCCTCGATCTCGGCGGCGCAGATTGCGTGGTAGGCGCGCAGCAGCTCGCGCAGATCCTCGGCGTCGAGCTCGGCCGAAAGCCGTGTCGAGCCGACGATGTCGCAGAACATGACCGTGATCTGACGGTGCTCGCCACCCGGCGCGTCACTCCCCTGGCCGGTGGCGGCCGGCTCGAGCCGCACGCCGCAGCTCGGGCAGAACCGCGCACCCGCCGGTGGCGTGGCACCGCACGAGTTGCAGGTCGGCGCGCCTGCGCTTTCGTTCACCAGGCTGTTCCTCTCGCCGGTCTTGGCCGGCGCCGATCGGGCGACCGCCGGCATATGACCACGATCGTTGCCGGTGCGCAACGCCGCCGGCGGGCTGCCACCGGGCGGGCCGCGGCGGGCACGACCGGCCGCCCTGGGCGGCGGCTCAGTCCTTGACGACGTGGCGCCAGGCGAACAGGTCGTCGGCGCGCTGTGCCACGCTGACGCCGTCGCGGACACCCCAGGCCAGGGCCTGCTGGTGGAGCGGGATGTAGCCCGCATCATCGTGCAGCACCCGCCACGCCCGATGGATCAGCGCGGTCCTGGCATCGAGGTCGGTCTCGGTCAGGATGTCGGCGGTGAGCGCGTCGATCTCGGGATTGGCGTAGCCGCCGAGATTGAACGCTCCCGCGCCGTCCGGGGTCCGACTGTGGACGAGGTTGTAGAGGGCGTTCCAGCTGTCGAAGCTGCCCGGCGTCCAGCCCAGCATGTAGAGGCTGGTGTCGTAGCCGCCCTGGGCCAGCACCTTGGCGAAGTAGAGCGACCGGGTCTGCGCCAGAAGATCGACCCGGATGCCGATCCGGGCGAGCATGCCGACCAGCGCCTGGCAGATCGCCTCGTCGTTGACGTAGCGGTCGTTGGTGCAGTCCAGGGTGACCGCAAAGCCGCCCGGATAGCCGGCCTCGGCAAGCAGCGCCTTGGCCGTCTCGGGGTCGAACGGGTGGCGGCGGAGATCCTCTGGGAAGCCCTGCACGCCCGGTGCGACCATGGTGGTGGCCGCCGTCGCCTGGCCGCGCATGACGTGCGTAACGATCGCGTCCATGTCGATCGCCTGGTACATGGCCTGCCGCACCCGGCGATCCGTGAACGGGTTGGCGCCGCGGACGGAAGAATGCAGGAGTTCGTCGCGGTCCTGGTCGAGGCCGAGGAAGATGGTGCGCAGCTCGGGCCCGGTGAGCGCGTTCACGCCATCGGTCGAGTCGACCCGGGGCACGTCCTGGATAGGCACCGGGAAGACCATGTCCATCTCGCCCGAGAGCAGGGCCGCGACCCGGGTGCTGTCGCTGGCGATCGGCTGGAAGACGACCTCGGTCAGGTTGTGCTCGGGCGTGTCCCACCAGTTCGGGTTGACGACGGCCGTGGTGCGGACGTCGGCGTCGCGGCGCTCCAGCATGAACGGCCCGGTGCCGTTGGCGTGGCGGTGGGCGAAGGCGCCGCCCTGGTCGGCGACGTTGGTTGGCCTGGTGGCGCCGTTGGCTTCGGCCCACTCGCGGTCCATGATGTACCAGGTATCCCACTCGGCGTGCAGGACCGGGTTGGGCACCTCGGTGACGAAGTCGACCGTGTGCTCGTCGACGGCGATCACCTCGACGACGCCGGCCAGACGGGTTCTGAGGTCGGACCCCTCGGCCAGCGTCCGCTCGGCCGAGAACACCACGTCGTCGGCGGTGAACGGGCTGCCGTCGTGGAAGGTCACTCCCTGGCGCAGGTGGAAGCGCCAGCGGGTGGGCTCGAGCAGCTCCCAGTGGGTGGCGAGCGACGGCTCGATCGCGAGGTCGGGCGCGCGGCGGGTCAGGCCCTCGTAGATGTTGCCCTGAAAGCCCAGCGTGAAGGTCTCGTTCAGGCCGTGCGGATCGAGCGTGTTGACGTCGGTCTGGTAGGCGAAGCGGAGCGTCTCGGCGGTGGCCGGAGCGGCGCCGAGCGTGAGCGCAGTCGCGGCGGCGAGGAGCGAGCGACGCATGAGCGACCTCCCGTTCGGGTTATTTGTTGGCATCGGGAACCCTGCTTGCGGTGTAGCAGGGATGTTCCATGCCTCTCAACTGGTCGCCGGGCAAGGGCTCCCTTTGGCGCTCGCCGGCAGGCCGGCGGGGCCGGCCGACCGGCGAGTCAGCGTTTCGCTGTCCCGGCAAGAATGCATTGAAAAACTCTTAAGTTCAGCATAAAATAAATCGCCTCTAAAGATTTTTCTCATGGCCGAGGCGGGCTCGCGCTTCCTTCTTGAATAGCCGTCGTCGACCGGACACCCGTCGCGTCCTTTGGCAACCTGCCGACCGATCGACGCCCAGACGGCGGGAGCGACAGGTCGGGCGTACACCAGGGCGACATGCGCAAGACGATCGGGTCTTGCAGTCTTCGCTGGGCCAGTCGCTGGCTGCCACCTTTGCTTGCACGTCTTGCCGACTGGCTGGTCATGCCGAAAAGAAACCGCAATTGGGCGGAAGGAGTCGGCTGTGTCGACAGATCTCGAGCAGGCATTCGCACTGGTCGACCAGATCTACGGCGCCGCTCTCGATGAAGCCGCATGGGTCACAGCGCTCGACGCCGTGAACCGCTATCTCGGCGGCTGTGGTGCCGCCATGTTCTTCGTGCGCGGCCGGGACTGCCACGAGGCCACCTTCGTCGCCGGGCTCGATCCGCAGCTCTTCGTGGACTACGCGGCGCACTACTTCGAGGCGGATCCCAAGGTCGCGATCGCCTTCGACCAGCGGCTGAACCGGATCATCACCGACCTCGACGTGATCGAGGAGCGGGAGATGGACCGCAACGCCTTTTATGCCGAGTGCCTCGCGCGCTACGACCTGCGCTACTGCCTCGCCACGGCGATGGGCGTCGATCGCGACACCTATGCCGTGGTCACCAGCCTGAGCGGCAAGCGCGAGGGCGCGCCCGGCAAGGCGGCGCAGCGGCGCCTCGCTTTGCTCGTGCCGCATCTCCGGCGCGCCCTCCAGCTCCGTTCGCGCCGGCTCGCCGGCGAGGCCGAGCGGCGGGGCCTGCTCGACGCGCTTTCGGCCCTGGTGCAGGGGGTGGTGCTGGTCGCCCGGGACGGGATGATCGTCTGGGCCAATGCGGCGGCCGAGGCGATGCTGAGGAGCCAGGACGGGCTCCAGGCCAGCCGGCAGCGCCTCGGCCTCGCCGATGCCGCCGGCACGGCCGATCTCCGCCGCCTGATCGCCGGCGCTGCCCGGGTGGCGGTCGCACCCGAGGCGGCACCGGGCGGCGTCCTGGCGGCCGGGCGGCCGTCGCTGCGGCCACCCTACCAGCTCCTCGTGCTGCCGCTGCCGCGTGCCGCGGCACTGGTGGAACAGCTTCCCGACGTGACCCGGCTGCCGGTGGCCGCGGTGTTCATCGTCGATCCGACGCAGGAGTCCCGGACCCCGCTCGAGCATCTGGCCCGGCTGCACGGGCTCACACCGGCCGAGGCGCGGCTGGCCGCGGTCCTGGCCGCGGGCGTCTCGCTCAAGGAGTATGCCGGCCGGGCGCAGCTTTCGCTGAACTATGTCCGCTGGCTCCTGAAGCAGGTCGAGGGCAAGACCGGCACCCGCAGCCGACTGGCGCTCGTCCAGCTCCTCACCCGCCAGATCGCCCGGTCTACGGCACCGCTCGGCTGAGGGCGCCGACCCCTGCCGCGTGGGAGGTGCGGGGGCTCTTCCTTCCCGTTAGGTGGTGGGCTGGGCGGGAGCCCATCGGCTGTGGCCGACGAGGCGGGAGGAAGGGAGATACGCCATGCGGATCATGGGAGTGGTCGCTGTCGCTTCGGCAGTCGGGCTGGCGGCCTGCGCGCAGGGGCCCGGGCAGGGGGCGGCAGGGTCGGCCGTCGAGCACCTGCCCGTGGCGGCCCCGTTGCCGGATGCGCCCTTCACGCCGCGGCAGGTGGGCTAGGCGGTGACCTGGCAGCTCGAGGACGGCAGCCGGTCGACCTGGACCGTGGTCGCGGTCGAGGACGGCACGGCGAGCGCGGTCAGCGACCGTGGCGAGCAGGCGGTCGCGATGACGCCGATCCAGGCCGCCCTGGCCTGGTCGGCGGCAGACGGTGTCGGCACGGCCGAGATCGAGGGCGACCCGCGCTCGCTGTTCCCGCTCCGGGTCGGCAGGCAGGCCGAGTGGATTCATCGCGGGGTCAGCAACGGCGAGCCGTTCGAGTCCCGCGTGCGCTGCACCGTGGCCGACCAGGTGCGGATCGTGGTGCCCGCAGGTGCCTTCGACACGTTCAAGGTCGACTGCATCCGCGGCCGCGACCTGAGCGATCCGTTCGCCTGGAGCACCCACTACTACGCGCCAGCGGTCGGCGACGTCGTCCGCGTTCGGCGCGGCAACCGCGACCGGGGTCTCGTGGCAGATTGGCAGATCGCCGCGATCACGGGCCCGGCCCTGGGTGCGACGACCGACTGAGGGCAGTCATTTCCCCAACGAGCAACGAGGAGAATCGCCATGCGGATCATGGGAGCCTTGGTCGTCATGTCGGCGCTGGGCCTCGCCGCCTGCGCATCGGGGTCGGGGCAGGGGCCGGCGATCGAGCACCTGCCGGTCGCGGCCCCGCTGGCGGAGGCGCCCTTCGTGCCGCCGCCGGTCGGCCAGCAGGCGACATGGCTGACCGAGGACGGCTCGAACCTTACCTGGACCGTCGTCGCCGTGGACGAGGCGAGCTACAGCCAGCGCAGCGACCGTGGCGAGGAGGCGGTCGACGTCAGCCCGTTCTTCGCCGTCGCTTCCTGGTCGGTTCGCGACGGCGAGGGCACCGCCACGTTCGACGGCGACCCGCGCGCGCTCTTCCCGCTGCGCGTCGGCAGCCGGGCCGAGTGGCGGTCGAGTGGGGTCAACAACGGCCAGTCCTACCAGTCCGCGACCCGCTGCACGGTCAGCGAGCAGGTTCGGGTCGTCGTGCCCGCCGGTGCCTTCGACACCTTCAAGGTCGACTGCATCGCCGGCGGCGATCTCGCCAATCCGTCCTCGCACTCGACCTACTACTACGCGCCGGAGCTGGGTGCCATCGTCCGCTACCACCGGAGCAGCCGCGATCGGGGTCTTGTGCGCGACCGCCAGCTCGTGGCGATCACCGGGGCAGCGGTCGGGGCGGCGACCGACTGACGGCATCGATCACGGCAAGCTCGCAACGAGGAGAGACGTCATGCGCATCATGGGAGTTCTGGCCATCGGCGCGCTGGCCGGTCTTGTCGGTTGCGCCCAGGGGCCGGCCCCCGGGCCGGAGGTGGCGCAGTCGCCGGTGGCGGCCCCACTGCAAGAGGCGGCGTTCACGCCGCCGCCCGTTGGCCGGCAGATGACCTGGCAGCTCGAGGATGGCGGGCAACTGACCTCGACCGTCACCGCCGTCGACGCGGGCAGCTACAGCTCGCGCAACGACCGCGGCGAGGAGGCCACCGACATCACGCCGTTCATCGCCACCGTGGCGTGGTCGCTGCAGAACGCGGTCGGCCAGGCCGAAGTGGAGGGCGACCCGCGCGCGCTGTTCCCGCTCAGGGTCGGCAACAGCGCGGAGTGGACGCGCCGCGGGACCGATAACGGCCAACCCTTCCTGTCGCGGACGCGCTGCACGGTCGCCGACACCGTGCGGGTGGCAGTGCCGGCCGGGGCCTTCGACACGTTCAGGATCGACTGCATCGCCGGCAGCGATCTGCGCGACCCGTCGGCGAGCACGACCTTCTACTATGCGCCGGAGTTGGCGGCAGTCGTCCGCTACCACCGCACCTCGCGCGACGGAACCGTGGTGCGCGACCGGCAGCTGGTGGCGCTCGGCGGGCCAGCCATCGGCGAGACGACCGCGGCGGGGAGCGACTGAGCGCGACGAGCTGGCGGTAACCAGCTCAGCCGAAGGCGCTCGGAGCGATGCGCGGCTGACGGGATGCCAAGCGGACCAACAGCCGACGCTGGCAGCGTGTGGGCAGTTGCCGCGAGCGCAAACAGCCAGCGGTGGCCGGAATTGGGATGTGCGGGGTTGGCGGAGCGTTGCGCCGTTGCGGCTCGTCGGCGCTCAGGCCCCGACCCGGATCGGGCCCTCGGCCTTGCCGTTGATGAACTGGTCGACGTGGTCGTTGCCGCTGGCGTCGATGCTCTCGACCGGGCCCTCCCAGATGATCCGGCCCTCGTGGAGCATGGCCACCCGGTCGGCGATCTTGCGCACGCTGCCCATGTCGTGGGTGATCGAGAGCGCGGTGGCGCCGAGGTCTGAGACACAGGCGCGGATCAGGTCGTTGATGACGTCGGACATGATCGGGTCGAGGCCGGTCGTGGGCTCGTCGAAGAAGATGATTTCCGGTGTGGTGCAGATCGCCCGGGCCAGGCCCACGCGCTTCTTCATGCCGCCCGAGAGCTCGGCGGGGTAGAGATCGGCGACGGTGGCGGCGAGACCCACTTTCTGCAGGTTGGCGATGGCCTGCTCCTTGGCCTCGGCGCGGCCGATCTTCCGACCCGCCAGAAGGCCGAAGGCGACGTTCTCCCAGACGGGCAGGCTGTCGAACAGGGCCGCCCCCTGGAACAGCATGCCGATCTTGCCGCGCAGCGCGGCCAGTGTCTTGCCGTTGGCGCCCACCACCTCCTCGCCGTCGATCCGGATCGAGCCGGCATCCGGGGCGAGGAGGCCGAGGATGCATTTCAGCAGCACCGACTTGCCGGTGCCGGACCCGCCGATGACGACGACCGAGCTGCCATCGGCGACGTCGAGGTCGAGGCCGCGCAGAACGTGGTTCGAGCCGAAGCTCTTGGCGAGCCCGCGAATGCGGATCTTGGGCTGCTCGCTGCGCGATTGCGGGCTCATCGGCTGAAGAACGCCTCGGTGACGAAGTAGTTGGCGGTGAGGATGAGGATCGACGCCGAGACGACGGCCCGCGTGGTGGCGGTGCCGACACCCTGGGCACCGCCGTCGCTGTGGTAGCCGTGATAGCAGCCCATCAGCGCGATGATGAAGCCGAAGACGGCGGCCTTCACGAGGCCCGAGACCACGTCCATGGTCTCGAGGTATTCGAAGGTGCGGTTGAGGTACTCGATCGGGCCGAAGCCGAGCTTGTAGACGCTGACCAGATAGCCACCCATGACGCCGATGATGTTGGCGACGATGACCAGCAGCGGCAGTGTTATCAGCCCGGCGATCAGCCGCGGGAAGACGAGGTAGCGAAAAGGGTCGGTCGAGAGGGTCGCGAGCGCGTCGATCTGCTCGGTGACCCGCATGGTGCCGAGCTCCGCCGCCATGGCCGCACCCACCCGGCCGGCCACCATCAGCCCGGCGAGCACCGGACCCAGCTCGCGCACCACCGAGAGGACGACGATGGTCGGGATGGCACTCTCGGCCTGGAAGCGCTGGAAGCCCGTGTAGCTCTGCAGCGCCAGCACCATGCCGGTGAAGATCGCGGTCAGGCCTACCACCGGCAGCGACTGGTACCCCATCTCGACCAGCTGCCGGCCGAGCTGGCGCCAGTAGAAGCGCCCCGACAGGCCGCTCAGGATCGCCGAGACGGCGAACAGCACGATCCGCCCGGCCGCCCCGGTGACCGCGATGACGGCGGCACCCACTACCTGCAACGGGTTGATCATGCGTGGCCGGTTCCGTTGTAGACGCGGCGGAAGCGGCGGCCGAGACGGGTCAAGAGCTCGTAGCCGATGGTCCCGGCGGCCGCGGCGCAGGCGTCGAGCCCGTCGGGTCCGGCAAACAGCGTCACCGGCGTGCCGACCTGTACGGCGTCCTCGGGCAGGCCGGTCACGTCGAGCGTCGTCAAGTCCATGGATACCCGCCCGACCAGGGGAACCGTTCGATGCGCGATGCCGGCGGTCGCGGCGTTGCCCGCGGCCCGCGGCAGACCGTCGGCGTAGCCGAGACCGATGGTGGCAATACGCATGCCGGGTGTCACCGGATGGGTTGCGCCGTAACCCACGCTGCCGGCGGCGTCAACCCGCAGCACCCGCAGCACCGGAGCCACCACGGTGACCACCGGACGCATCGGATTGGCGCGGCCCGGCGTCGGGTTGATGCCGTAGAGCGCTGCCCCCGGGCGGGCGAGATCGAGGGCGTAGGCCGGGCCGAGGAAGAGGCCCGAGGAGTTGGCGAGGCTGAGCGGTGCCGCGGACAGGCGGGCCGCCATAGCCAGGAAGCGGGTCCGCTGTTGCTCGTTCAGGGGGTGATCCGGCTCGTCGGCGCAGGCGAGATGGCTCATGACGAGGCGGATGTCGAGGGCGGCGAGCCAGGCCGGGCGGAGCGCGTCGAGATCCGCGGCGGCCAGCCCCATCCGGCAGAGCCCGGTCTCGAGCTGCAGCCCGGCGGGCAGGCGGCGGCCGAGACGGCGCGCCAGATCGGCCCAGCGCTCGACCTCGCCCGGCTGGTTGAGGACCGGCTGGAGGTCGTGGGCGAGGAACGTCTCGGCCTCGCCTTCGCCCGGCCCCTCGAGGACGTGGACGGTGGCCAGGGGCAGGCAGCCGCGCAGCGCCAGGGCCTCGTCGAGCTTCGCGGTAAAGAAGGTCCGGCAGCCCGCGCTCCAGAGCACCGGTGCCACGGCCGCCGCCCCCAACCCGTAGGCGTCCGCCTTGACCACGCCGGCGATGGTCGTGCCGGGGGCGAGCCGGCGGAGCCGGCGGTAGTTCTCGGCCACCGCGTCGAGATCGACGACCAGGCGGGTCTCAGGCATCAGTCGACGACGGCATAGGCCTCGGTCTCGAGGTTGCGAAAGCGGCCGAAGGACGGGTCGAACTGCACCTGGACAGTGCCGATCGGGCCGTTGCGCTGCTTGGCGACGATGATGTCGGCGCGGTTGTGCGCCCGGTCGCAACGCTCGAGCCACTCGCGGTGCCGCAGCTGGAACTTCTCCAGGCTTTCGCCCTCGCGCTGCTGCGGGGCCGAGCGCTCGAGGTAGTACTCCTCGCGATAGACGAACATGACGACGTCCGCGTCCTGCTCGATCGAGCCCGACTCGCGCAGGTCCGAGAGCAGCGGCCGCTTGTCCTCGCGGCTCTCGACGGCGCGGCTCAGCTGGGAGAGGGCGAGGACGGGGATGTTGAGCTCCTTGGCGATGGCCTTCAAGGCCTGGGTGATCTCGGAGATCTCCTGCACCCGGTTGGACTGCGACATGGCGCTCGAGCCGCGCATCAACTGCAGGTAGTCGACCACCAGGAGCGAGAGGCCATGCGTGCGCATCAGCCGCCGCGCCCGGCTGCGCAGCGCCGAGACGGAGAGCGCCGGGGTGTCGTCGATGAACATCGGCCGGGCGGCGAGCGACTGGCTGGCGCGGACGACCTGCTGCCAGGCGGTCTCGTCGAGCTTGCCGCGACGCAGCTCGTCGGAGGGGATGCGCGCCTCGGCCGAGAGCAGTCGGGTGGCGAGCTGCTCCGCCGACATCTCGAGGCTGAAGACGCCGACCGCGTAGTTCTCGCTCTTCAGCCGCTCGGCCTCAGGGCCGCTCGCCTTCTGCGCCGCGGCATTGGCGGCGATGGTGACGGCGAGCGCCGTCTTGCCCATCGACGGCCGGCCGGCGAGGATCAGGAGGTCGGAAGGCTGCAGGCCGCCCAGGATGCGGTCCAGGCTGTCGAGCTGGCTCGGCACGCCGGTCACCTCGCCGACCTTGTGGTAGGCGGATTCGATCAGGTTGACGGCGCTGGTGAGCACCATCGGGAAGGCGCGAAAGCCGCTCTTGACCTCGCCTTCCTGGGCGAGCTCGAAGAGCCCCTGCTCGGCGAGCTCGATCTGCTCGTTCGAGCTTTCCGGCGCCTGCGGATCGTAGGCGCGGACCACCATCTCCTCGCCAAGTGCGATGAGGCCGCGGCGCACGGCGAGGTCGTGGATGATCTGACCGAAGCCCGGAGCGTTGATGATGGTCTCGGCGGCCCGGGCGAGCCGTGCCAGGTAGCGCGCCCCGTCGAGCTCCCTGAGCGCCTCGTCGGTGTCGAAGAGGTGAAAGAGGGCCTTGGCGTCGGCGAGCTGGCCGCGGCCGATCCGCTCCGCGCAGGCCTGGTAGATGCGCGCGTGGACGGGCTCGAAGAAATGCTCGGCCTTGAGGAACTCGCTGACCCGGTGAAACGCCTCGTTGTTGACCAGCATGGCACCGAGCAGGGCCTGCTCGGCCTCGAGGTTGTGCGGCTGCACGCGCATGCCGGGCAGGCGCTCGAGGCCGGTGGCGGGATCGTCGCGGTCGGTCTGCATGGCCCGCTGCATAGCACAAAGCCCGGCCGCTTCTACCACCCGCGCGCGAAAATCCTGGGGACAATCCCGGAAGGTCGGGGACCGCCTGGCTGCCGCCGGCCGGTGCCGGATGCGCCGTCGACGCTCGATGGCGTCGCGGGGTTGTCATGGGCGACTGACAGAAGCGGCTGACAGATGCGGTGGGGCTGCTATAGCGGTCCCGGTAGTCCAGAGGAGGGAAGAGGATGGTCGCGTTCACCCGCTGCGTTGCAGTTGCCGGCCTCGCGTCGGTGCTGGCCCTGGGCCTCGTGGGCCCGCCAGCCTCGGCCGAGACCGCGCGGATCAAGATCCTGCAGGTCAACGACTGGGACCGGTTCGAGGAGGATGACGGCCGCGGCGGCTTCGCCCGGCTGTGGTCGGTTCTCGAGGCCGAAGGTGCCGGCGGGCCGGGCGTGCTCTTCGTCCACGCCGGTGATGCCATCTCGCCCTCGCTGCTCTCCGGCTTCGACGAGGGGGCGCACATGATCGCCCTGCTGAACGAGCTGCCGATCGCCGCCTTCGCCATGGGCAATCACGAGTTCGACTTCGGCCCCGAGGTGGCAGCCGCGCGCGTCGCCGAGGCGACCTTCCCGGTGGTCAACAGCAACGTCAGGACCGCCGACGGCGAGCTCTTCCCGGGAACCGTCGAGAGCCTGGTGGTCGAGGTCGAAGGCGTCAGCTTCGGCTTTTACGGGCTCACCACGCCGGACACGATCGAGATCGCGAGTCCGGGCGACACGGTGTTCGAGCCCATCCTCGAGACGGCGCTGCGCATGCGCGACACCCTGCGCAAGGCCGGTGCGGACATCGTCGTGGCGCTGACCCACACCGGCTGGGAGGAGGACATGAGCCTCTACCGCCAACGCGCCGCCGACCTCATCCTGACCGGTCACGACCACGATCTCCGGCTGATCCACGACGGCCGGACGGTGATGGTCGAGAGCGGCTCGCAGGCCGACCGCGTGACCGCGATCGAGCTCACGGTCGAGCGCGCCGACGACGGCCGGGTGAGCTGGAGCCCGGCCTTCCGCGTGCTGAACACCGCCGACTATGAGCCGGCCGAGGCAGCCCTCGCACTGCTGGCGCCGCTGGAGGAGCAGCTCTCGGCCGAGCTCGACGTCGACGTCGGCGTCACCCCGATCGAGCTCGACACCCGCCGCGCCACGGTTCGCACCCAGGAGAGCAATTTCGGCAGTTTGATCGCCGATGCCATCCGCAACGCCACCGACGCCGATGTCGGGCTCACCAACGGCGGCGGCATTCGCGGCGACCGCCTCTACGAAGCCGGCCACGTGCTCACCCGGCGCGACATCCTGACGGAGCTGCCCTTCGGCAACACGACGGTGCTGGTCGCCATCACCGGCGCCGACCTCCTGGCCGCATTGGAGAATGGCGTCAGCCAGGTCGCGGACGGTGCCGGCCGGTTCCCGCAGGTCTCGGGCCTCAGCTTCGCCTTCGACGCGTCGAAGCCCGCGGGCTCGCGGGTGAGCGACGTCCAGGTGCGCGGCGTGCCGCTCAACGAGGGCGCCATCTACCGGGTCGCCACCAACGACTACATGCTGGGCGGTGGCGACGGCTACAGCACGCTGGGCAACGGCCAGGTGATCATCGACGCCGCGGCGGCGACGCTGATGGCCAACACGGTCGCCAACTACATCACCGCCATGGGAGGCGAGGTCACCCTCGACGATGCGCCCCGCATCACCCGCCTCGACTGAGGCGCCGCGGCGGCACACGGGCGGGGGTCGGCATGGTCACCGAGGGCGCCCGCCGGCCGCCGCGCCCGTTGACCCGGCCGCGGATCGGCCGCTACGGTCGGCGCCGATGACGGGCCGGTGCTGCGATCTGCGGCAGCGGCGGCCCGCTGGACCCGAAACGCGGGAAGCTGTGATGTCCTCGCCCCTAGGTCATGCGCCGCACCGCCTCGGACGGTGCGTCCCGGGGATGGTGCGATCCTGAGCGCGCTGGCCCTCTTTCACCGTCACGCAGCATCGCTCCGCCGGTTGGCTTTCGCCGGATGGTGCGCCGTGTGGCTCGTGGTCGCCTGGGCGATGCTGCATCCGGCCCCGCCGCAGATGCCGAGCATGTCGGACAAGCTGATCCACTTCGCCTGCTTTGCGTCGATCAGCTTCGCCACCGTCACCTTCTGCCGCACCGCGCGGCAGTTCCTCCTGGCCGGCGGTTTCTGCGTCCTGGCCAGCATCGGGCTCGAGGTGGCCCAGGGCTTCACCGCGACCCGGCTGTTCGAATGGGCCGACATGGCCGCCAATCTGGCCGGCACTGCTGCCGGCACCAGTGCCGCGGTACTCGCCCTGCTGCTGCTTCAGGGACGCTGGTACTGGCGCCGGCGGCGCCCCCCCGCCCCGCCACGCGCGGCGCGCGACGCCGGTCGCGCGGCCTGATGCTCAGCCTGGGCGGGCGAGCAGCGGTCCGAGCGACCGCCCGCCCAGGATGTGGACGTGGAAGTGCGGCACCTCCTGGTTCGAGTCGCGGCCGTGATTGGCGAGCAGCCGGTAGCCGCGCTCCTCGACCCCGAGTGCCGCCGCGACCTTGCCGACCGCCCGGAAGAAGGCCGCGATCTCCGCGTCCGACGCCGTGGCGCTGAAATCGGCGAACGAGACGTAGGGCCCCTTGGGGATCACCAGGACGTGGGTCGGGGCCGCCGGATTGATGTCGTGGAAGGCCAGGGTGTGGGCGTCCTCGTGGACCTTCCGGCAGGGCAGCTCGCCGCGCAGGATGCGAGCGAAGACGTTGCTCTCGTCATAGGCCATGGCGTTCTCCTCCGGTCGATCCGTCCGCCGGCTCTCCTCGACCGGCCACCCCGGCTTGTCAAGCCGCCCCGCTCCTGGCAGAGACGGGCGTGCTGCGCCAACCGGGAACCGCGCCATGTCGCTCGCCGTCGCCATCCAGATGGACCCGCTCGAGCGCGTCGATATCGACGCCGACAGCACCTTCGTCCTGGCGCTCGAGGCGCAGCGGCGCGGGCACGGGCTCTACCACTACGGCCCGCGCGACCTGGCCTACAAGCAGGGCCGGATCGTCGCCAAGGCGCGGCCGTTCGAGGTGCGGCGTCAGCGGGGCGAACACGTCACCTTCGGTGCCGTCGAGCTGATCGACCTCGCCACCCTCGACGTCGTCCTGATGCGCCAGGACCCGCCCTTCAACCTCAACTACATCTCGGCGACGCATCTCTTGGACCGCGTGCATCCCGAGACGCTCGTCGTCAACGACCCGCATTCGGTCAGGAACGCGCCCGAGAAGCTTTTCGTCACCCACTTCGCCGAGCTGATGCCGCCCACGCTCATCACCTACAGCATCGACGACATCCGCGCCTTTCGGGCCGAGCACGGCGACGTCATCGTCAAGCCGCTCTACGGCAATGGTGGCGCCGGTATCTTCCTGATCCGGAAGGACGACCAGAACCTGTCCTCGCTGGTCGAGACGTTCCAGAGCTTCATCAACGAGCCCCTGATGGTCCAGCGCTACCTGCCGGAGATCAAGCAGGGCGACAAGCGGATCATCCTGATCGACGGCAAGCCCGCCGGTGCCGTCAACCGGGTGCCGCCGGCGCACGACGTGCGCGCCAACCTGCATGTCGGCGGCCGCGCCGAGAAGGCCGTCCTGACCAGGCGCGACCACGAGATCTGCGAGCTGATCGGCCCGGCGCTCGAGGAGTACGGCCTGCTCTTCACCGGCATCGACGTGATCGGCGACTACCTCACCGAGATCAACGTCACCTCGCCCACCGGCCTGCAGGAGATCAACCGCTTCGACGACACCGCCCTCGAGCGCAAGATCTGGGACGCGATCGAGGTCAAGCTCGCCAATGGGCCGACCGCGCGCCGTTGGATGAGCTGACCCTCAAGCCGCCCGTCGCAAGAGTGTAGCGACCGTCACAGCGCAATGTGGTACTCTGCCGCATCGTTCCGGTATCTTCGTGGGGAGGGAACCGACGATGCGGACGACCTTGACATCTCTGGCTGGCGGGCTCGGCCTGCTTGCGGCGACGGCGCTGGCCTCGGGCATGCTGGCGGCACCCGCAGCCGAGCCGCGCAGCGGTGACATCCGCGAGCTGCTCGACCCGACCCGGGTCGCGGCCAATGCCTGCGGCAGCGCCCGCTGGGCCAGGAACGAGCTGTTCAAGCCGGGCGTGCACCTGGCCTCGGTCGCCGCCCGCCCGGCCATGGCGGCGACGAGCGACCTGCCGATCCTGGACGGACTCGGCCCGCGCCGCCTCGAGGTGACGACGACGAGCGAGGCAGCCCAGGCCCAGGTCGACCAGGGCTATGCTTGGCTGATGGGCTTCAACCATTTCCTCGCGGCCGAGTATTTCCGCCAGGCGCAGGCGGCCGACCCGACCTGTGCGATGTGCTACTGGGGCGAGGCCTATGCACTGGGCCCCAACATCAACGACGTGATGCACGACGCCTCGGTGCGGCCTGCCTTCCAGGCGGTCTCGACCGCGATGGCGCTGCGCGCGGCAGCGTCCGCGCGCGAGCAGGCGCTGATCGAGGCCCTGGCGCTGCGCTACAGCGCCGATCCGGCCGCCGAGCGCGGCCCGCTGGATGCGGCCTATGCCGACGCGATGGCCGCCGTGGCCGACCGCTTCCCGGACGACGTCGAGGTGCTGGTGCTGGCCGCCGAGGCGATCATGAACACCCAGCCCTGGGACTACTGGGAGGCCGACGGGGTGACCCCCAAGGGTCGGGCGGGGCGGCTGGTCGACCTGCTCGAGGCCGCGCTCGCCATCGACCCCGATCACCCGCATGCCAGCCACCTCTACATCCACGCGGTCGAGGCCTCCGCCGACCCCGGCCGAGCCGAGCCCTATGCCGATCGCCTGGGCTCGCAAATGCCGACGGCGGGCCATCTCGTGCACATGCCGGCGCACATCTACTTCCGTGTCGGCCGCTACCAGGACTCGCTCGCCGCCAATATCGAGGCCGCCGCGGCCGACGAGGCGCTGTTCGGCCTGTGGGAGGAGGCCGGACCCTATCGCTACGGCTACTACCCGCACAACGTCCACTTCGTCCTGACCAGCGCGCAGATGGCCGGTGCCGCGGCCGAGACGCTGGACGCGGCGGCCAAGCTGGAAGCGGTGATGTCCGACGAGGTTGCGCGCGAGGTCGGCTGGATCCAGGCGATCAAGACGGCTCCCTACACGGCCCACGCCCAGTTCAGCGACGCCGCCACCATCGCGGCGCTGTCGGACCCGGGCGACACGATGCCGTTCGTCAAGGCCTTCTGGCACTATGCTCGGGGCGTGGCACTGGCGCGCGCGGGCGATCCGGCGGCGCTGGACGAGGCGACGGCGATCGAGGCCCTGCGTGCGGCACCGGGGCTCGAGGTCCTGGTCGCGGGCTACATCCCGGCGCCGGACATCCTCACCCTGGCGGCCAACGTGGTCCGCGCCAAGGCGGCGGCGCACGCGGGCGACCTCGCTGCGGCCGAGGGGCTGCTCGAGGAGGCCGTGTCGATCCAGGCGACGATTCCCTACATGGAGCCGCCCTACTGGTACTATCCGGTGGAGCAGAGCCTGGGTGCCGTGAAGCTCGCCGCCGGCGACGGTGCCGCCGCCGCCCGGCATTTCCAGGCGGCGCTGACCATGGCGCCCAACAACGGCTGGTCGCTCTACGGGCTGCGCGAGGCGCAGCTGGCCACGGGCGACGAGGCGGCGGCCAAGGTCACGGCCGAGCGGCTCGCCGAGGCCTGGGTCGGGCCCGACGAGCTCCTGACCCTCGACCGGCTCTGAGCGCCAAGGTGCGGCAGCGTCAGCCGGCGCCGCGTCCGACCCGCCGCGCCGCCATGGCGCTTGCGATGGCCGGTTTCGCCCTGCCCTGGGCGAGACCGGCGGCCGCGGCGGAGGCAGGCATCGTCAGCGCTCTGCGCGGTGCCGCCACGGCAACCCGCGCCGGCGAGAGCAGGACGCTGCACGTCGGTGCCGCGGTCCACGCGAGCGACAGCCTGCGCACCGGCGAAGGGGCGCGGCTGCTGGTCACCATGGCCGACGGCTCGACCCTGGCGCTGGGCGAGCGCAGCCAGCTCGTGCTCACCACGGTTGCGGGCGAGACCGGCGGCGGCATGGTCTTCGACCTGCTCTCGGGCATCGTCCGGGCCGTCCTGGGTCCGGCCCGCCCGGACGTCTTCGCCGTGCGCGGCCGGGTCGCCGTCGCCGCCGCCCGGTCGACCGACTTCCTCGTCGAGACCGCTGGCCGTGCCACCAGCGTGTTCGTCGCCGCCGGCGAGGTTGCGGTCGGCGAGCTCTACGGCGGCGCCGAGGTGGTCCTGAGCTCCGGGCAGGGGATCGACGTCCGGCGCGGGGTCGCCACCGGCACGCCGCGCAACTGGGGACAGGCGCGCATCGACGCCGCCCTCGGCCGCACCGCAGTGGAGGGCTGACCGGGCCATGCGCCGGCCCGGGCGTCGCCGCGGCCTGCTCGTCTTCGGCCTGTTCCTGCTCGCCCTCGCGGTCGGCTATGTCCGCTTCCACGAGGTCGGACTCCTGCGCGAGCTCGACTATGCGAGCTTCGATCTCTGGCTGCAGCTGCGTGGCCCGGTCGCGCCGGCGGACCAGGTGGCCATCCTGGTGATCGACGACGCCACGCTGCAGCGGCTGGGCGAGTGGCCACCGCCCAGAGGCGCGCTGGCGGTCGCGGTCGAGCGGCTGGAGGCGGCGCGGGCCTCGGTCGTGGCCTTCGATCTCCTGTTGCTCGAGGCCGGTCCGGGGACCGGGACGGCGAGCGACGCGCCGCTGCTGGTGGCAGCGGTCAGGCGGCTCGCCAAGCCCGTCCTCGCCATGGCCTTCGGCTTCGCCGAGCCCGTCCCGATGCAGCTCGCCGACCGGCTGGCGCTTGGCCGCGACGCCCTGCCGGTCACCCGCGACAGCCCGGATGCGATCGATCTTCTGGGCGAGCCCGCCGGGGTCTTCCTGCCGTTCCGGCCGCTGGCCGAGCATGGCCGGCTCGGCCACGTCAACGTCTTCGTCGAGCCGTTGGGCGAGCTCCGCTTCATCCAGCCGGCGATCCGCTTCGCCGATGCGTGGTATCCCGCCCTGGCGGTGCAGGCGGTGGCCCTGCATCGCGATCTCGACCCCGCCGAGCAGATCCTGACCACCGGCCGGAGCCTGCGGCTGGGGGCCATCACCGCACCGCTCGATGCCGCCTCGCGGCTGGTGATCAACCCCTACGGCCCGCCCGGAACCTTTCCGCAGCACTCGCTGCTGGATCTCCTCGACGGCCGGCTGCCGCCGGACGTGTTCTCCGGGCGCATCGTGCTGATCGGCACGACGGCCACCGGGGTGCGCGACCGGTTCGGCACCGCCTTCCATCCGCAGGTGGCGGGCGTGGAGATCTTCGCGACCGTGATCGACAACCTGCTGACCGGACGGCTGATCGACCGGTCAACAGCGGTGCGCGACCTCGACCTCGCCCTCATCCTCGCCGCCGGCACGGCGGCCTTGGTACTTTTCGCACCCTTGCCGCTGCCGGTCATGCTGCTGGCCGCATCGGGGCTGCTCGGCCTGCCGTTCGCGATCGGTGCGGCGGCCCTCCTCCTTTTCGGGCTATGGCTCAACATCGTCTTCGCCACGCTGGCGGTGCTCGGCGTGACGCTTGCCGCCTTTGCCGTGCGCTTCCACCGCCTGCGCGAGCGCGGTCGCCGCTCGGAGGCGCGCAGCCTGGCACTCGAGCGCTACGTCTCGCCGCTGTTGCGCGATCGGCTGGCCGAGGCGGGGTCGGTCGAACGGGCACAGCTCGCGGCCATCCTGTTCGCCGATCTCGAGGGCTTCACGACGGCCGCCGAGCATGTCGATCCGGACCGGCTGCAGCCGCTGCTGCAGCGCTTCTACCGGCTCGTCGAGACGGCGGCGGTGGCGCACGGGGCCGTGGTGGCGGGCTATGCCGGCGACGGGGCGATGCTGATCTTCGGCCTGCCGGAGCCGAGCCCCGAGGATGCCGGTCGGGCGATCCGCTGTGGTGCGGCCATGCTGGCGGCCATGCCGGCCTGGCAGGCCGAGGCCGCGGCCTTCGGCATCGGGGCATTGAACCTGCGCATCGGCATCAATTTCGGCCGGGTGCGCATCGGCCACGTGGGCGGCGGCGACCAGATCCAGTTCACCGCCACCGGCGATGTCGTCAACGTGGCCTCGCGGCTGCAGGGTGCGACGCGCGCGGCGGGCACGCCGATGCTGGTCTCGGCGACCACCGCCGAGGCGGCCAGGGCGCAGGCGGGCGACGGGGCGGTGGCCGGGCTCGAGCCGCGCCCGCCGCTTGCGCTGCGCGGCCGCGAGACACCGGTGCCGGTCTATGCCTGGCAGCCGCCGGCCGGCGCCCCGACCGCCGGCTGAGACCGCGCGAAAGAAAATGCGCAAAAAAGCGTCGGTGTAGCGGTCGCTACAGAAGCCCCGCGGCAGCCAGGGCAATACTGCCACCATCGGCGCTCGAAGCGTGCGATGGCCGAAAGGGCCGGCAGGGAAGCCGGGGCGCGGCAGGCGCCCGCCCGCCGGAAGGGGAGCGGATCATGAATCATCTGTTGGACGAACCGACCTGGGCCGCCACCGGACCTGCGCCCATGGACAGGCTGCTGCCCACCGCGGCGGCGATGTCGGCGCTCTGCTTGCTGCTGTTCGCGATCCTGTTCGTCGTCTGAGACGCATCGCGGCGCCGGCCGATCTTGCTGCAGCCGCGTCGCCCAATCTCGTCGCGGGGACAAGACCGACACATCCGGGATCGGCGTCGAATAGGAAGGCTCAGAATGATGTCGAAGCGTCTTGCGGTCGCCACCGTCTCGTTCTGCATTGCTGCCACGTCTGTTGCTGCCGAGGAGCTCCGTTTCAGCGCTGCCTGTGACGCCTCGGCCGCGGTCTTGCTCGACGACGGGCGGCTGGTCGTCGCCGACGACGAGGACGATGTGCTTCGGGTCTACTCGGCCACCGGCGGCTCCCCCGTCCGGTCGGTCGCGATGGACGGTCACTTGCGACAGGCGAAACCGAAGGACGAGGCCGACCTCGAAGGTGCGGCGCGGCTCGGCGATCGCTTCTATTGGCTGGCCTCGCATTCCCGCAACAACGACGGCAAGCCACAGCCCGATCGGCGCCGAATGTTCGCGACCGACCTCGACCCGCTCCCGGTAGGTGAGCCCGGCATGCGGCTCCTGGACGGCATCAGCGCCCTCGACGAAAAATGGCAGCTCGGCCTCGTTGCGGCGATTGGCGATCAGGCGGCAACGGTCGAGGAGCTGGCACCCGAAGCTGCCGGCTTCAACATCGAGGGCCTCGCGGTCGTTCCGTCCGGGCGCGGTGGCGAAGCGGCGGCGCTCGCCCTGATCGGCTTGCGCAACCCGCGGGCCGACGATGCCGCGGCGATCGTCCTTGGGCTGCGCAACCTCGATGACGTCGCGACCGGCAATGCCGCTGGTGCCTTCGGCGACCCGATCCGCCTCGACCTCGGCGGCCGCGGCATCCGCGACATGGCCTGGTCGGCGGCGACCGGGGCGCTGATCGTGGTTGCCGGGCCGATCGCCGACGAGACGGATTTCGGCCTCTACCGCTGGAGCGGCGCAGCCGGCGATTCGCCGACGCTGCTGCAGACGGTTGATGCGCTGCGTCCGGAAGTCGTGGTGCTCGATCCGGGCGGTCGGAGCGCCCTTCTGCTCAGCGACGATGGCGACGCGATGATGGCCGTGGCGAGCGCTGCGGACTGCACCAACGAGCGGCACTTCGTCGATGGGCACTGCCCCTGCAAGCGTCTCAAGGACGACGCGGCCAAGAGCTTTCGCGGTCGCGTCGTGGCGCTGGACTAGCCCCGCTGCGCCCGGTCGACGGCACCGCTCAAGGCTCCATCCAGAAACCGCGGCGCTGCCGCTCGCCGATCATGCAGTCGACGGGCTGGCCGGCCTGAACCCGAACCAGCCCTGCGGGTGGCGCTTCGGGTAGCCCGGCGATGTCGAGGATGAGCTTCTGTCGGATCGCCTCGGCCATCTGGTGGAGATCGTCCACCGGCAGCACAAAGGCGCCCGGGCCGCCGATGACGCAGTCGCGATAGTAGTCGTCGAGGCCGGGCGACGTCGGCCCGGCGCGCATCGAGGGGCGGATCATGATCGGCAGGCCGTTGATGGTGATGCCGGCCTCCAGCACCCGGTCGCGCGACGGCACCACCGGCGGTCCCATGTTGTTGGGTCCGTCGCCGGAGACGTCGATCACCCGGCGCATCCCCTCGAAGCCATTGGCGTCGAACAGCGGCAGGGCGAAGTCGAGCAGCGAGCTGATCGAGGTGCCGCGCATGAAGCTGATCGGCGCTACCGCCAGATAGCCGGAGATGCGCTCGGCGTCCTCCTCGTCGGCCACCACCGTCCAAGGCAGGACGACGGCCTGCCGCCCCGGCCCGGCCCACTCGACATAGGTCAGCGCGATCCGCTGGAAGCCGCCGGAGCGCACCGCGCGGACGAAGTCCGGATGGCCGAGGGCGGCGACGTAGCCCTGGCGCTGGACGGCGTGCTCCTGCTGGTCCATCGAGCCCGAGACGTCCACGGCCAGCACCAGCTCGACGTCGACCGGCAGGTCGTACCCCTGGCCCGCCGCCGGCGCTGGTCCCGACAGACCGGCCGCCAGCATGAGGACCCCGAGAGCCCGGGCCACGAGAGGTGAGCGCATGACCGTCCGTCCCTGCTGCCGGCCTGCCCGAGACCTGCGGGACTGCCGGGTTGCTCCGCTACTCCAGATTGATCAACCGCGATGATCAGTTGACGGTATGGCCCGGGCCGGCGAGATCAAGACCCATCGGTCACCCGCCTGCGAGATCGGGTTGCCATGCGCGTCACCCTGCTCGGTACCGGCTGCCCGGCCGTCCACCCCCGGCGCTACGGTGCCGCGACCCTGGTCGAGGCCGGCGGCAGCGTGGTGCTGGTCGATTGCGGCAACGGCTGCACCCAGCGCCTGGTCGAGGCCGGCCACTCGCCGGCCAGCCCCGATGCGCTCCTCGTCACGCACCTGCACAGCGACCATCTGGTCGACCTCTGGCAACTGGTCGTCGCCGGCTGGCACGCCGGCCGGACCCGGCCGCTCAAGGTCCTGGCCCCGCCGCCGGTGCTGCGCCACGCACTGACCCTGCGCGAGGCCTGGGCGGAGGAGCGCGCCCAGCGGATCGCCTACGAGGCGCGGCCCAATCCCGATGCCCTCGACATGGAGCTCGTCGCCATCGCCGCCGGCGAGCGGCTGGCGCTGGGCGCGCTCGCGATCACGGTCGTGGCGGTCGACCACGCGCCCGTGGCACCGGCCTTCGGCTTCGTCTTCGCGGCGGACGGCCAGAAGCTCGTGCTCTCCGGCGACACCCGCCCGGCCCCTGCGCTGGTCGAAGCTGCCAGAGGCTGCGATCTGCTGGTGCACGAGGTCTTCGCGCACGGCCGGATGCGGCCCGTGCCGGGTATCCGCTCGGCCGCCACGATCGAGGCCGTCGAGCGCTACCACACGCTCTCGACCGAGGTCGGGCGAATCGCCGCCGAGGCCGGGGCAGGGGCCCTCCTCCTGACCCACATCGTCCCGCCCGACGCTGATCCGGCGGCGCTGGTGGCGGACGTTCGCCACGCTTACGCCGGGCCGGTGATCGTGGGCGAGGATCTCATGACCGTGGATCTCGCCACCCGGACGGTAGGCTGGCGGGGCATGGTCGCCGCGATCTGAGGCTTTGCCGACGGTCTGGACCACAGTCTCCGCCATCGGGGGGTGGGCATGCCAAGCTTGAGCGGTTAAGCGTCGGATCGACGTCGGGCGGGCCAATCGCACCAGGAGGCAGCAATGGTCGACCTCTCGATTTCCCGCTTCCAGCAGACCGCCACGCAGGCGGCGGACGGTGCCAAGCTGCGCCTCGACAGCAGCGGCGAGATGAGCACCGCCAAGCGGAGCTGGATCGGCAGGCTGGTGCGCTTCATCGGCGGGCCGACGCAGCAGGACCGGGCCGACACCAAGCAGTTGATGAGCGGCCTCTTGAGCCAGCTCAAGGCAAGATACGGCGATGCCGTCGGGATCAAGGCATTCCTGGCGGCCCGACCCGGCGCGCAGCTCACCGATGGCGGCGGCGTGCGGGCGGATGTCGCCAAGCCGCTGACCGCGCGGCAGGTGCGCGACGCCATCAGCTATGCCGAGGCCCGGACCGCCAAGCACGCGCAGCAGGACCTGAGCAGCCGCGCCGACCGCTTCGCCCCGGGCACCGACCGCTTCGCCAGCCTGCTGCAGGAGAAGGGGCTGCGGTCGGGCGATCTCGGCCAGTCCGAGGAGCAGTACTTCGCCAGCCGCCTGCGTGACGACGTCGCCGCCCGGTCGGTGCGCGACGGCGCGCCGCCGGACACAAGCACGGTCAAGAAGCTGGCCAGCAGGCTGCTCGACCACGTCAGGGCGCTTGGCGAGGACGAAGCCGCCGTCGCCAACCGTCGCTACAAGGCGGCGGACCGCCTCGTGGCCGACGTGGCGCTGGCGCTCGCCGGGCCGGGGGCCACCCGCTCCGACCGGCTGCCGTCGCCCTCGGGCAGCGACGCGCCCGGCCTGGCGACTCTGCTCACCGAGCTCTTGCAGTCCGGCGACGATCTGGTCGCGGACCTGATGCGCGGCAGCGACGTGACCAGGGTGACGTTCTCGCCCGAGTCCCTACGCACGGCCGGCCTCGGCGACGCTGGCGGCCTCGGGGAGCTCCGGCGCGACGTCATGACCGCCATCGACATCCGTGCCGAGGCGATCAGCATCGCCGAGGAGCAGCAACAGCGGGAGCTCGAGGAACGGCATGCGGCGCTTGATCGTCTGGCCGCTGCCGTTGGCCGAAAAGACCGCCTTGTAGACCGCCGGCAGCTTCTTGAACCAGGCCGGCAGACAGGTCTTGGCGGGCACCCGCGGGGCGATCACCCGTTGTCTTGGGGCCGGCCGGGAAACGCGAGCTTCGGGCTGGTGCGCCAGAACATGCGTCGTCGACCTCCGGGAGTGCGCCCGCGCGGACGCCGTGGCGCCTCAGCGACGACGACGCGAGGCGTGCTCGGCCTGTTCCCGGACCCGGCCCGGATGCCGCGATCGGTGACGGATGCTAGCCCGTATCGTCCCGGCCGGGGATCAGGGTGGTGCGGCCGAGCGGGCCCGGCTCGCGCAGCGTCACGCCCTGCAGGGCCGGCCGGGCCGGGTTGGCCGGCCGGTAGCCGGAATCGTGGGCAAGGCGCTGCACGACGCTCGGATGCACGGCCTCCTGGCCGAACGTGGTGTGCCCCAGGCGGCGGAAGTGGCGCTCGTTGAGGCGGCTGAAGGCGCCCCCCAGGAATGCCGCGAAGGAGTCGACCGGTGCCGCGCCCATTGGGTCGGCCGTGGCCGGCAGCCTGCCGCGGTCGAGCGAGAGCCCGGCCGCCCCCGCCTTCTCGGCCATCCAGAGCAGCGGCAGGTCGGCCAGGCGGTTGTCCGGGTAGCCGCCGCCGACATTGCAGTGCGCACCGACGAACCAGGCCTGCTCGACCGTCTGGTGCGGCTTCTCCTTCGGATCCCAGAGGGTGGCGTCGTACGGGCCGCGATGCTCGTCGATGGCGACCGCGTGGTAGGCGTGATGGACGATGCCGCTGAGCTCGGTGTCGTGGAACTCGTAGTAGCGGCGGTTGAACCAGCCGAACGAGTTCAAGGGCACGCCGAGCGCCCCCACGGTGTCCCAGACGCCCAGGCACTGGACCTCGACCGGGCGCGAGAACGCGGCGCGGAAGGTCCTGGCGGTCGGCGAGTCGGCCCCCTCGTCGCGGCTGCGGTAGAGCTGCTCGGCCTCGGCCATCCGCCGCTTGTGCCGCTTCTGGAGAAGCCCGACATTGCGCAGCATGCCGACCATGCTGCGTGCCGTGTAGGCGCCGCGGCTGAAGCCGAAGACGTGGATGCTGTCGCCCGGCTCGTAGGTGTCGACGAGAAAGCCGTAGCCGCTGCGCAGGATGCGCGAGAGCCCGGCACCGAAGGTGCCGCCGGCGAGCCTGTTGTACCACCTGGTACCGACACCGGCCTCGTAGTGGGCGAGCTGGGTCACCCCGTCGGCCCCGGTCTTCGGGATCGCCTGGTGCAGGCGCCAGACATTGGTCACGCCCTTGGCGCCGATGTCACCGTCGTCGCCAGGCGCGTTCCAGGTGCCGTCGAAGCTCACCACCAGCCGTCTCGACATGGCTCTCCTCCCCTGCAGCGAGTGCTCCTGATCCTTGCGGCGGCCAGCCGGCGTCTCGAGGCGCGCTAGTCGGCGGCCGGGGACTTGCGTGCGACATAGGTTGCGAAGGGCCGCAAGCCCGGCAGCGCGCGGCAGAGCGTGTCCGCCCAGCCGATGTCGAATGTGCCGCGGTGGACGATCTCCTCGATCTCGAAGCCGATCCGGGTCAGGAACTCGGTCATCTCGCGCGTTGTGTACTCGCGCACGTGGCCCATGTGGCCGACCGTCTCGAGCTTCTCGTACTCGTCGTAGGGCCGCGCCCCGCAGGAATAGCAGCGGTTCTTCAAGAGGAAGTTGGCGAGACCGGCGAGCGACCGGAGATTGGGCGTGGAGAGGAACAGCCGGCCGCCCGGCCTCAGGATGCGATGCACCTCGCGCATGGTGGCGATGGGATTGATTCGCAGGTGCTCGAACAGCTCGTTGAAGAGTGCGACGTCGAACCGGCCGTCGGGGAAGGACAGCCGCTCGGTCTCGATATCGGCCCGGACCACGTCGAGCCGCAGGGCCTCGATGGCGTGCCCGAAACGCTCTGGCGCGATGTCGACGCCGGTGACACGGTAGCCGAGCCGCGCCAGCGGTGCGGTGAGCAGCAGCGGCACCGCGCCGAACTCGACGATCGCGGCGTTCCCGTCGCAGCGCTCCCGGACCAGCGACAGGTCGAAGGCGATCCGCCGCTTCTGCGTCTCGACATAGTTGGCGAACCAGCCCGCATGTCGGCCGTTGTCCGGGCTCACCGCACGCGCACAGCTCGCCACCGTCTCGAGGTCCGCCGACGTTGCCGCGAAGGCCTCGCTCGAATGCCTCAACCGCAAGTCCATCGACCAACCGTCATGGTCCAGCGACCTCCCGGCGCCGCATCGCTCGGCCGGCACGCAGGCCCCCAACGTGGCGCTTCCTGCCGTCAACCTAGGCGACCGGGCACATCCTGGCAAAGCCGTTCGCGACGTTGCCGCCCGGCTGCGCGTGAAAGGCTCAGAGCAAATGCCGGAACCGCCATTGACGGTTGAACGACATCGCCAATTCTCTTAACACTGGTGACTGTTTTGCTGCCGTCGACGTGCAGAGCACGACGGTATGCGTCTATCGAGGAGGCGATCGCATGGCTGACGTGCCCGGCAGTTGGCTGACCAAGGTGCAGCCGTTCCAGGCGGCGCTGATCGCCGGCTTCCTGGTGGTCGGCGTCGTCCTCGGCATCTGGGGCGGCGGCACCTACAACTTCTTCGGCGTGCTCGCCGTCGACAATCGCACCGAGCAGTTCGAGGATTTCTTCGCCCGCAAGCTCGAGAGCGCGCCGCCGGAGACGCGCCGGCAGTACCTCGAGCGGGCGGTGATCGCCGCCCTCAATGTCGCCGACAGCCAGCCCGCGGCTGATTTCGACCGGGCCCGGTTCATCATCGCCCTCGAGCCGCATCTGTCCCGCTTCGGCGCCTATCGCCTGCAGGGCGGCCTCGTGCGCGACCGTCTCGAAAGCAGCGATCCGACCCTGACGCTGGGCGAGCGGCAGCAGCTCGCCGCGTCCGCCGCCCGGGGCATGGCCCGGCTGGTGACCGACAAGCAGGGGTTCGCGCCGTCGGGCAGCCTCGCCGTCGCCATGGCGGATCTGGGCTTCCTGCACGAGCGCAGCGCGGAGCTGCTCGACCACCTGCGCCGGCTCGATCCGCAGGACCCCATGGCCGTCGGGGTGCGGCAGATGCTCTACGACTTCGAGGGGCCGTTTCACGAGCCGCAGGTCTTCCTCGAGGCCTCGGGCAGCTTCATCGCCGCGGTGCACGGGCTGACCACGGCCGATCGCAACTACTACCGGCACGAGGTGGTGACCACGCTCTGGCACGACGCGTTCGACGACAAGGGGATCTTCAGGTTCGAGCGGCCGGGCGTGGAGGTGCGCGTCGACCGCACGCTCGAGCCCGGCGAGGCCATGGTGTGCCGTGGCGAGCGCGAGCTCTACGGTGCCGGATTCTTCCTCTTCCGCGACCGCGCCTTCGCGCACGTCCGGGCGAAGGAATCCGCCGGCAGCCGCGACTGCTCGCTCGAGGCGTTGAGCGAGGCGGCGACGCTGACCGTCTGGCTCGCCCCGATCGATGCGGCGCGTCTCCTGGAGGGCGCGCCGGCGCCGCTGCCGGCCGACGCCTATCCGATCGAGGGCGTGCTGCTGCGCCGCTCGCTGGCGCACGATTTCCTGCCGCCGGCCTCGGCCCCGTTGCCGGCGGAATCGACGCGCCTGCGGGAGCTTGCGGCCGAGCTCGCGGCACTGCCCTGACCCGTCGCCGCGGCCCGCGGCCGGCGACCACGAGGAGACGACCACGATGCGCTGCCCCGCCGTCCTGCTGCTGGCCCTGGCGATCCTGGTGCTGCCCGGGCTGGCCTTTGCCGATTGCGTCCACGAGGGCCGGACCTACGCGGAAGGGACCCGCCTCGGGCCCTATGTCTGCGAGAACGGCCAATGGGTGCCGCGCTGAGCGGCAGCCGCCGTCGTCCGGTCGAACCGTCTGACGCAACGGGATTTCTCGGCGGGCGCTGACCCAGCTCGAAGGACCTCCGGGAGCTCGGTGGGGCTGCTGCGGTCCCCCTCTTGCGACTGCATCGGTCGCCAACAGTCGCCATCGGCGCCTGGCTGCTCTATGACGACCCGGGTTTCGACCGGGGACGATCATGACCAGCTATGTCAGCACGCGGGGCGGTGCCGGAACGCGCTCGTTCGAGGAGGTTCTGCTCAGGGGTCTGGCCGAGGACGGCGGGCTGTTCGTGCCGGAGGCGTGGCCGGAGGTCGACATGGCCGGGCTCGCCGGGCTCGACTACCCGGAGACGGTGGCGCGGCTGCTCGCCCCCTTCACTACCGGCTGCTTCGACCAGGAGGAGCTGCTCGTGATGGCGCGCGCCGCCTACGGCACGTTCCACCACGCGGCCACTGCCCCGCTCGTGCAGCTCGGCCACGACGAGTGGCTGCTCGAGCTGTTCCACGGGCCGACGCTCGCCTTCAAGGACTTCGCCATGCAGCTCCTGGGCCGCATGTTCGAGGCGGTCCTGGCGCGGCGCGGCGAGCAGATCACCATCGTCGGCGCCACCTCGGGCGATACCGGGGCCGCAGCCATCCGCGCCTTCGCCGGTCTGGCCAATGTGCGCGTCGCCATCCTTTTTCCCGAGGGCCGGATCTCGCCCGTCCAGCGCCGGCAGATGACCACGGCGCCCGAGGCCAATGTCCGGGTGATTGCGGTCCAGGGGACCTTCGACGACTGCCAGAACCGGCTCAAGGAGATGTTCGCCGACGTGGCCTTCCGCGACCGGGTGAACCTCGCCGCCATCAACTCGATCAACTGGGCCCGGGTGGTGGCCCAGGCCGCCTACTACGTCTACGCGGCGCTGCGCCTGGGCGGGCTGGAGCGGCCGCTGGCGTTCAGCGTGCCTACCGGCAATTTCGGCGACGTCTACGCCGGCTACGTGGCGCATCGCCTGGGCCTGCCGGTGGCACGGCTGATCGTCGCCACCAACGAGAACGACATCCTGGCCCGGTTCCTGGCCACCGGTCGCTACGCCCGGGGGCAGGTGGTGGCGACTTCGAGCCCGTCGATGGACATCCAGGTCGCCTCCAACTTCGAGCGGCTGCTGTTCGAGATGGAGGGCCGCGACGGAACGGCCGTGGCCGCCCTGATGCGCGACTTCGCCGCCCGCGGCGCCCTGGAGGTGGACGCCTCCAAGCGCCGGGCCGTCGGCGCCCTCTTCGCCGGTGCCAGGGTCGACGAAACGACGACCCGAGCCACCATCGCCGAGGTCCTGGAGCGCACTGGCCAGCTCGTCGACCCGCACACCGCCGTGGGCATCCGCGCCGGCCGCGACACGGTGCCCGAGCGCACCCCGCTGGTGGCGCTGGCGACCGCGCACCCGGCCAAGTTCCCGGACGCCATCCGGGCGGCGGTCGGCCGCGAGGCGCCGCTGCCGCCGCCGCTCGCCTGGATGATGCAAGCGCCCGAGCGCTACACCATATTGCCCGATGATCTGGCGGTTATCGAGGCCGACCTGTTGCAGTGGATCGAAGGAAGTCGATGAAGATCACCACCCTCGACAACGGTGTCCGCGTGGTCACCGAGACCATGCCGCGCGTCCAGACCGCGAGCTTCGGCGTGTGGGTCGATGCCGGGGCGCGCTACGAGGCGCCCGAGGTCAACGGTGTGGCCCACATGCTCGAGCACATGGCGTTCAAGGGGACGCCGACCCGCACCGCCCGCGGCATCGCCGAGGAGATCGAGGGCGTGGGCGGGTTCCTCAACGCCTACACGGGCCGCGAGCAGACCGCCTATTATGCGCGAATCCTTGCCGACGACGTGCCCCTTGCCGCCGACATCATCGCCGACATCCTGCTCAACTCGACGTTCGACGCGGAGGAGTTCGAGAAGGAGCGGCACGTCATCCTGCAGGAGATCGGCGAGACCCTGGACACGCCCTCGGACCTCGTCTTCGACCAGTTCCAGGAGGCGGCGTTCCCCGGCCAGGCGATCGGCCGCTCCATCCTCGGCACCGAAGCCGTCATCGAGACCCTGCCGCGCGAGGCGCTGCAGGCCTTCGTCGACGCCCATTACGGCCCCGAGGCGCTCCTGGTGGCCGCTACCGGCAAGGTCGAGCACGAGGCGGTCGTCGCCATCGCGGACGAGCGCTTCGGGCAGCTGCCGCGCACGGCCAAGCGGCTGCCCGAGACCTCGCGCTACACGGGTGGCGAGTGGCTCGCGGGACGCGATCTCGAGCAGGTGCATCTCTGCCTCGGGCTCGAGGCCTTCGCCTATGCCGATGACGACTTCGTGCCCTTGAAGGTCCTCTCGACCGTGCTCGGCGGCGGGATGTCGTCCCGCCTGTTCCAGGAGGTCAGGGAGAAGCGGGGACTCTGCTATTCGGTCTACAGCTTCACCGGACTGCACAAGGACTCCGGTGTCTTCGGCATCTATGCCGGCACCGGCGAGGACGACGTGCCGGAGCTCGTCCGGGTCATCGCGGGCGAGGTCAAGGCCATGGCCGCCGGCATCGGCGAGGCCGAGCTGGCGCGGGCCAAGGCCCAGCTCAAGGCGGCCATCCTGATGTCGCAGGAGAGCTGCTTCTCGGTGTGCGAGGATGCGGCGCAGCAGTGGCTCTGCTTCGGCGATTATCTGACGCCCGAGGAGCAGACCGCGAAGTACGCCGCCGTGACCGTCGCGGACATCACCCGGGTCGCCGCCCGCCTCTTGAAGGACCCCAAGCCCACCGTCGCCGCGATCGGCCCGGCCAAGGGCCTGCCGGACGCCGGCACCTGGGCGCGGGCGTTGGCAGCCTGATGCGCATCACGGCGATCCACGAAACGGCGGCGCCGATCAGCTCCTCGATCGCCAACGCCTATATCGACTTCTCGAAGATGACCTGCTCGCTGGTCGCCGTCATCACCGACGTGGTGCGCGACGGGCGGCCGGTGGTGGGAATCGGCTTCAGCTCGAATGGCCGCTATGCGGCGGGTGCGATCATGCGCGAGCGGATGATCCCGCGGCTCCTGGAAGCCCCGCCCGACACGCTGCTCGACCCGGCCACGGGCCTCATCGATCCGTTCCGCTGCTGGGACCGGATGATGACCAACGAGAAGCCCGGCGGCCACGGCGAGCGATCGGTGGCCGTCGGCACCCTCGACATGGCGATCTGGGATGCGGTGGCCAAGGTGAGCGGCGTGCCGCTCTGGCGGCTGCTCGCCGACCGCTACCGGGACGGCGTCGCCGACCCGGACGTCTGGGTCTATGCCGCGGGCGGCTACTACCAGCCGGGCAAGGGCATCGAGGGCCTCGTCGACGAGGTCAAGGCCTACCGCGACCTGGGCTATGTCGACTTCAAGCTCAAGATCGGCGGGGCGACGCTGGCCGAGGACCTGGACCGGATCGAGGCGGTGATCGGCGTGGCAGGGCAGGCGGGTCACGTGGCCGTCGACGCCAACGGCCGCTTCGACCTCGAGACCGCCGTGGCGTACGCCAAGGCTCTCGAGCCCTACGGCCTGCTCTGGTACGAGGAGGCGGGCGACCCGCTCGACTATGCGCTCCAGGCAGCGCTCGCCGAGCACTACCAGCCGGCCATGGCGACCGGCGAGAACCTTTTCTCGACCATCGACGCCACCAACCTCGTCCGCTACGCCGGCCTGCGGCCCGACCGCGACTGGCTGCAGTTCGACTGCGCCCTCTCCTACGGCCTCTGCGAGTACACCCGCACCCTCGCCATGCTGGAAGCCAACGGCTGGTCCACCCGCCGCGTCGTCCCCCACGGCGGCCACCAGATGTCCCTCAACATCGCCGCCGGCCTGCATCTCGGCGGCAACGAGAGCTATCCCGGCATCTTCCAGCCCTTCGGCGGCTTCGCCGACGGCATCCGGGTGGAGGAGGGCAGGGTCAAGCTGCCCCAGGTGCCGGGGATCGGGATCGAGACCAAGGCCGGGCTCTACGGGCTCTGCCGGGAGCTGGCGGCGGGGTAGCGCATCCTGTGCGAACGCGTCCGTCCGCGCGGCATTTCAGAGCCGTGCGCGACGGAGGAGCTGGGCGTTGACGGCGACGATCACCGTGCTCGCCGACATCAGGACGGCGCCCGCGGCCGGGGCCAGCAGGATCCCGGCCCAGGCGAGCACGCCGGCGGCGAGCGGAATGGCGACGATGTTGTAGCCAGCTGCCCACCACAGGTTCTGGACCATCTTGCGGTAGCTCGCCCGGCTCAGGCGGACGATGCGGGCGACGTCCCGCGGGTCCGAGCGGACCAGCACCACGTCCCCGGCCTCGACGGCGACGTCGGTGCCGGCGCCGATGGCGATGCCGACATCGGCGGTCACCAGCGCCGGCGCGTCGTTGACCCCGTCGCCGACCATTGCCACGCGCTTGCCCTCGGCCTGTAGCGCCGCGATCCGGTCGGCCTTGTCCTCGGGCAGCACCTGGGCGAGCACCGTCTCGATGCCGAGCTCGCGCGCGACGCTCTCCGCCACAGCCTGGCTGTCGCCGGTCAGCATCGCGACCTCGAGGCCCTCCTCCTGCAGCAACCGCACCGCCTCCCGCGATTCCGGCCTTGCCGCGTCCGCGATCGCGAAGACCGCGAGGACGCGGTCGTCGGCCACGAGGTTGATCGCGGCACGACCCTCGATTCCGAACCGGTCGGCCTCGCGCGATAACGGCGCCGGGCGCTCCATGCCCAGCGCCTCGAGCAGGGCCGGCCCGCCGACCCGCAGCGTTCGTCCCTCGACCTTCGCCTCGACGCCGCGGCCGGCGATCGCCCGGAAGCCCTGCGCCTCGGGCACGCTCAGGCCGCGCTCCTCGGCGCTGAGGAGCATCGCCCGCGCGATGGGATGCTCGGAATCCCGCTCCACCGCTGCGGCGAGCCGGAGCGCCTCCTCCTCGGCGATGCCGTTCGTCGCGATGGCGACGACCCGATGCGCGCCGAGCGTCAGGGTGCCGGTCTTGTCGAACACGACGATGGCGAGGTTGCGCGCCTCCTCGAGGCCGCGGCGGTCGCGCACCAGGAGCCCGCTCTGCGCCCCCATGGTGGTCGAGATCGCGGTGACCAGCGGCACCGCGAGGCCCAGCGCGTGCGGACAGGCGATGACCAGCACGGTCACGACGCGGGTGATCGTGAAGTCGAGGCTGGCACCCGCGGCGAGCCAGGCCATCAGCGTCAGGGCGCCGGCGACAATCGCCACGATCGTCAGGAAGAGCGCCGCGCGGTCCGCCAGCGCCTGCGCCCGCGAGCGCGAGGCCTGGGCCTCACCGACGAGCCGCATGATGCCGGCGAGCGCGGTGCCCTCGCCGGTGCGCGTCACCTCGACCCGGAGCGAGCCCTCGCCGTTCGTGGTGCCGGCGATCACGCTCGCGCCGATCTCCTTCGCTACCGGCTGCGACTCGCCCGTGATCATCGCCTCGTTGACCGAGCTGCGGCCGCTCTTGACGATGCCGTCCGCGGGAATGCTGGCGCCGGGCCGGATCAGGACGAGGTCGCCTGCCCCGAGCGCCGCAACCGGGACCTCCTCGGCCCGCCCGCCCTCGCCGAGCCGGACGGCCGTGTCCGGCAGCAGCTTCGCCAGCTCCTTGAGCGCGCCTTGCGCCTGAAAGATCGAGCGCATCTCGATCCAGTGGCCCAGCAGCATGATGGTGACGAGGGTGGCGAGCTCCCACCAGAGCGCATGGCCGGGAAAACCGAGCGTGACCGCGGCGCTGTAGAGGAACGCCACCGAGATCGCCAAGCCGATCAGGGTCATCATGCCGGGCAGCCGCGCCCGGATCTCGCGCGCAGCACCCTGCAGGAACACGCGGCCGCCGTAGAGGAAGACCGCGGTGCCGAAGACCGCGGGGATCAGGTGCGCGCCAGGGACCTCCGGTGCCCGATAGCCGAACCAATCCTGCAGCATCGGCTCCCAGACGAGCGCCGGGATCGTGAGAACGAGCGAGAGCCAGAAACGGTCGCGGAACATCTCGACGCTGTGCCCGGCGTGCTTGTCGCCCGTGGCGTGACCGTCGTGGCCGATCGACGTCGCCGGTTCCACCCCGGCGCTGTCATGCTGGTGGTGAAGGTGGTCGGGCATGGTCCACCTCATTCATTCTGCAGCGACGGGGGGCATGTCATCCACCTTATGTAGGCACTCTGCCGCGCGGACAACACCGAGCGCCGAGCGGTGGAGTGATCCAGATCAAGGCGCCGGCAACAGCTTCGTGGTCCTTCGTGCCAGGACGCGGAAGCTGAAGGATAGCCGTCGATGTCGTATCTCGAGCTCGAAAAGAAGTACCAGCAGCAGTCGAAGGCCCTGCACAAGGACGGCGGCGACGCCATGGCGGCGTTCCGCTCGCTGGTGAAGGCGGCGGGGACCGACGGCGCCCTCTCGCACAAGGAGAAGGAGCTGATCGCGCTCGCCATCTCGATCGCGATCCGCTGCGAGGGCTGCATCGTCTTCCACACCCACGCCTGCGTGCGGCTGGGTGCGACGCGGGCGGAGATTCTCGACATGCTGGGCGTGGCGGTCGAGATGGGCGGCGGGCCGTCGGCGGTCTTCGGGGCCACCGCGCTCGCCTGCTACGACGAGATGGCGGCGGGCTGATCAGCGCCCTGCGCTACCCCGCAGCCGGTCCACCCGGGCCTCCCAGGGGCGCAGGGTCAGCCGGCGGAGATCCTCCCCGGGGCCGACGGGGTAGTTGGCGATCAGCGGCTCGGCCGCGCTGAAGCCGATCTCCGGCGGCAGTGCGAAGGGCGTTGGCTCGCCGGAGAAGTTGCAGACGACCAGCAGGCGGTCGTCGCCCAGGGTGCGCAGATAGGCGGCGATCGTCGGGTGGTCCTCGAGCAGCGGCCGGTAGCTGCCGTGGACGATGACGGGCTCGGTCTTCCTGAGGGCGATCAGCCGGCGATAGTGGTGGAAGACGGAATCGGGGTCGGTCCTGGCCGCCTCGACGTTGATCTCGGCATGGCGCGGGTTGACGCCGATCCAGGGGCGGCCGGTGGTGAACCCGGCGCTGGAGCCGGCGGTCCACTGCATCGGGGTCCGGGCGTTGTCGCGGCTCTTCTTCCGGATCATCGCCATCACCCGCCCCTCGTCCACGCCGCGCGCCATGGCCTCGCGGTACATGTTCAGGGTCTCGATGTCGCGATAGTCCTCGATCGAGGCGAAGGCGACATTGGTCATGCCGATCTCCTCGCCCTGATAGATGTAGGGCGTGCCCTTCAGCAGATGCAGGTAGGTGGCGAGCAGCTTGGCCGACTCCACCCGGTAGCGTCCGTCGTCGCCGAAACGGGAGACCGGCCGTGGCTGGTCGTGGTTGGCGAGATAGAGGCTGTTCCAGCCCTGGCCCTCGAGGCCCTGCTGCCAGCTCGTCATGGCTCGCTTGAGGTCGAGGAGGGACCAGTCGTCCCTGGTCCACTTCGAGCGGGTCACCGGGTCGCGGTCGACGTCCATGTGCTCGAACTGGAAGAGCATGTTCAAGGAGCCGGTCTCGCCATGGGTGAGCGCGATGCCGTGCTCGACCGTGGCGAGCGGCGCCTCGCCCACGGTGATGATGTCGTAGTGGCCGAGCACCTCGCGTTTCATCTCGGCCAGGAACTCGACCAGGCGTGGGCCCTGGACGAAATGGTCGAAGCCCGGCTGCCAGGGGCCGTCGATGGTGATTGGCGCATCGGGCAGGCCCGGCACCTTGGAGATCAGGTTGATGACGTCCATCCGGAAGCCGTCGATGCCCTTGTCCAGCCACCAGCGCATCATGGCGTGGACGGCCTGCCGAACCTCCGGGTTTTCCCAGTTGAGGTCCGGCTGCTTCCTCGAGAAGAGGTGGAGGTAGTATTCGCCGGTGGCCGCGTCCCATTCCCAGGTCGAGCCCGAGAAGAAGGAGAGCCAGTTGTTGGGCGGCGAGCCGTCCGCCTTCGGCTGCCGCCAGACATACCAGTCGCGCTTCGGACTGTCCTTGGATGACCGCGATTCGACGAACCAGGGATGCTCGTCGGAGGTGTGATTGACGACGAGATCCATGACCAGCCTGATGCCGCGCGCGTGCAGCCCAGCCAGCAGCTCGTCGAAATCGGCCATCGTGCCGAACTCGGCCATGATCGCCTGGTAGTCGGAGATGTCGTAGCCGTTGTCGTCGTTGGGGCTCTCGTAGACCGGCGACAGCCAGACGATGTCGACGCCGAGCGCCTTCAGGTAGTCGAGCCGGTCGATGATGCCCCGAAGGTCGCCGATGCCGTCGCCATTGCTGTCCTGGAAGCTGCGCGGGTAGATCTGGTAGACCACACCTTCCTTCCACCAGGCCTTGGTCATGACGGTCTCCCTGCCATTGTCCACCCGAACGTCGAGCCGACGCGGTCTTTCGTCAAGCGGGCGTGCCGGAAGATGAGCGGCGACCGCCGGCCGGCGCTGCGGATCGGCACCAGCGGCTGGTCCTACCGGGAATGGCGCCAGGACTTCTACAAGGGCGTGCCGCAGCGTTCGTGGCTGGCCCATCGCGCCCGGCACTTCACCGGCATCGAGGTCAACGCCACCTTCTACCGGCTGCAGCGGGAATCGACCGTCCGGGGCTGGCGTGAGGCCACCCCGGATGGCTTCGCCTTCGCGGTGAAGGGGCATCGCTTCGTCACCCACGTCAAGCGGCTCCAGTCGGTCGAGGAGCCCCTGACGCGCAGCCGGGCGGCGATGCAGCCCCTGGGCCCGAAGCTCGAGGCGATGCTCTGGCAGCTGCCACCCCACCTCGGCCAGGACCTCGAGCTGCTCGACGCCTTCGGCACGGCGCTCGGCCACTGGCCCGAACCCCGGTATGTGCTCGAGTTTCGCGACCCGTCCTGGTTCACCGACGAGACCCTTACCCTCTTGGAGGAGCACGACATCGGCACTTGCATCTCCGACGCGCCGCGCTGGCCCATGTGGGGCGCCGTCACCGCCGGCATCGCCTATGTGCGGCTGCACGGCCATGGGCGGCTCTACCGCTCGCGCTACAGAGAGGCCGGTCTCGCGCCCTGGGCGGAGAAAGTGCGCGACCGGCGCCGGGCCGGCCTCGGCGTCCACGTCTATTTCGACAAGGACGCCGAGCGTGCGGCACCCGCCGACGCCCAAGCGCTGCTGGCGATGGTCGTCGACGGTTGACCGTTCGGTCTCGGGCTACTCCGCCGCCAGTGGATGGCTCCTGGCATAGGCGAGGAGCGCGTCATCGGCACACGGCTCGATCGGCGCGAAGTCCTGGTGCGCGATCCACTCGGGGCGGGTGGGCTTTCTGATGTGGTTCGAGACGGCACAGAGCGTCAGGTAGACGATCTTCCGCGGATAGGGCGTGATGTTGGGCGGCGAGGCGTGGACCAAGTTGCCGTGGAACATCAGCACCGAGCCGGGCTTGCCGGTGGGGGCCACGATGCCGCCGTCCTTGCAGAGCTCGGTGATCGTCTCGTTGTCGAGGGTCCACAACGGATAGGACGTCGTCGAGGTGTCGTGCCCGGCGGCGAGCACCCCCTTGGTGTGGCTTTTCGGGATGAGCATTAGGGGCCCGTTGACCGCCATCACCTCGTCGAGGAAGACGGCGATGTTCATGGCCCTGGGCTCCGGCATGCCGTCGTCCCTGGCCCAGGTGCCGTAGTCCTGGTGCCACTGCCAGACCGCCCCGTCGAAAGCGGCCTTGGCGTTGATCTTGAACTGGTGCATGTAGACCGGCTCGCCGAAGAGCTGCGCGACGGGCTCGATCAGCCGCGGGTGGCGGCCGAGGATGGCAAAGCCCTCGTTGTAGGTATGCGCGGCGAACGCGGTGCGCGGGGCACCATTGGTTTCGCGCCAGACCTCCTGGCGGTCGGTGGCGTAGATGGCCAGCGCCTCCGAGCGGAGCACGGCCACCTCCTCGGCCGAGAAGCAGTCGGGCAGGAAGAGCCAGCCTTCCCGGTCGAACTCCTGGAGCTGGGTGTCGGTGAGCCGCATCGTCGTTTCTCCCTGATGGCCGAGCCTCGAGGATAGTGCCGCGCTGCTGCCAGGCAAGCCGATCCGCCGTGTCCGGGCTTGATCAACGGCGAGGCCCGGCGCACTCTCCGGCCCGCCAACGAGGGAGGATGAAGCCATGGCCACGACCACCGACAACCTGCGCACGGGCGTCTACCCGATCGCGCCCACGCCGTTCCACGCCAATGGCGACCTCGACCTCGAGGGGCAGAAGCGCGTGCTGGACTGCATGATCGACCAGGGCGTCGACGGCATCTGCATCCTCGCCAACTATTCCGAGCAGTTCCTCCTGACCGATGCCGAGCGCGAGACCCTGCTCGACCTCTGCCTCGGCCACGTGGCCGGGCGCGTGCCGGTGATCGTCACCACCAGCCATTTCAGCACCGCCGTGGCGGTGGCCCGGGCGAAGCGGGCGCAGGCCGCCGGGGCCGCCATGCTGATGCTGATGCCGCCCTATCACGGCGCCCTCCTCAGGGCCGACGAAAAGGGCACGTTCGAGCATTTCAAGTCGGTGGCTTCCGCCGTCGACATCCCGATCATGGTGCAGGACGCGCCCTTGAGCGGGGTGACGCTGTCGGTGCCGTTCCTCGCCTTCATGGCCAGGGAGCTGCCGACCGTGCGCTGGTTCAAGATCGAGACGCCGATGGCCGCAGCCAAGCTCCGCGCACTGATCGCCGCCGGCGGCGAGGCCATCGAGGGTCCCTTCGACGGCGAGGAATCGATCACGCTCATGGCCGACCTCGACGCCGGGGCCACCGGCACGATGCCCTCGGCCCTCCTTCCCGACCTGATCAAGCCCGTCGTCACCCACCACCTCGCCGGCCGCTTCGACGAGGCGGCCGCCGCCTATGCGCGGATCCTGCCGCTCATCAACTACGAGAACCGGCAATGCGGGCTCAGGGCCACCAAGGCCGTGATGATGGAAGGCGGGGTGGTCAAGAGCGACTACGTCCGCCACCCGCTCGAGCCGCTCCACGAGGCGACCCGCGAGGGCCTGCTCCGCCTGGCGCGCGAAGCCAAGCCGCTGGCGTTGAGCTGGGGGCTTTGAGCCGCTACCGGCCGCCGTTGTTGGTACCAGGTACCCTTGAGAGGCGTTACTAATATCCCAATAATATACCTGACAATTTTCCTCGCCCGTGCTATGCCTTC
>CAYWSB010000015.1:0-58297 GCA_964460465.1 uncultured Geminicoccaceae bacterium | reverse complement strand
GTGCCGCAGGGCGACAACTATTTCGCGGCGCTGAACTCCGCGGTCTTCACCGACGGCAGCTTCGTCTACGTGCCGAAGGGCGTGCGCTGCCCGATGGAGCTGTCCACCTATTTCCGCATCAACGAGATGAACACCGGCCAGTTCGAGCGGACGCTGATCATCGCCGACGAGGGCTCGTACGTCTCCTATCTCGAGGGCTGCACGGCCCCGCAGCGCGACGAGAACCAGCTGCATGCGGCGGTGGTCGAGCTGATCACCATGGACGACGCCGAGATCAAGTACTCGACGGTGCAGAACTGGTACCCCGGCGACGCCAACGGCAAGGGCGGCATCTACAACTTCGTCACCAAGCGCGGGGCGTGCCGCGGCAAGCGGTCGAAGATCTCCTGGACCCAGGTCGAGACGGGCTCGGCGATCACCTGGAAGTATCCGTCCTGCATCCTGCAGGGCGACGACTCGGTGGGCGAGTTCTACTCGGTCGCGGTGACCAACAACGCCCAGCAGGCCGATACGGGCACCAAGATGATCCACATCGGCAAGCGCACCCGCTCGCGGATCGTCTCCAAGGGCATCTCCGCCGGCAGGGCCGACCAGACCTATCGCGGCCTCGTGCGGATGCTCAAGGGGGCCGAGGGAGCCAGGAACCACACCCAGTGCGACTCGATGCTGATCGGCGACAAGTGCGGCGCGCACACCGTCCCCTACATCGAGATCAGGAACCGCACGGCCAAGGCCGAGCACGAGGCGACCACCAGCAAGATCAGCGACGACCAGCTCTTCTACTGCCGCAGCCGCGGCATCTCCGAGGAGGACGCCGTGGCGCTCGTCGTGAACGGCTTCTGCCGCGAGGTGATGAACGAGCTGCCGATGGAGTTCGCGGTCGAGGCGCGAAAGCTGCTGGGCATCTCGCTCGAGGGCAGCGTCGGCTGAAAATCGCGCCGGAACACTCTGAGCAACCAGTCTTTTCGAGGGCTTTTCAATGTTGACGATCAAGGACCTGGCAGTGTCCATCGAGGGTGAGGACAAGCCGGTCATCAAGAGCTTCTCGCTCGATGTGAAGCCCGGCGAGGTGCACGCGGTCATGGGGCCGAACGGTTCCGGCAAGAGCACGCTCTCCTACGTCCTCGCCGGTCGCGACGGCTACGAGGTGACCGGCGGTTCGGTCACCTTCGAGGGCCAGGACCTGCTCGAGATGGAGCCCGAGGAGCGGGCGGCCGCCGGGATCTTCCTCGCGATGCAGTACCCGGTCGAGATCCCGGGGGTCGCCAACAGCTACTTCCTGCGGCAGGCCCTGAACGCGCTGAAGAAGGCGCGCGGCGAGCCGGAGATGAGCGCCGCCGACTTCATGAAGCAGTTGAAGGCCAAGGCCGAGGAGCTCGGGATGCGGCCGGAGTTCCTCAAGCGCGACGTCAATGCAGGGTTCTCCGGCGGCGAGAAGAAGCGCAACGAGATCCTGCAGATGGCGATGCTGGCGCCCAGGCTCAGCATCCTCGACGAGACCGACAGCGGCCTCGACATCGACGCGCTCAGGACCGTTGCCGATGCGGTCAACGCGATGCGCGGCCCGGAGCGGGCGATGATCGTGATCACCCACTACCAGCGGTTGCTCGACTACATCGTTCCCGATCGGGTGCACGTCATGGCCGACGGTGTGATCCAGAGGTCGGGCGGCAAGGAGCTGGCGCTCGAGCTCGAGGAGCTGGGCTACGAGGGCCTGCTCGGCAAGGCGGCCTGAGCGAGATCGCCATGACCGCCATCGCCAGAAAGCCCGCCTCCCGCCACGTTCCGCCGGTGCCCGCCTTCGCCGAGCTGTTCGCCACCGCGACGGCGCAGCTGCCCGGCCACGGCCGGCCGGTGGTCGACGGCTGGCGGCGGACGCATTTCGACCGCTTCGCCGCCACCGGCCTGCCGACCGCGCGGGTCGAGGCGTGGAAGTACACCAACATCGCCAAGGTGACGAACGTCGCGATGGGCCTCGCGGCCCGACCGGACGTCCGCCTCGACGACGTTCAGCGCTACTTCGCCGGTGGGCCGCTCGCCCGGCGGCTGATCTTCGTCAACGGCCATCTCGCCAAGGAGCTGAGCCATGCCGGTGGCCTGCCGGAAGGCGTCGCGGTCAAGGGCCTCGACGCGATGCTGCAGGACGAGCCGGAGCGGGTCCTGGCCGCACTCCAGGCCGACGCGGAGCCGCACAGCTTCGCCGACCTGAACGCCGCCTTCCTGCAGTCCGGGGCCTGGATCGAGATCGGCGACGGCGTGGCCCTCGACCGGCCGATCCAACTGCTCTTCCTGACGCTGGGCGAGGCGAGTGCGGTGATGAGCCACCCGCGCATCGTCGTCAGGCTCGGCCGGGGCGCCAGGGCGCACCTGATCGAGAGCCACGTCGGGGTGCGCGATGGTCATTGCCTCACCAACCTCGTCACCGAGATCGACGTCGCCGACGAGGCCCGGCTCGAGCACGACCGGTTGCAGCTCGGTGCCGCCGGCACGGCCTTCGTCGGGCTCAACCGGATCCGGATCGGCCGGAAGGGTGAGCTGAAGCAGACCGTGGCGACGCTCGGCGGCGATCTGGTGCGCAACGAGACCGACATGCATCTCATGGGCGGCTTCGTCGAGGCGCAGCTCAACGGTGTCTACATGCCGGTGAACGCCGAGCATGTGGACAACGTCATCCGCGTCCACCACGAGCAGCCGGACGGGCACTCCGACCAGTTCTACAAGGGCCTGGCGCTGGACAAGGCCAAGGCTGCCTTCGCCGGCAAGATCCTCGTCTACAAGGACGCCCAGCGCACCAACGCCTTCCAGCAGAACAGCAACCTGCTGCTGTCCGACGATGCCGAGATCAACAGCAAGCCCGAGCTCGAGATCTACGCCGACGACGTCAAGTGCAGCCACGGCGCCACCTGTGGCGAGCTCGATCCGGCGGCGCTCTTCTATCTGCGCAGCCGCGGCCTGTCGCAGGCCGAGGCCGAGAGCCTCCTGACCTATGCGTTCGCGGCGGAGGTGCTGGAGCGGTTCACCGATCCGGCGGTCATGAAGCTCGCCCAGGAACGGCTCGTCGCGCGCACCCCCGGCGGCGCCAACCTGACGGACATGCTGTGAGCGCGGCGGCCACCCTGGCGCCCCGCAACGACGCCGCACGGAGCGACGGCGGGGCCTTCGACGTGGCGGCCATCCGGGCCGATTTCCCGATCCTGGCGACCGAGATGCAGGGCCGGCCGCTCGTCTATCTCGACAGTGCCGCCTCGACCCAGAAACCGCGCGCGGTGATCGACGCGCTGGCCCATGTCTACGCGCACGACTACGCCAACATCCACCGCGGCATCTACGACCTGAGCCAGCGCGCCTCGGCCCTGCATGACGAGGCGCGGCGCAAGGTCCAGCGCTTCATCAAGGCCGAGGACTGGCGCGAGATCGTCTTCACCCGCAACGCCACGGAAGCGATCAACATCGTGGCGAACTGCTTCACGGCGCCCGGGCTTCGGCTCGGCGACGAGATCCTGGTCACCGAGATGGAGCACCACGCCAACATCGTGCCCTGGCAGATGGTCGCCGAGCCCCGCGGCGCCCGGGTCGTGGCCGCACCGGTGACCGACGCGGGCGAGCTCGACCTCGAGGCGTTCGAGCGGCTGATCAAGCCGCAGACCCGGATGATCGCCGTCGTCTGGGTCTCCAACGTGCTGGGCACGATCAACCCGGTGGCGAGCATCGTCGCCCTCGCCAGGGCGCACGGTATTCCCGTGCTGATCGACGCGGCCCAGGCGGTGCAGCACCTGCCGGTCGACGTCCAGGCTCTCGATGCCGACTTCATCGCCTTCTCCAGCCACAAGCTCTACGGGCCATCCGGGGTCGGCGTGCTCTGGGGCAAGGCTGCCCATCTCGACGCCATGCCGCCCTACCAGGGTGGCGGCGACATGATCGAGCGGGTCAGCTTCAAGGGCACCAGCTGGAACGAGATCCCGTTCAAGTTCGAGGCCGGCACGCCCGACATCGCGGGTATCATCGCCCTGGGTGCGGCCGTCGACTACGTCGAGTCCATCGGCATCGCGGCGATAGCCGCGCACGAGGCCGAGCTACTGGCCTATGCCACCCGGGCGATCCAGCAGGTGCCGGGCCTCCGGCTGATCGGCACGGCCAGGGACAAGGCCAGCGTCCTGACCTTCACGCTCGAAGGCGCGCACCCGCAGGACATCGGCACGATGCTCGATCTCGACGGCATCGCCATCCGCACTGGCCACCACTGCGCCATGCCGCTGCACGAGCGCTTCGGCCTCGCGGCCAGTGCGCGGGCCTCGCTCGGCGTCTACAACACGCACGCCGACATCGATGCGCTGACCAGGAGCCTGCACCGGGTGGCAGGGATGTTCCAATGAGGGTGGGGGACATGGTAGAGGACAATGGACTGGACCGTGCCACGGCGTTCCTCGACGCCGACGTTCGGGCGCACGAGCCCAATGGCGCGGATGCGGCGGCCGGCCAGACGGTCTCGCCGGAGCGCCGGGCCGAGGTGGAACGGCTGGGTGACCAGATTATCGGCCAGCTCTCGCAGATCTTCGATCCCGAGATTCCGGTGAACATCTACGACCTCGGGCTGATCTACAAGATCGACGTCCACGACGACAACGCCGTCACCGTCGACATGACCTTGACCTCGCCGAACTGCCCGGTGGCGGAGTCGCTGCCGATGGAGGTCCAGCACAAGGTCGAGGCGGTCGAGGGGGTGAAGGCGTGCGAGGTGAAGATCGTCTGGGAGCCGATGTGGCATCCCTCGATGATGACCGAGGAGGCGCAGCTGGAACTCGGAATGATCTACTGAGCGCGGGCGAGCCGATCGTGCTTGCCTGAGCAGCCGTCGGCTGGCAGCGATCGTGGATGACGATCTATCTGACCAGCGTCGTCGTCGATTGGCTGATCCGGGGGGCGCTGATCGCGGCCACCGTTCTCGCTGCGCTCCTTGCCCTGCGCATCGTCCACACCCGGAGTACGGCGCAGCTCGAGCCCTGGCACCTCTACCGCCCGACAGAGCTCGACGCGGCGGCGATCGAGCGTTGCGACTGGGCCGGCTACCTCGCCGCCGAGGATCGGGCGATCCTGGCCGTCGAGTGCGAGGTCACGGCGCGTCTCGATCTCGCCGACCGGATCCCGATCAACCGCTTCTTTGTCGGCAGCCCGGTCCATCCCGAGGGCCTGGCCCACAACTGGAACCGGTCCTTCATCCTCGAGCCCGAGGGTCCGATCACAGGGGCGGCGGTGCTGCTGCACGGCCTCACCGATTCGCCCTACAGCCTGCGCCACGTCGCTGCGGCCTATCGCGAGCGCGGCTGCCTTGCCGTGGTCGTCCGCCTCCCCGGCCACGGCACGACGCCGGCGGCGCTCGCCCGGGTCGGCTGGCACGACTGGGCGGCGGCAACGAGGCTGGCCATCCGCGAGGCGCGTCGGTGCTGCGGCAGCGCCGTGCCGCTCCACCTCGTGGGCTACTCCAACGGTGCCACGCTCGCCCTCGACCACGCGCTGGCCGCCCTCGACGACCCGAGCCTGGAGCGGCCGGACCAGCTCGTGCTGATCTCGCCCATGGTCGGGATCACCGCTGCCGCCCGGTTCGCCGGCATCGCCGGCTGGCCCGCCGTCGTGCCGCGCTGGGCGCGGACCGCCTGGATCAAGGTCGTCCCCGAGTTCAACCCGTTCAAGTACAACTCCCTGCCGGTCAACGCGGCACGGCAGTCCTTCCGGGTGACCCGCGACCTGCAGCGGCGGCTGGCCCGGCACATGCAGGACGGCAGGCTGGTCGAGCTGCCGCCGGTCCTCACCTTCCAGTCGGTGGTCGACGCCACGGTGCTGACCGATGCCGTGATCCACGGCCTGCACGCCCGGCTGGCGCCCGGGCGGAGCGAGCTCGTCCTCTTCGACGTCAATCGGGCACTCGAGTTCGGCCATCTCATCCGCCCGGCCGCCGCCCGCACTGCCTGGAGCCTGCTGCCGCCGGCGCCGCGCGGCTTCGCCGTGACCGTGGTCGGCAACCGCGATCCCGGCTCGTCCGAGGTGGCGGCAAGGAGCGTGCCGGCCGGGGCGCTCGCGGCGACGAGCCGGCCGCTCGGCCTCAACTTTCCCCCGGGCGTCTATTCGCTCTCCCACGTCTCCCTGCCGTTTCCGCTCGACGACAGCCTCTACGGTCTCGAGCCGGATCCGCCCGACACGTTCGGGGTGAGCCTGGGGGCCATGGCGACCCGCGGCGAGCGCGACGTGCTGGCCGTGCCGGCCGACGATCTCCTGCGGATGACGTGCAACCCGTTCTTCGCCTATCTCGTCGAGCGCATCCGGGCGACGCTGCCGGCTGGCGGTGTCGGCGGGTGAGCCGGCGCGCCGCGCCACCGGTGCCGACCATTGGCCGCAGTTGCCGGGGCGGCGGCACTGCGCTACCCGTTGCCGGCAGAGAGTTCTTGGTCGAGACCGTGCATTGGGAGTGAGACGATGCCACGAGTGAGACTTGCGGTCGGGGCCGGTGCGCTGGCACTGTCGTTCCTGGCTGGGCCGGCCGACGCCCAGCTCGAGGCGCTCGAGGGTGAGCTGCCGCCCCTGTTCCGCGAGCGGCTCGCCTTCGACGTGGCCGATACCGATGACGACGGGCTCGTCAGCGAGGCCGAGTTCGCCCGCGACGCGATCGCCGCCTTCACCGGCCTCGACGACGACGGCAAGGGCCACCTCACGCCCGAGGACCTGGGCGAGCACGACCCCGTCCTCTTCGGCCGGATCGACGCCGACGGTGACGGGGTGCTGAGCTTCGACGAGGTGATGACGTACAAGATGGACGCCTTCGCCGACGCCGATGTCGACGGTGACGGCTATCTCACCTTCGACGAGATGGTGGAGTCGGCGACGCGCCAGCTCGAGGAGTTGCGGCCATGACCATGACCACCCTGCGCCGGAGCGGCTTCCTGCTCGCCGGTGTCGCGTCGGCTGCCCTCATGCTCAGCGCCTGCGAGAGCGGGCCGCAGACCGGCTCGCCCGGCATGGGCACGGTCGGCGGTGCCGCGATCGGCGCCGGTGCCGGCCGGCTGCTGTTCGGCAACAGCACGACCGGCATGCTGATCGGCGCCGGGGTCGGCGGGCTCGCCGGCAACATGACCCTCGACCGCCAGGCCGAGGAGCGGCAGGCGGCGGAGCGCGAGGCGGCGCGCGACCGCGAGATGCAGCGCCAGCTCGACTTCGAGCGCCAGCGGGCGCTGCAGGAGGAGGAGACGCGGCGGCAGATCGAGGAGCAGCGGCTGTTCGAGGAGTGGCGCCGGCAGCGCTACGGCGGCGCCTAGGCGGCCGGCGGCAGCACCGGCCACTCCCAGGGCCGCGACGATGACGCGGCGACTGCTGAAGTATCTCAAGCGCGGCGTGCTGGCCGTGCTGCTGGTGCTGTTGACGTTCCTCGCCATTCGCGCCTGGGACACCCAGCGCGGCCCGCCGCTCGAGATCTGGCACACCTACATCCCCGAGGAGCTGGCGGTCGCGACGCTCGACGCCGCCGGCTGGGACGACTACCTGGCGCACGAGGCGGGACTCTTCCGGGACCTCGCGCGTGACGTGTCGCAAAAGCTCGACCCCGAGGACCACGTCCCGTTCAACCGCTACTTCACCGCGAGCCCGCTCTATCCCGGCAGTTTCGCGCGGGACTGGAACCGCTCCTACACCCTCGAGCCCGAGGGCACCCCGCGCGGCGCCGTCGTCCTGCTCCATGGCCTCACCGATGCGCCCTACAGCCTGCGCCACGTGGCCGAGCACTATGTCGGGCGCGGGTTCGTGGTCGTCGCGATCCGCCTGCCCGGGCACGGCACCGTGCCGGCAGGCCTTCTGAAGGTGAAGTGGCCGGAATGGACCGCCGCCACGCGGCTCGCCGTGCGTGCGGCCGTCGCCATCGCCGGCCCCGACAAGCCGCTGCACATCGTGGGGTTCTCCAACGGTGGCGCCCTGGCGCTCAAATATGCCATGGAGGCGATCGACCGCGACGACCTGCGCCAGGCCGATCAGCTGATCCTCGTCTCGCCGATGGTCGGGATCACGGCCTTTGCCCGGTTCGCCGGAATCGCCGGCTGGCCCGCCGTCTTCCCGCGCTGGGCCAAGGCCGCCTGGATCGCCATCATCCCCGAGTTCAACCCGTTCAAGTACAACTCCTTCCCGGTCAACGGGGCGCGCCAGTCGCACCTCGTCACCATGGCGCTGCAGGCCGATCTGCGCCGCCACCAGGAGGCCGACCGGCTCGACCGGCTGCCGCCGATCCTGACCTTCCAGTCGGTGGTCGACTTCACCGTCAGCACGGCCGCGGTCGTCAACACGCTGCACGCCGCCTTGCCCGAAGGCCGCAGCGAGCTCGTGCTGTTCGACGCCAATCGCAGCACCAAGTTCGGCCCGCTGCTCCGTGCCGACCCCGAATCCGCGCTCGCCCGCCTGCTGCCGCCAGCCCCGCGGTCGTTCGGCACCACCGTCATCTCCAATGTCGAGCCCGACCGGCTCGAGGTCCTGGCCCGGATCACGCCCGCCGGGGCAACGGTCGAGACCCGCACGCCGCCCTTGGGCCTCTTCTATCCGCCCGACGTCTTCTCGCTCTCCCACGTCGCCGTGCCGTTCCCGGTCACCGACAGCCTCTACGGCATCCGCCCGATTCCTGAGAACGAGTTCGGCGTCAGCCTGGGCGCGCTGGCCACCCGGGGCGAGCGCGGCATTCTGATCGTCAGCATCGACTCGCTGCTGCGCATGGCCTCGAATCCCTTCTTCCCGTACCTCCTGTACCGGATCGACGCCGTCATCCCGAACTGACCCGACGAGAGCGGCGACGGCGCCGACCGGCCTATCGCCTCACCCAGCAGTCGCCTAGGGTCCTGCGGAGGCTCCATGGCAAGGGCTGCCCAGCAGATGAAGCGCCGACTCACCACCATCCTCGCGGCTGACCTCGTCGGCTATTCGCGCCTCATGGCGGCGGACGAGGAGGGCGTCATCGGGCGCCTGCAACTGGCGCGGGCCGAGGTGGTGGACCCGGCCCTGGCCGAGGCCGGCGGGCGGATCGTCAAGACGATGGGCGACGGGTTGCTGGTCGAGTTCGGCTCGCCGGTGGCCGCGGTCAGGGCAGCGCTCGTGGTTCAGCGGGCGATGGCGGCGCGGGAGACGGGGCCGGAGGAAGGTCGATTGCGGTTCCGCGTCGGCGTCAATCTCGGCGACATCGTCATCGACGGCGACGACATCCTGGGCGACGGGGTCAACATCGCAGCCCGGCTGGAGACCCTGGCACCGGGCGGTGGCATCTGCATCTCTCGCGCCGTGCACGATCAGGTGCGCGGCAAGCTGGATGCCATGCTGACGCCGCTCGGGCCGCAGCCGGTGAAGAACCTGCCGGAGCCGGTCGAGGTCTGGCGGGTCGAGGTGGAGGGGGTCGAGGCCAGGCGCAGCATCGACGCCGGCAAGCGGCCGTCGATCGCGGTGCTGCCGTTCGACAACATGTCGCGCGACGCGGACCAGGATTTCCTTGCGGACGGCATCGTCGAGGATGTGATCACCGAGCTCAGCCGGTTCCGTGATCTCACTGTCATCGCGCGCAATTCCAGCTTCAGCTTTCGCGGCCAGGCGCTCGATATCCGGAAGATCGCACAGGAGCTGGGCGTACGCTACTTGGTCGAGGGCTCGGTGCGGCGCGCCGGCGACCGGCTCAGGCTGACCGCCCAGCTGATCGACGCCAGCGATGGTGCGCATGTCTGGGCCGGCCGCTGGGACCGCACGGTGGCCGACCTGTTCGACCTGCAGGACGAGCTGACCCGGGCGATCGTCACGGCCGTTGCTCCCGAGATCGGCGCGCATGAGCGCGCGCTCGCGCGGAAGAAGCCGACCGAGAGTCTGACCGCCTGGGAGCTCGCCCAGCGGGCGCATTCGGAATACTTCCGCTACACGCCCGAGGCCGTGCGGTCGACGGTCGAACTGGCCGCCAGGGCGATCGCGGCCGATCCGGAGATGGTGCTCGCCCATACGCTGCTCGCCCGGGCAAAGGTCAGCGAGGCGATGGCGGGGTGGGCGGCGGACCCAAGGGAGAGCCTGCGTGCGGCACGCGAGGCGGCCGAGCGGGCGGTAGCGATCGACAACCGCAACGACGAGGCATTCGGTGCGCTCGGCTTCGTGCTGGCGTTCTCCGATCGGTTTCGCGAGGCGATCGAGATGCTGGAACGGGCGAAGGCGCTCAATCCCAACAATGCGACCACCCGTCTTCACCTTGCCGTCACACGCTTCAACCCGCAGGTCCGCGATGCGGCGCGGGCACTGGCCGAAGGCCGCGAGGCGCTCAGGCTTAACCCGACGGACCCGTTCGCCTGGACCTTTCACCTCGTCATTGGCCTGGCGCTGCTGGTGCTGGGCGATCAGGATGCCGCGCTCGATTCGCTGGATACCGCCCGGGGCTATCCGAATGTCGACTGGAAGCCGGCCCTGGTGGCGGCCCTGGCGGCCGTTACCGGCGGCGAGCGCGATCGTGCCCGCGATCTCGTCGCCGAGGCGCGTGGCCTGCGTCCGGAGCTGACGCTGACGCTGGCGCGGCGCGGCATGCGCGAGGCGTTCGCCTACCCGCCGCTCGCCGACGTCGCCGAGCGGTTGGTGGAGCTGGGCCTGCCGCGCGGCTCTTCGGCCTGACGCTCCCCGCTCCTGCCGCCGCCCACCAGGAACGAGCGGGGGCAGTCATGGCTGCTCGCCTCCGTCCAGCGGGACCTTCCGGCCCTCGCGCCAGACCTGCCAGGTCCATGCGGCGTTCTTGAGGTCGCCCTTCTCGTCGAACCGGACGCCGCCGCGCACGGTATCGAAGTGGTCATAGTGGAGAAATCGGATCACGCTCCGCGTGTCGAGCGTCTGCGCCCGCGTCGCGGCCTCGGCCCAGACCTCGATCGCCGCATAGGCACCGAGGCCGCCGGCGGCGAAGTCGGCGAGCACCGTCTGTTGCTCTGCCGGCACCTCGACCTGGGCTTCGTCGTCGGGCAGAGCGAATGTGCTGAAGATGGTGCCGCTGCCAGCCTCCCCGGCTGTGGACCAGAACTCGTCCATGCCGAGGCCGTCACCACCGATCAGCTGCAGGTCCAGGCCCGCCGCGCGCGCGTCCACGGCGATTCGGCCGGCATCGGGGCCGTAGCCGCCGATGTAGAGCAGCTCGGTTCCGGCGTCGCTCAGGCGCTCGACCAGGCTGGAATAGCTCGGCTGGCCTGGCTCGTATTGGGCCACGAGCGCGACCTCGACCTTCCGGTGCTCGAGCGCTCTCCGGGTCCTGAGTGCCAGCTCCTGCCCATACAGGCTGCCGTCGTGGACGATGGCGATGCGCCGCCGCGGCCAGCGTGCGGCGATGAAGTCGGCGGATTCGACAGCCTGCAGATCGTCGCGGCCGATCAGCCGGAAGACGTTTGGCCGGCCCTCCTCGGTGAGGCGCGGGTGGGTGCTGTCGGGGCTGATCATGATGATGCCGGCGATGTCGTAGATCGCCGCCGCGAGCAGCGAGGAATGCGAGCACATGTGACCGACGACCACGGCGACGCCGGCGCCGACCAGCCGCTCGGCAGCATGAATGGCCTCTGCCATCCCACACTGGTCGTCGACGCTGACCAGGCGCACGGACTCGCCGAGCACCCCGCCGTTCGCGTTGAGGTGCTGGACCGCGGTCCTGGCCGCCAGCAGGTTGCGGCTGCCCGATGCCGCAAACGGGCCGGACAGCGGGTTGGCGAGGCCGATCGCAATCTCGGCAGCCGCGGACGCCGGATCGCCGGCCAGGGTCAGCCACACGGCCAGGAGCCTCAGGACGGCACGCACGATTCTGCCCTCCAGCTTGTGAAGCCGCGGCGGTCCGTCAGAATGCTCGCGATGACGATGCGACTCAAGGGTCCAGTGATCGGCCTCGGGGCAGACTGCGGCTGCCGCGGCGGGACGCTGCACGCCCTGGGCCGCCGACAGAGTCGCTCACCGACGCACGTACTCGTGACTAGGCGACGATGCGGGAGCCGGGCAACGCGGACGGCGACGTCGAAGCAGGCGTGATGCTTCGTCGCGAACGACGTTGCGCCGCCGAACCCGAAAGGGAAGGCTTTGAGGGTCGAGGATGTTGGCGTGCGTGTCTGTGACCTCGATCACAGTCCGCCCCGCCGTGCACGGCGGCATGACCGTGGCCGAGACAGCGACGCGCGACGGCCCGCGGCGGGCACCTCGCGTTCGGTGCGTCGTGGTCGTCGGTTCCCACGCCGCACCGCAGACCGCCACCGCGAATCGCGGCATCGGCGCCATGTCGTCGGACGATGCGTCGTTCGACCATGTTTCCGCGACCGCCCCGCTTGCCGGCGTCGCCCGGAGGTTGCATAAGGCAGGCCATGCGCAGCGCCTTCGACCTGTCGTTCAAGCACCGCCACCTGCTCGGGATCGAGGGATTGCAGCCGTTCGAGATCGGGCACGTGCTCGATCTGGCGGACTCCTATGTCGAGCTGAACCGGCAGCCGTCGAAGAAGCGCGACCTCTTGGGCGGGCTCACCCAGATCAATCTCTTCTTCGAGGTCTCGACGCGGACGCTGACCTCGTTCGAGCTGGCGGGCAAGCGGCTCGGTGGCGATGTCGTCAACATGGCGGTGCAGGGGTCGTCGATCAAAAAGGGCGAGACCCTGATCGACACGGCGATGACCCTGAACGCCATGGCCCCGGACGTGCTGGTGGTTCGGCACCAGGACAGCGGGGCGGTGTCGCTGCTGGCCCGGCACGTGCGCTGCGCCGTGATCAACGCCGGCGACGGCAGTCACGAGCACCCGACCCAGGCGCTGCTCGATGCGTTGACGATTCGCCGGCGCAAGGGCCGGCTCGAGGGGCTGGTGGTCGCCATTTGCGGCGATCTGCGGCACAGCCGCGTGGCGCGCTCCAACATCCTCCTGCTGTTGGCGATGGGTGCCAGGGTGCGGCTGATCGGGCCGCCGACGCTCCTGCCGCGGGCGTTCGAGTCCTATGGCTGCGAGCTCTTCACCGACATGGCCCGGGGCCTGCGCGACTGCGACATCGTCATGATGCTCCGCCTGCAGAACGAGCGGATGCAGGGGAGTTTCGTGCCGTCGGTCCGGGAGTACTTCCACCTCTACGGGCTGACCGCCGACAAGCTGCGCCACGCCAAGCCCGACGCCCTGATCATGCACCCCGGCCCGATGAACCGCGGCGTCGAGATCGACGGGGTGATCGCCGACGACATCGACCGGAGTGCGATCCTCGACCAGGTGGAGATGGGCGTGGCGGTGCGGATGGCCTGCCTCGATCTCCTGACCCGGCCGGTGCGGGGCGTCGCCTGATGGCGCCGCGGCCGATCCTCTTTCAGAACGTGCGGCTGCTCGATCCGGCGAGCGGCCACGACGCGCCGGGCCATCTGCTCGTGGCGGCTGGCCGGATCGCCGCGCTGGGCGATCTGCTCGAGCTGCCCGAGGGCACCGAGGTGATCGACGGCGAGGGCCACTGCCTCTGTCCCGGCCTCGTCGACATGCGCGTCCAGTTCGGCGAGCCCGGGGCCGAGCACAAGGAGCGGCTGGCCTCGGGCATCGCCGCCGCCGCCGCGGGCGGCGTCACCTCGGTCGCCGTGCTCCCCAACACCCAGCCGGTCATCGACGATCCGGCGATGCTCGAGTTCGTCGCCCGGCGCGCCCGGCAGCTCAAGTCGGTCAAGGTCTACCCCTATGCCGCTCTCACCAAGGGGCTGGCCGGCAAGGAGCTGGCCGAGCTGGCCCTCCTCAAGGAGGCGGGTGCGGTCGCCTTCACCGATGCCGAGCGCGCGCTCGCCGATGCCCGGGTGATGCAGCGTGCGCTGGCCTATGCCAGCGCCCTCGACCTGCTGGTGGTGCAGCATCCCGAGGAGCCCTCGCTCGCCGAGGGCGGGGTGGTGAACGACGGCGCCATCGCCACGCGGCTCGGCCTCAAGGGCATCCCGGCGGTAGCCGAGGTGATCATGATCGAGCGCGATCTCCGGCTGGTCGAGGCCACCGGGGCCCGCTACCACGTGGCGCACATCTCGACCGCTGCCGCCATCGATGCCGTCCGCAAGGCCAAGGCCCGGGGCCTGCGCGTCACCGCCGAGACGACGCCGCACCATCTGGCCCTGAACGAGCTCGAGGTCGAAGGCTACCGCACCTTCGCCAAGGTCTCGCCACCGCTCCGGAGCGAGGCCGATCGGGCGGCCGTGGTCGAGGGGCTCGTGGACGGGACGATCGACGTCATCGCCTCGGACCACTGCCCGCAGGACCAGGACAGCAAGCGCCTGCCCATGGCCCTGGCCGAGTTCGGCGTGGTGGGAGTCGAGACGATGCTGCCGGTCTGCATGCGGCTGGTGCACGAGGGCCATCTCGGCCTGCTCGACCTCTTGCGCAAGCTCACCGTCAACCCGGCCCGGCTGCTGAAGCTCGAGGCCGGCCGGCTGAGCCCGGGTGCGCCCGCCGACCTCGTCCTGTTCGACCCCGAGCGGCCCTGGAAAATCATCGAGGCCGGGCTCAACAGCCTCGCCAAGAACACCGCCTTCGAGGGCCGGCTGGTGCAGGGGCGAGTGTTGCTGACGCTGGTCGACGGCCGCGTGGTGCACCGCTTCGCGGGCTGACGCCGTCCGTCCAGGTCAGATGGCGTCCCGGCCGTAGTAGAGCATCACCACATGCTCGGCCTCGGCGAAGAAGAGCCAGCGCTCGACCGCCGTGCCGGCCAGGGTGGCGGCCGCAGCGAGTGCCAGCAGGACCGGGGCAGCGGGGGCGAGCACGAGGGCGAGCAAGAGAGCGCCGGCCGGCACGGCGGCACCGGCGAGGAGGGCGTGGCGACGCAGCTTCTCCTTGTGCTTGCGCGCGATGCGATAGCCCATCTCGTCGAGGATGTAGTTGCGCTCGGTGTGCGGCGCCTCGACGAGGCGCGCGGTGCCGCGGTCGCCGAGGCCGATGGCATCGGCGGTGGTCAGCGAAGGCGGTGTCGCGTCGACCTCCTGCCAGTAGCGCCACTTCAGCACCCATGCCGCCGCGAGGGCCAGCAGCACCAAGAGACCGAGCACGCCTGTCCGACCGCCGCCGAGCCAGGCGGTGATCGCCACGCCGATCAGCCCGCCGCTGGCCAGCGCCATGGCCAGATAGATCGCCGGCACGAGCGGGTGGTGCCAGCGCGGGATGGGCTTGAGCGAGGCGTAGATCATGGCGGTGCAGTAGACGGTCACGAGCGCCAGGGCGGTTGCCAGCAGCGCCAGGAGCGGGGCCAGCCGCTCCGCCATGATCCAGAGCCACGCCAGCGCCAGGGCCGGCAGGTAGGCGAGGACGGCGGCCACTCCCTCGCGCGACAGCCAAGATGAGCGCCACTGGCTGAAGGCCCGCCAGGCGCGCTCGGGATGGCCGAGATGGAGGGTCGAGCTCGCGAGCCCGGCCGTGATGAGGGCGAGGGCCGGCAGCAGGAGGGCGATGCCGCTCGCCGTGGTCACCGGCACCAGCCCGAACAAGCCACCGAGGGCGGCGAAGACGAGGAGGCCGTAGCCGGCGCCCGAGCTCGTTGTGAAGAAGATGATCGACGGTGCGGGATGCAAGGAGAGAGGCCCGGATCAGTCGGCGAGCACGCGGTCGAGCCAGCCGAGGAAACCGCCGGGGGCGGGCTCGAGGGCCGACGGCCGCGCTGCCTCTTCCGGCGTGCCGGCGGGCCGGCGGCGGGGCGGCAGATACCGGTTGGTGGGCGCGTAGCCGAGCTCCGGCATCAGCGCCACGCCCTCGCGCTCGGCGACGAGCCGCGACACCTCGCTCTCCGGGTCGCCGAGATCACCGAAATGCCGGGCCCGGGCCGGGCAGGTGCGCACACACGCCGGCTCGCGCTCCGCCACCGGCAGGTGCTCGTTGTAGATCCGGTCGACGCACAGCGTGCACTTCTTCATCACCTTGGCCACACCGTCCATCTCCCGGGCGCCGTAGGGGCAGGCCCAGGCGCAGAGGCCGCAGCCGATGCACTTGGCCTCGTCGACAAGGACGATGCCGTCCTCGGCGCGCTTGTAGGAGGCGCCGGTCGGGCAGACGGTGACGCAGGCCGCGTTGTCGCAGTGCAGGCAGGAGCGCGGGAAGTGGACGGTGCGGCCGCAGCCGCCCGTCTCGCCGTCGTCGAGCTCGAAGCCATGCACCCGGTTGAGCCAGGCACCCGACGGTTCGAGCCCGTAGGGATCGGTGTCGGCCAGGGGCGAGGCGGTGGACGAGGTGTTCCATTCCTTGCAGTGCACGACGCAGGCCTGGCAGCCGACGCAGGTGTCGAGGTCGATGACGAGGCCGAGCCGCTTTTTGGGCGGGGTCGCGGGCAGGCTGGTCATCGCCCGGCCTTGACCGCATAGGCGACGGTGACGGGCGCCTTCCTGGCGCTGGGCGGTCGGCCGACGGGTGGCGGCCGGTCGGCCGCGGCGTCCGCCGGCAGCCTCTCCACCTTGACCTTGAGGTCGTACCAGGCGGCCTGGCCGGTCACCGGGTCGGCATTGGCGTAGCGGTAGCCGCCGTCCCGGGCGGGCAGGAGGTCGTCGATCAGCGCATTCAGCAGGAAGCCCTCCCTGGCTTCGGGGATGTCGCCTTCCAGGCCCCAGGACCCTTTGCGCTTGCCGATGGCGTTCCAGGTCCAGACGGTCGAGGGATGCACGCCGGCCATCAGCTTGGCCCGGCCGATCACGCGGCCGTGCCGGCTGGTGACCGCCACCTTGTCGCCCTCCTCGATGCCGAGCGCCGCGGCCGTCGCGTGGTGCATGTAGAGGGCATTGCGGCTCAGGATCTGCCGGAGCCAGGGATTGTGCCCACCCCAGCTGTGATACATGAACATCGGCCGCTGCGTCACCGCATGCAGCGGGAAGGCGTCATCCTCGGCCGCGGCCTCGTCGAAGGGCGGGTACCAGAAGGGCAGGGGGTCGAAATAGGTCTCGATCCGCTCGCGCTTGGCTTCCGGAGGCTGGACCGGCCCGTGGCCCTTGGCCGCGAGGCGGAAGCGCTGCAGCGGCTCGCTGTAGAGCTGGAGCACGATGGGCGCCGTGCCGTCGATCAGCCCCATCTCCCTGGCGAAGGCGAGGTAGGCCGCGTTGCCGTGCTTGAAGTAGCGGGCCTCGGCCGGGATCGGCTGGCTGAAGAAGCAGCCGTTCTCGACATAGCGGTCGAGCTGGCCCGGATTGACGGCGCCGACGCCGTGGCGGTCGCCCTTCGCGCCCCGCCAGCCGGCCAAGGGCCCGACACCGGGCTTGCGCTCGTGGTTGACCATGTAGTCGGCATAGCCGCCGGGAAAGCGCGGGCCGCCATCGTCGCCCGTGAAGGCGGGAAGGCCGAGCCGGGCACCCAGGTCGATCAGCACGTCCTGGAACGGCCGCACGTCGCGGTCGGGCGCGACGATCGGCTGGCGAATCGAATCGGCCACCGCGTCGGCCGAGCCGATCGGCCGGTCGAGCAGCGAGATGCAGTCCCAGCGCTCGAGATACGTGGTATCGGGGAGGATCAGGTCGGCATAGGCGACCGTCTCGGAATAGAAGGCGTCCGAGTAGATGATCCTGGGGATGACATAGCTGCCGTCCGGCTTCTTCGCCGTCAGCATCGCCGCCGTCTCGTCCACGTTCATGGCCGAGTTCCAGGCCATGTTCGCCATGTACATGAAGAGCACGTCGACGGGGTAGGGATCGCCCCGATAGGCGTTGCCGATGACGCTGTGCATCATGCCGTGCGCGGCCAAGGGCGCATCCCAGGAGAACGCCTTGTCGATCCGCCGGGGCGCGCCGTCCTCCTCGACGATCAGGTCCTCCGGGCCGCGCACGAAGCCGAGCGGCGGCCCGGCCATGGGTGCTCCGGGGGCGATCTGGTCGGGCCTGCCGGCCGGCTGCGGCCCGGGCGGGATCGGCCGCGGGAAGGGCGCCTTGAAGCGGAAGCCGCCCGGCGTATCGATGGTGCCGAGCAGCACCTGCAGGAGGTGGATGGCGCGGCAGGTGTGGAAGCCGTTGGCATGGGCCGAGATGCCGCGCATGGCGTGCATGGCGACCGGCCGGCCGACCATCCGCTCGTGCCGCTGGCCCCGGGCGTCGGTCCAGGGCTGCTCGATCACCACGGGCTCGGCGAAGGCGGCATGGGCCAGCTCGGCCGCGATCCGGCGGATGGTGGCGGCCGGGATGCCGCAGCGCTCGGCCACGGCCTCCGGGGCATAGTCGGGGCCGGCATATCGCCTGGCGATCAGCTCCAGCACCGGCACCGCCGAACGGCCGTCGGGCAGGGTGAAGCGGCCCTTGAAGGCGGGCTCGACCCCCGGCCCGAAGGCGGCAAGGTCGGCCCTGCCGCGGACCCCGACGAGCGGCCGGCCCTCGCCGTCGCGGGCGACGAGGCCGTCGTCGGGATCGCCAGGGGCGTCGATCACCAGCCACGGCGCATTCGTCCAGCGCGCGAGATAGTCGAGGTCGACCTTGCCGGCGTTCAGGAGCTCGCGGATCAGGCTCATGACGAACAGCCCGTCCGTGCCCGGGCGGATGCCGATCCACTCGTCGGCGATCGCCGAGTAGCCCGTCCGCACCGGATTGACCGAGACGATCTTGGCCCCGCGCTCCTTCAGCTCGGCCATGCCCAGCTTCAGGGGATTGCTGTCGTGGTCCTCGGCAACGCCGAACAGCAGGAAGTACCTGGCATGCTCGAAGTCCGGCTCGCCGAACTCCCAGAAGCTGCCGCCGATGGTGTAGAGCCCGCCCGCCGCCATGTTGACCGAGCAGAACCCGCCGTGTGCGGCGTAGTTGCAGGTGCCGAACTGGCTGGCCCAGAAGCCGGTCAGTCCCTGGCTCTGGTCGCGGCCGGTGAAGAAGGCGAGCTTCCTGGGATCGGTCCGGCGCACCTCGGCCAGCCACTCGGTGGCCGTGGCCAGGGCCTCGTCCCACTCGATCTCCTGGAAGTCACCCGCACCCCGCTCGCCCACCCGCTTCAGCGGCTTGGTCAGCCGTGCCGGCGAGAGATGGTGCATGATCCCGGCCGAGCCCTTGGCGCAGAGCACGCCACGGTTGACCGGGTGGTCCGGGTTGCCGTCGATGTAGCGGATCCGGCCGTTCAGCATGTGCACTCGGATGCCGCAGCGGCAGGCGCACATGTAGCACGTCGTCTTCTTGATCTCGTCGGCAACGCGCGGCTGGGTATCGGCGACCGACATCATCTCAGAGCGGACCTCGCGCCGGGCCGCCGTTCACCGCATCGCTCAACCGCTGCTCCCTGAACCGGCCGGAACAGTTGTCCGGTGCCTCAATCGATGGTTCGGGCTTTAGCACGGCGGTCGCCGGGCGGTCACTACCCGAGCGCATGATCGGCGCGTGGCCCGCCGGGCCGCTCGCTTGACCCGTGCCGGCCGCACCGCCTAAGTACGGCACCGCAGCAAAAATCACGGGACAGCGAGCCAGCGTGACCGCACCGAGCTTCCAGGAGCTGATCCTTCGGCTCCAGACCTATTGGGGCGGCAAGGGCTGTCTCCTCCTCCAGCCCTACGACATGGAGGTCGGTGCCGGGACGTTTCACCCGGCCACGACGCTCCGGGCGCTGGGCCCCGAACCGTGGAAGGCCGCCTACGTCCAGCCGTCGAGAAGGCCGACGGACGGCCGCTACGGCGAGAACCCCAACCGGCTGCAGCACTATTACCAGTTCCAGGTGATCCTGAAGCCGTCGCCGCCCGACCTCCAGGAGCTCTACCTCGAGAGCCTCTACGCCCTCGGCATCGATCCGCGGCTGCACGATCTCCGCTTCGTCGAGGACGACTGGGAAAGCCCGACGCTCGGCGCCTGGGGGCTGGGGTGGGAGGTCTGGTGCGACGGCATGGAGGTCAGCCAGTTCACCTATTTCCAGCAGGTCGGCGGCATCGACTGCCGCCCGGTCTCGGGCGAGCTGACCTACGGCCTGGAGCGGCTGGCGATGTACGTCCAGGGCGTCGAGAACGTCTACGACCTCGACTTCAACGGCGCCGGCGTCAGCTACGGCGAGGTCTTCCTCCAGGCCGAGCGCGAGTACTCGGCCTGGAACTTCACGGTCGCCGACACCGAGACGCTCTTTCGCCACTTCGCCGATGCCGAGGCGGAATGTGCCCGGACCCTCGAGCGCGGCCTCGCCCTGCCGGCCTACGACCAGTGCCTCAAGGCCAGCCACACCTTCAATCTCCTCGATGCCCGAGGGGTGATCAGCGTGACTGAGCGCCAAGCGTATATCGCCCGGGTGCGCACGCTTGCCAAAGCCTGCGCCGAGGCCTGGCTGCGGAGCCGCGGGCATGGCTGAGCTGCTGCTGGAGCTGTTCTCGGAGGAAATTCCGGCGCGAATGCAGCGCGAGGCGGTGTTCAGCCTGCGCCGACTGGTTGACGACAAGCTGCGCGAGGCCGGGATCGAGCCGGCAGGCGATCGCTGGGAGGAGGCGACGCCGCGCCGCGTCCTCTACAGCGTCGGCGGCGTGCCGGCGGGATCGGCCGACCAGACGGTCGAGCGCCGCGGCCCGCGGGTCGACGCACCGGAGCAGGCGCGGCAGGGCTTCCTCAAGAGCCTGGGCGCGGTCCGCTACGAGCTGGCCGAGATCGAGGACAAGAAGGGCCGCTTTCTGGTCGCCACCTTCGTCGAGAAGGGCCGCGCCACCACCGCCGTCCTGGCCGCGGCGATCCCCGACATCCTCGCCCACTTCCCCTGGCCCAAATCCATGCGCTGGGGCGACGGCGAGGCGCGCTGGGTGCGGCCGCTGCAAGCCATCCTCTGCCTCTTCGACGGCGAGGTGGTGCCATTCAGCTTCGCCGGCATCGCGAGCGGCCGGCGGACCTTCGGCCACCGCTTCATGGCGCCGGATGCCATCGAGGTGCGGGACGGTGCCGACTACCGCGAGCAGTTGCGGGCCGCCCGGGTGATGCTGAATGCCGCCGACCGGCGCGACGTGATCGAGACCAAGGCCACCGCCCTGGCCAAGGCCGCCGGCTGCCGGCTCCGCCCGGACCCGGGCCTGCTCGACGAGATCGCCGGCCTGGTCGAGTGGCCGGTGCCGCTGCTCGGGCGGATCGACGAGCCGTTCATGGCGATCCCGCCCGAGGTGCTGGTCTCGACCATGCGGGCCAACCAGAAATACCTCGCCCTCGAGCACGCCGACGGCCGCCTCGCGCCGGCCTTCGTCGCTGTCGCCAACATCGAGGCGCCGGACGGCGGGGCCGCCATCATCGCCGGCAACGAGCGGGTGCTCAGGGCCCGGCTCTGGGACGCCAGGTTCTTCTGGGAGCAGGACCGGAAGAGCCCGCTCGAGCAGTTCCTGCCCAGGCTCGACACCATGGTCTTCCACGCCGCCCTCGGCACCATGCGCGAGAAGGTCGAGCGGCTGGAGACCCTGGGCGTCGCCATCGCGGACCGGACCGGCGCCGACCGGCTGGTGGTCGAGCGCGCCGCGCGGCTCGCCAAGGCCGACCTCGTCTCCGGCATGGTCGGCGAGTTTCCCGAGGTGCAGGGCATCATGGGCGGCTACTACGCCCGCGCCCAGGGCGAGCCCGAGGCCGTGGCGCAGGCCATCGCCGAGCACTACCGCCCGCTCGGCCCGGCCGACGCCTGCCCGACCGCCCCGGTCTCGGTCGCCGTGGCGCTGGCCGACAAGCTCGACACGCTGGTGGGGTTCTTCGCCGCCGGCATCCGCCCGACGGGCTCGAAGGACCCGTTCGCGCTCCGCCGGGCGGCCCTCGGCGTGATCCGCCTGGTCACCGAGAACGGGCTCAGGCTCGACCTCGAGCCACTCTTCGCGGTGGCCCTGGCGGCGCACGGGCAGCGCTTCGCTGCCCTCGACCCATTGGCCCTGGCGCGCGAGCTCGGCGGCTTCTTCGTCGATCGGCTGAAGGTCCAGGTGCGCGAGGCGGGCATCCGCCACGACCTGATCGAGGCGGTGATCGCCAGGCGCCCCGACGGCGACCTCGTCCGCGTCCTGGCCCTTGTCCAGGCGCTGCAGGATTTCCTCGCCACGGCCGACGGGGCGAACCTGCTCGCGGCCTACCGCCGGGCTGCCAACATCGTCCGGATCGAGGAGAGGAAGGATGGCGCCACCTTCGCCGGTCCGGTCGACCGGGCGCTTCTGGTCGAGCCCGCCGAGCGCGCCCTCGTGGACGCCCTCGATGCGACGCGTGGCGCCCTGCGGCACCATCTCGCGGCGGAATCGTTCGCCGCCGCCATGGCTGCGCTTGCGGCGCTGCGCGCCACCGTGGATAGTTTCTTCGATGCCGTTCTCGTCAATGTCGACGATCCGGCCGTGCGTGTGAACCGACTGAGGATCTTGACCCTATTGCGCGACGATGTCGACGCGATCGCGGATTTCGCGGCGATCGAAGATACGGCGTCATAGGTCGCGACGGAGCCCATCATGGCAGCGGGAGTCGATCGAGCATGACCAAGTGGGTGTATGGTTTCGGCGGCGGCCGCGCCGACGGGACGGCGGCGATGAAGAAGCTGCTGGGCGGCAAGGGCGCGAACCTCGCCGAGATGTCGGCGCTGGGGCTGCCGGTGCCGCCCGGCTTCACCATCACCACCGAGGTCTGCACCTGGTTCTACGCCAACGACCGCCAGTATCCGAACGAGTTGAACGCCCAGGTCGAGGCGGCGATCGAGGCCGTCGAGGCCGCCCTCGGCGAGCGCTTCGGCGACCCGGCCGCCCCGCTGCTCTTCTCGGTCCGCTCCGGTGCGCCGCTGTCGATGCCCGGCATGATGGACACCGTTCTCAATCTCGGCCTCAACGACCGCACCGTGATCGGCCTCGCCGAGGCGGCGGGCGACGAGCGCTTCGCCTACGACAGCTACCGCCGCTTCATCCAGATGTTCGGCGACGTCGTTCTGGGCGTCGACCACTACCTCTTCGAGGAGGCGCTCGAGGCAGCCAAGTCCGAGGCCGGCTGCCGCTTCGACAACGAGCTCGACGCGCTGGCGCTGAAGAGGCTGGTCGAGGCCTACAAGGCGATCATCAGGAAGGAGACCGGGGCACCCTTCGCCGAGGATCCGAAGGAGCAGCTCTGGGGGGCGATCGGTGCGGTCTTCGGCTCCTGGAACACGCCCCGGGCGGTGACCTACCGCCGCCTGCACAACATCCCGTCCGACATGGGCACGGCGGTCAACGTCCAGGCCATGGTGTTCGGCAACATGGGCGACGACTGCGCCACCGGCGTGGCCTTCACCCGCAACCCGGCGACCGGCGAGAAGAGCGTCTACGGCGAGTTCCTGATCAACGCCCAGGGCGAGGACGTGGTCGCCGGCATCCGCACGCCGCAGCCCTTGAGCCGGGCCATGGCGAAGAACGGCAACGCCGACCCGGAGCGCTCGCTCGAGGCCCTGCAGCCGCGCTCCTACGCCGAGCTGACCGCCGTCTTCGACAAGCTCGAGGCGCACTACCGCGAGATGCAGGACATCGAGTTCACCATCCAGCGCGCGACCCTCTTCGTCTTGCAGACCCGGACCGGCAAGCGCACCGCCCCGGCCGCGCTGAAGATCGCCGTCGACCTCGCCGCCGAAGGGGTCATCACCGAGGACGAGGCCGTGCTCCGGGTCGATCCGGCCTCGCTCGACCAGCTCCTCCACCCGACGCTCGACCCCGACGCGGACGCCGAGGTGATCGCCAAGGGCCTGCCGGCCTCGCCCGGCGCCGCCTCCGGCAAGATCGTGTTCACCGCCGACGCCGCGGTGGCGATGACCCAGGCCGGCGAGCCGGTCATCCTCGTCCGGGTCGAGACCTCGCCCGACGACATCCACGGCATGCATGCCGCCAAGGGCATCCTGACCTCGCGCGGCGGCATGACCAGCCACGCCGCGGTGGTCGCCCGCGGCATGGGCAAGGCCTGCATCTGCGGCGCCGGTGACCTCGTGATCTCGCACAGCGAGCGCACTGTCCAGGTGCGTGGCCGGACCCTGCGCGAGGGGGATTGGCTGACCATCGACGGTGCCGCAGGGGTGGTGATGCTGGGCCAGGTGGCGACCGTCGAGCCGGTCCTCTCCGGCGATTTCGCGACGCTGATGACCTGGGCGGACAAGAAGCGCCGGCTCGCGGTGCGCACCAACGCCGAGACCCCGCTCGATGCCCGCGCCGCGGTCGGCTTCGGGGCCGAGGGCATCGGCCTCTGCCGCACCGAGCACATGTTCTTCCAGGAGGATCGCATCCTCGCCATGCGCGAGATGATCCTGAGCCAGGATGCCGAGGGCCGCAAGAAGGCGCTGGCCAAGATAGCGCCCTTCCAGCGCGACGACTTCGTCGAGCTGTTCGAGATCATGAAGGGCCTGCCGGTCACCATCCGGCTGCTGGACCCGCCGCTGCACGAGTTCCTCCCGCACGGCGCGGCCGAGGACGAAGCGGTGGCCAAGGCCACCGGCGTGGACGTCAAGCTGGTCCGCCGCCGCGTCGCCGAGCTGCGCGAGGCCAACCCGATGCTGGGCCTGAGGGGCTGCCGGCTCGGCATCCTCTATCCCGAGATCTACGAGATGCAGGCGCGCGCCATCTTCGAGGCCGCCCTCGTCGTCCACCAGAAGTCGGGCGAGACGGTCACGCCGGAGGTGATGATCCCGCTGGTCTGCAGCGCCAAGGAGCTGGCCGTCGTCAAGCAGCGGATCGACGCCGTGGCCAAGGCGGTCGCGGCCGAGCACGGCCAGGTGCTGCACTACGAGATCGGCACGATGATCGAGCTGCCGCGGGCGGCGCTCAGGGCCAAGGAGATCGCCGAGCACGCGCATTTCTTCAGCTTCGGCACGAACGATTTGACCCAGATGACGCTGGGGCTGAGCCGCGACGACGCCGGCAGCTTCCTCGAGACCTATCTCGCGTCCGAGATCTTCCCGGCCGATCCGTTCAGCTCGCTCGACCAGCAGGGCGTGGGCGAGCTGGTCGAGATCGCGGCCGAGCGGGGGCGCGCCGGCCGGCCCGGGCTCAAGCTCGGGATCTGCGGCGAGCACGGCGGCGACCCGGCGTCGATCGCGTTCTGCCACAAGCTCGGGCTCGACTACGTCTCCTGCTCGCCCTACCGGGTGCCGATCGCGCGGCTCGCCGCCGCCCAGGCAGCACTTCGGGACGCGTGAGCCAGCCGGCCGGTCCAGCCGTCGCCCTCGAGGCCGTCCGCCATGGCGGCAAGCCGCTGCTCGCCCGCACCCTGGCGGCGCTGGAGAGCGAGGCCGGGCGGGCCCGGCTGCGGCGGCTGCTCGACGAGGCCTACCACCGGCCTCGGGGCCTCGTGATCGGCCTGACCGGCCCGCCGGGCGTGGGCAAGTCGTCGCTGCTCTCCCGGCTGCTCGGCCACTACCGCTCGGCCGGCACCACCGTCGCGGTGCTGGCGGTCGACCCGTCGTCGCGGCGGACCAGGGGGGCGCTGCTCGGCGACCGGACCCGGCTCGACCTCGACCCGGACGATCCCGGCTGCTTCGTCCGCTCGCTCGCCGCCGGCGAGCGGCTCGGCGGGCTCGCCGACGCCTGCGTGGCGTTGACCGTGGTGCTGCGGGCGCTGTTCGACATCGTCATCGTCGAGACCGTGGGGGTCGGGCAGTCCGAGACCGAGATCGACGAGCTCGCCGACACGGTGGTGCTGGTGATCCAGCCGGCTTCCGGCGACAGCCTGCAGTTCATCAAGGCCGGGATCGTCGAGATCCCCGACGTCGTCGTCGTCGGCAAGGCCGATCTCGGCGAGCTCGCGGCCCGGGCCCAGGGCGAGGTCGAGGCGGCGCTGCGGCACAACCCGGTCCGGCCCGGGGCCTGGCGACCGCCGGTGCTGCGGCTCTCCGCGCTCACCGGCGAGGGGGTGGCGGCCCTGGCCGAGACCCTGGCCCGGCACGGCTCCGGCGCGCGCGCGAGCGGGCGGCTCGAGGCCCGGCGCTTCGCCCAGAGCCGCCACTGGCTGCGCCGGGCGCTCCTGGAGGCGCACGGCCGCCGGGGCATCGAGCGGCTGGCGCCGGACCTCGCCCGGGCCGAGGCGGACCGTGACGGCTCGCCCTTCCTCTGGCTCGAGCGGCTGGAGGCCCGGCTGGCGCAGCCCGCCCCGGCGACGGCGACCCGATGACGGGGCGAGGCGGCACCCTGGTCGCCATGCTCGTGGCTGTGGCCCTCTGGGCCGGCAGCGCTAGGGCCGAGCCGCTGGTGATCGCGCATCGCGGCGCCTCCGGCTACCTGCCCGAGCACACGCTGGCGGCGCAGGCGATGGCGGTCGGCCAGGGGGCCGACTTCGTCGAGCAGGACGTGGTGCTGAGCCGCGACGGGGTGCCGATCGTGCTGCACGACCTGACGCTCGATGTCGTCACCGACGTGGCCGAGCGCTTTCCCGGCCGGGCGCGCGAGGACGGGCGCTTCTACGCCATCGACCTCGACCTCGCCGAGATCCGCATGCTCGGGTTGCGGGAGCGCGTCGATCCGGCCACCGGCGAGCCGGTGTTCCCGGCGCGGTTCCCGCCGGCCGACCTGCCGTTCGGGATCGTGACGCTGGCCGAATCGATCGCCCTTGTGCAGGGTCTCGAGGCCACGACCGGGCGGCCGATCGGCATCTATCCCGAGATCAAGCGCCCCGCCTGGCACCGCGCGGAGGGCCAGGACATCAGCCGGATCGTCCTCGAGCTGCTCGCGGCGCACGGCTACGGTGCGGCCGGCGATCCCCGGCTCTTCCTCCAGTCCTTCGACTGGGCCGAGACGCAGCGCATCCGGCACGAGCTCGGCTATGCCGGTCCTCTCGTCCAGCTGATCGGGCAGAACCACTGGCCGGATGCCGCCGAGACCGACTACGACGCCCTGCTGACGCCGGCCGGGCTGGCCGAGCTCGGCCAGACGGTGGACGGCATCGGCCCCTTCATCGGCCTCGTGGTCGACGAGACCGGCCGCGACACCGGACTCGCCGCGCGAGCTGCGACGCACGGCCTCGCGGTCCACGTCTACACGCTGCGCGCCGACCGGCTGCCCGGCTGGGCCACCGACATGGACGCGCTCACCCGCCGGCTGGTCCTGGCCGGGGTCGACGGGCTGTTCACCGATCACCCGGACCTGACTCGCCGCGCGCTCGAGGAGTGACCGATGCTGCGCCGCTTGACCACGCTCGCCGTCGCCGGCCTCCTGCTTGTCGCAGCGGCCCTGACCCTGCTGGAGCAGGGGGGCGAAAGGCCGGCCGAGCCCGCCCGGCCGGCGGCGCAGGCCCTGTCCGGCTTCAGCGATCCCGAAGGGGTCGCCCTGGCGATCGAGACCGTTCGGCAGACCGGCCGGCTGCCCGACCACTACGTCACCAAGGGCGAGGCCGAGGCGCTCGGCTGGCGGCCGGGCAGCGATCTCTGTGCCGTGGCCGAGGGGCGGGTGATCGGCGGCGACCGCTTCTTCAACCGGGAGGGACGCCTGCCGGATGCCCCGGGCCGCCGCTGGTTCGAGGCCGATCTCGACTTCGCCTGCGGCCGGCGCGGCGCCAAGCGGCTGGTGTTCTCGAACGACGGGCTGATCTACCTCACTCTCGACCACTACGAGAGCTTCGTCGCGGTGACCGAATGACCGGCGCCGCGGGGCGCGTGGCACGCCTCGACGGGCGGCAGCGAACGAAGCGGGCGGTGCTCGCCAGGCTCGCCCGGGATCTCGGCTTTCCCGCTCATTTCCGCCCCAATCTGGATGCGCTGTTCGACGTGCTGACGACCGACCTCCCGGGGCCGATCCGGATCGAATGGCGGCTGAGCGCGGCTGCTGCCGGAGCGCTCGGCGCCGACCTCCGGCCTTTGTGCCGGACACTCGCCGATGCCGCTGCCGAGCGCGCCGACCTGACCCTGGTGGTCGTGACGCCGGCTGGGCCGGACGCCGACCGGGCGCCGCGAACGACAGCACGGTAATGGTTTGACAGCAGGCGAGCTTTGCCGATAGCGTTTCGACGGGCCTACGAGGCCCCGGCGCGCGCCGGGCAACGAGCAGCGTCGTCGCGCAAATGTTCAGGGAGCAGAAGCCAATGAAGCGCTGGGCAATCGGCTTGTTGGCCGGCACCTTTCTCGCCGGTGCCGTGGGCCAGTCGGCGGTCGCCGCCGACCTCGTGATCTGGTGGAACAAGAGCTACTACCAGGAAGAGGACGACAAGTTCGACGAGATCATCAAGAGCTTCGAGGCCGCCAAGGGCGTCGACGTCGAGTACAGCCTGTTCACCAACGAGGACGTGCCGGTCAAGGTGCTGGCGGCGATCTCCGCCGGCGAGGTGCCGGACTTGGCCTTCGGCTTCCTCTTCGACCTCCAGCACACCTCGCGCTGGGCCTACGAGGGCCGGCTGGTCGACGTCTCCGATGTGCTCGAGCCGATGGCCGACCGGTTCATGCCGGTGGCGCTGGAATCGGTCAGGCTGCTCAACGGCCAGACCGGCGAGCGCGCCTACTACGCCTTCCCGACCCAGCAACAGACCGCTCACATCCACATCTGGCGCAGCCTGCTCGAGCAGATCGGCCAGAGCGTGGACAACATTCCCGGGACCTGGAACGAGTTCTGGCAGTATTTCTGCGACCAGCAGTCGGAGCTGCGCCGGGCCACCGGCAACCGCAACTTCTTCGGCGTCGGCCAGCCGATGTCGAGCTCGGCCTCCGACACGATCTTCCATTTCATGATGTTCGCCAATGCGTTCGGTGTCGAGTGGCTGGCCGCCGACGGCAGCTCGGTCCTGGGCGACCATCGCGACCAGCTGATCCAGGCACTCGACAGCTACGTCATGCCGGTCCGCGAGCGCTGCAACCCGCCGGGCGCGGTGAACTGGATCGACAGCGACAACAACGTCAACTTCCTCAACCAGGTCGTCCTGATGACGCCCAACCCGTCGATGTCGATCCCGGCCTCGCAGTACACGCAGAACCCCGAGAACTACACGACCAACATCGCCAGCATCGAGTGGCCGGACAAGCCGGACGGCGAGCCGATCGTCTACATGACGGCGATCAAGACCGCGGTGATCCTCGAGGGGGCTCGGAACGTCGAGGGGGCCAAGGACTTCATGCGCTACCTCTACGAGCCAGAGAACATCGGCCCCTATCTCGAGGGCTCGATCGGCCGCTGGTTCCCGGTGATGCCGGAGCTGGTGGAGACGCCGTTCTGGCAGGACGACAGCGACCCGCACCGGCGCATCCACCGGCTGCAGTACATGGAACGGCCGCAGAACCCGTTCCCGTTCGTCTACAACCATCGTTTCATGCAGGTCATGACCGAGAACGCCATCGGCAAGGCGGTGGGCCGGATCGTGCTCGAGAACTGGTCGACCGAGCAGGCGGCGGACGAGCTGATCCAGCGGGTCGAGGAGGCCATCGGCAGCTGACGATCCTGGCCGGCCCGGCGGCGCGCCAGGCGGGCGCGCGCCGCGCCGGTGGCTTCTCGCGCGAGGGGGAGGGGTAGCGGATGGCGGCACGGGCGGAGACGATGGCGGCGGCGCCGCCGAGAAGCGGTGGTGCCGCCTGGTCCCCCGAGCTCACCTGGGGGGCCATCTTCCTCATCCCCTATTGCGTCGTCTTCCTGCTGTTCGTCGTCATGCCGGTCGGTCGCGGTGTCTGGCTGGGCTCCGACCCGGCCAGCTACCAGCGCCTGCTGAACGACCCGGTCTATTTGCGGACCGTCTGGAACACCGCCGTCTTTCTCGGCATCGGCGTCAATCTCAAGCTCTTCCTGGCGCTCCTGCTCTCCGGCTTCTTCATGTCGCAGAAGCTCTGGGTGCGCTGGCTCTCGGTGATCTTCATCCTGCCCTGGGCGGTGCCGTCGATCCCGACCATCCTCTCCTTCCGCTGGATGCTCAACTCCGAGTGGGGGATGCTCAATGGCATCCTCTGGGACTTCTTCCTGATCGACGGCCCCTGGTGGCTGGTCGACCCGAAGCTGGCGCTGGGCTCCGCCATCACCGTCCACATCTGGAAGTACCTGCCGTTCTGGACGCTGATCCTGATGGCCGGGCGGATGGCGATCCCGACCGATCTCTACGAGGCCGCGCGCATCGATGGCGCCAGCCGGCTGCAGATGTTCGGCTACGTGACCTGGCCGCAGATCAAGAATCTCTACATCACCTCGACCCTGCTCTCGACGATCTGGACGCTCGGCGACTTCAACAGCATCTACCTGTTGACCGGCGGCGGGCCCAACGAGCTGACCCACGTGCTGGCCACGCTCGGCATCCGCTACGCCTTCCGCATGCAGGAGCTCGACATGGGGGTCGCCTCGGTGATGACCGCGCTGCCGATCCTGGTGCCGCTGGTCATCATCCTGGTGCGCCGGCTCGGCCGGAAGGTCGACTGATGGCCGTGACCACGAGGCCCACCCCCACGGCTTGGCGGCGCGAGCGCGGCCTGCTCGACCGCATCGCCCACCCGGTGCGCCGCGTCGCCGAGGAGGGCTTCCTCGTCGTCATCGGCATCGTCGTCCTGATCTGGACGCTCCTGCCGCTCTACCACATGGCGATCGTCTCGATCACGCCGCTCACCGACGCCTTCGGCGGCCGCTTCTGGCCCGACCGGCCGACGCTGGAGAACTACCAGACGGTGCTCTTCCAGGAGCACTACTTCCTCCGGGCCTTCTGGCGGCAGCTCGGCAACAGCTTCTTCGTCGCCGGCATGACGATGGCCATCGTTCTCGTGGTCGCGAGCCTCGCCAGCTTCGCCATCGGCCGGCTGAAGGCGCGATTCGGCCATTTCGTCTCGAACACCGCCCTCCTGACCTACCTGATCCCGATGGCGTTCCTCGCCATCCCGTTCTACCGCGTGATGGCCGACTACGGGCTCCTGAACAACCTTTGGTCCCTGATCTTCGTCATGTCGACCTTCGCCACGCCCTACGCCATCTGGGTCTTTCGCCAGTACAGCGATTCGATCCCGTTCGAGCTCGACGAGGCGGCCAGGGTCGACGGCGCCACCCCGGTCCAGCTCTACTGGCTGGTCTATTTGCCGCTGATGCGCCCGGCGATGATCGCGATCGGCACCTACGCGCTGCTGTTGGCCTGGAACGAGTACCTCTACGCCTTCCTGCTCCTGCACAACGAGCTCAGGACCACCATCCCGGTGGCCATGGGGTTCTTCCTCAACACCGACGACGCGCCCTGGGCGCTGTTGATGGCGACCGCGATCATCTACTCGCTGCCACCGGCCGCCCTCTACTACGCCGTCCGCCGCTACATGGTGACCGGCCTCACCGCCGGGGCGACCAAGACCTGAGCGTCGGGTCGCGCGCCAAAGCTAGTCGATCGGGTAGATCCTGGCGTTGGTGGGTCTGATGAAGATTCCCTGACCCCTGGCGATTTCGCCCAGTTCCCAAAGCTCGCGGCTGACGCGGATCTCGATCGGGGTGTTCTGGCTTTCGACCGCGAGCTCGAGGGTGACGGTGTCGGCGAAGGGATAGACGGCCTTGACGACGGCGGGCGTGCCGGCGCCGTGCTCGCGGTTGAGCACCTCGAACTCGAACGGGCGGACGAAGGCGTCGACACGCGAGCCCACGGCGATCGGCCGGTCGATCGGAAAGGCCGTGCCGAGGACCTCGACCGTGCCGTTCTCGACCCGGCCCCGGAAGCGGTTGACGTCGCCGAGGAAGGAGCAGACGAAGGCGGTTCTCGGGTCCTCGACCAGCTCCACCGGGCTCGCCACCTGCTCGATCCGGCCCTGGTGCATGACCGCGACGCGATCAGCCAGCTCCAAAGCTTCCTCCTGGTCGTGGGTGACGAAGACGGTGGTCACCTTGGCCTGGTCGCAGACTTCCCTGAGCCAGCGGCGGAGCTCCTTTCGGACCTTCGCATCGAGGGCACCGAAGGGCTCGTCGAGGAGCAGCACGGTGGGGTCGATCGCCAGCGCCCGCGCGATGGCGACGCGCTGGCGCTGGCCGCCCGAGAGCTGGGCGGGGTAGCGGTGTTGCAGGCCCTGGATCTGCAGGCGGTCCAAAAGACCCATGACCCGATCCTCGATCGCGGCCCTGCTCGGGCGCTGCGTGCGCGGGCGGATCCTCAGGCCGAAGGCGATGTTGTCGAAGACCGTCATGTTCTTGAAGAGCGCGTAGCCCTGGAAGACGAAGCCGACCTTGCGCTCGCGGAGCGTCATCGAGGCTCCGTCGCGCTGGCCCATGAAGATGCGGCCCCGGGTCTCGTGCTCGAGCCCGGCGATCAGGCGAAGCAGCGTGGTCTTGCCGGAGCCCGAGGGGCCCAGGAGCGCCATCAGCTCGCCGGGGGCGATCTCGAGGGTGACGTCCTTCAGCACCTTGGTGGTGCCGAAGTCCTTCGAGACGGCGTCGACCTGGATGCCGGTCGCCCCGGCCTTGCCGGCCGGTCGCTCCGCCGCGGGCTGTTGGGCCACCCGCTCAGTGCCGGCGGGCGCCGCTGAGCTCCGCCTTGAAGCGCCACTCGAGGATGCTCCTGGCGACGAGGGTGAGAACGGCGAGGGCGGCGAGGAGGGAGGCCGTGGCGAACGCAGCGACCATGTTGTACTCATTGTACAAGACCTCGACGTGAAGGGGGATGGTGTTGGTGTAGCCGCGGATGTGCCCGGAGACGACGGCCACCGCACCGAACTCGCCCATCGCGCGGGCGTTGCACAGCAGCACGCCATAGAGAAGCGCCCACTTGATGTTGGGCAGGGTGACGTACCAGAAGGTCTGCAGGCCCGAGGCACCCAGGGAAAGTGCTGCCTCCTCGTCGGTGCTGCCCTGCTGCTGCATGAGCGGAATGAGCTCGCGGGCGACGAAGGGCAGGGTGACGAAGATGGTGGCGAGCACGATCCCCGGGACGGCGAAGATGATCTCGATGTCGTTGGCCCGGAGCCAAGGGCCGAAGGTGCCCTGCAGGCCGAAGAGCAGGACATGGACGAGGCCGGCGATCACCGGCGAGACCGAGAAGGGGAGGTCGACCAGTGTGATCAGGAGGGCCTTGCCCTTGAACTCGTGCTTGGTGATCGCCCATGCGGCGATGAGGCCGAAGGCCATGTTCAAGGGCACGGCGATCGCGGCGACGGTGAGGGTCAGGCGGATGGCCGCCCTGGCGTCGCGCTCCTCCAGGGCCGCGAGATAGGCGCCGATGCCCCTGGCGAAAGCCTCGGCGAAGACGACGATCAGCGGCATGAGCAGGAAGAGGGCGAGGTAGCCCAGCGCCACGGTGAGCAGGAGCCGGCGGGCCCAGGGCGCTTCTTCCAATGCGCCGGGCCGGCCCTGCGGCGACGCGTCGGGGGTGAGTGCCGCGCTAGACATGGCCACCCCGCCGCCTGGCCCAGGCCTGCAAGAGGTTGATGGCGAAGAGCATGATGAAGGCGAGGACCAGCATGGCCGTCCCGATCGCGGTGGCCCCGGCGTAGTCGTACTCCTCCAGCCGGATGACGATCAGCAAGGGGGCGATCTCCGAGACGAAGGGCATGTTGCCGGCGATGAAGATCACCGAGCCGTACTCGCCCACGCCACGGGCGAAGGCGAGCGCGAAGCCGGTGAGGAGGGCGGGCAGGACGGCCGGCAGGATGACCCGGCCGATGGCCTGCAGCCGGGTGGCACCCAGCGTGGCCGCCGCCTCCTCGAGTTCGCGGTCGAGATCGGCCAGTACCGGCTCGACGGTGCGAACCACGAAGGGCAGGCCGATGAAGGCGAGCGCCACGACGATGCCGAGCGGCGTGTAGGCCACCTTGATCCCGAGCGCCGCCAGGGACGCACCGAGCCAGCCGTTGGGCGCGTAGAGGGCGGTGAACGCGATGCCGGCGACGGCGGTCGGCAGCGCGAACGGCAGGTCGATGATCGCATCGACGATCCGGCGGAGCGGAAAGTCGTAGCGGACCAGGACCCAGGCGACGATCAGGCCGAAGACGACGTTGACGCAGGCCGCGACGAAGGCGGTCCAGAAGCTCAGCCACAGCGCGGCGGCGACCCTGCGGCTCGTCAAGAGCTGCCAGAGATCGGCCGGCCCGAGGCCGGCCGCCTTGACGAAGAGGCCGGCCAGCGGGATCAGCACGATCAGGCCGAGATACGCCACCGTCAGCCCCAGCGTCAGCCGGAAGCCCGGCATGACGCTGGTCCTGGGCGCTGGCAGCGCCTGATGGACGGGAGCGAGAGCGGCGGCCATCAGCGGGTCGCGACCGCATGGATCTGGTCGAAGACGCCACCGTCCCCGAAATGCTCGGGCTGCGCCACTGCCCAGCCACCGAAATGGCTGATGTTGACGAGCTCCAAGTCGGGGAAGTGCTCGAGCAGCGCCTTGTCCTCCACCAGCTCGGGCAACGCCGGCCGATAGAAGTGCTTGGCGGCAATCGACTGACCCGCCGGCGTATAGAGAAACGCGAGATACGCCTCCGCCAGCTCGCGGGTGCCGTGGCGATCGACATTGCCGTCGACCACGGACACGGTCGGCTGGGCCAGCATGCTGATCGACGGGATCACGATCTCGAACTGGCCCTCGCCCAGCTCCTCGAGCGCCAGGAACGCCTCGTTCTCCCAGGCGAGCAGCACGTCGCCGATGCCGCGCTGGGCGAAGGTCGTGGTCGAGCCGCGCGCTGCGGTGTCGAGCACCGGCACGTTCCGGTAGAGGTCCGAGACGAACTGGCGGACCTTCTCCTCGTCGCCGCCGAACGCGTGCTCCGCCCAGGCCCAGGCGGCGAGGTGGTTCCAGCGCGCCCCGCCCGAGGTCTTCGGGTTCGGCGTGATCACCTGGACATCCTCGCGCACGAGGTCGCCCCAGTCCCGGATGTCCTTGGGATTGCCGGCCCGGACCATCAGCACGATGGTCGAGGTGTAGGGCGCGCTGTCGTGCGGCAGGCGGGCCTGCCAACCGGCCGGGATGAGGTCGCTGTTCGCGGCGATCGCATCGATGTCCACCGACATCGCCAGGGTCACCACATCGGCCGCCAGCCCGTCGATCACCGAGCGCGCCTGCCGCCCCGAGCCGCCATGCGACTGGCGCAGCTCGACCTCCTTGCCGGTCGTCTCCTTCCAGTGCGCGGCGAAGAGCTCGTTGAACGCGGCATAGAACTCGCGCGTCGGATCGTAGGACACGTTCAGGAGCAGGTCCTGGGCCGACGCTGGAGCGGACCATGCCGTCGCGGCAAGTGCCAAGGCCAAAGCCAGAGTGGTACGGCGGTGGACAAGCATCGTCGTTCTCCCTTGTTGACGATCCCGTGCACAACAGGACCCATCATGCCCATGAAAGTACTAGGGATAAAGCGCCAAAAAGCGCGCACAATCAGCCCGCCAGCTCGCGGACCATCGTCGCCCGGTCGCCCGGGGCGGCTTCGCGGACCGCGGCGAGCGTGACGTGGTCGAGCACGCCGGCCACCGCATCCCGGACCTCGCGCATCACCTTGCGGATCGCGCAGGTCTTCTCGTCGCGGCAGTCGGCACAGCGGCGATAGGCGGTGAGGCTGGCACAGGGGATCGGCGCCAGGGGGCCGTCCATCAGCCGGACGATCTGGCCGAAGGTGATCTCGGCCGCAGGCTTGGCCAGCACATAGCCACCGTGCTTGCCTCGCTGGCTGTGCACCAGGCCACGATTCTTCAGGTCGAGGAGGATCAGCTCCAGGAACTTCCGCGGGACCTTCTGCGCCTCGGCGATCTCCGGCGTCTGCAACAACACCCCGTCCTCCTGCTCGGCCAGCATGATCATGGCCTTGAGCGCGTATTTCGCCTTCTGCGAGAGCATCCTAAATCCCATCGATGTAGTAGGATTATGCCTGGAGCCGCAGGCGTCGTCAACTCCCCGAACGCGACTTGCGAATGCCGGGCGCACTCGTCGCCTCGGTGACCAGCCTGTCGGAGCTGCCGGGCGCTTGGCGATCACCAGGGCCGGTCGGCAGCGCGCCGTTGGTCTATCCTGCCCGCGCCGCCGCGGCCGCCTGGGCCTCGGCATGGAGGTGGCAGGCGGCGCGATGGCGCCGGTCGTGCAGCGGCTCGAGCGGCGGGGCGGTGCGCTCGCAGACCGGGCCAAGCCTGCTCTGGCAGCGCGGGTGGAAGGCGCAGCCGGAGGGCGGGTCGATCGGCGACGGCACCTCGCCCGTGAGCACGATCTCCTGGTGGTCGATCGAGGGGTGGCTCGGCAGGGCGGCCGAGAGCAGCGCCTGGGTGTAGGGGTGCTGCGGCGCCTCGAACAGGGTCTCGGACGGGGCCAGCTCGACGATCCGGCCGAGATACATGACGGCGATCCAGTCGGCCATGTAGCGGGTGGTGCCGAGGTCGTGCGCGACCAGCACGTAGCCGACGCGGTACTCGCCCTGCAGGTCCTTGAAGAGGTTCATGATCTGCGAGCGGATCGAGACGTCGAGGGCGGAGACCGGCTCGTCGAGCACGATCAGCTCGGGCCTGGCCACCAGCGCGCTGGCGATCGCGATGCGCTGGCGCTGGCCGCCCGAGAACTCGTGCGGGAAGTTCCGCGCCTGCTCGACCCTGAGCCCGACGGCCTCGATCACCTCGTCGACCCGGCGCTGGCGCTCCTTGGCACTCAGCCGCTCGTTCACCTGGAGCGGCTCGGCGATGATGTCGCGCACCCGCATCCGCGGGTTCAGGGAGGCCCAGGGGTCCTGGAACACCGCCTGGACCTTGGTGCGGAAGCGGCGGAGCGCGGCGCCGTTGAGCGTCGCGATGTCGGTGCCGTCGACCAACACGCGGCCGGCTGTGGGCTCCAGCAGCTTGAGGATGAGCTTGGCCGTCGTCGTCTTGCCGCAGCCGGACTCGCCGACCAGCGCCAGCGTCTCGCCCGCCCGCATCGTGAAGCTGATGTCGTCGACCGCCCGCACCGTGCCGACCCTGCGGGCGAGGAGGCCCTCGCTCTTGACCGGAAAATGCATCGAAACCCGGTCGAGCTCGAGCATTGGCGCATCGCTCATCGCCGGGGCCCTCTTTCCTGCTGCGGGGCCGGCTGCGGGGCCGGCTCGAGCAGCCAGCAGGCGGCGGTGTGTACGGCAGGACCCTGGCCGCTCTTGCCCGGAAAGCTCGGCGGCACCTCGGTCCGGCAGCGCGGCATCGCCTGCGGGCAGCGGGGTGCGAAGCGGCAGCCGGGGCCGAAGCTGGTGAGCGACGGCGGCTGGCCCTCGATGGCGTAGAGCCGCTCGACCTTGCGCTCGACCGTCGGCACCGAGGCCAGAAGGGCCTCCGTGTAGGGATGCGAGGGGTGGTCGAAGACGACGTCGGTCGGCCCCGATTCGACGATCCGGCCGCCATACATGACGACGATGCGGTGGCAGAGCCGGGCGACGATGCCGAAATCGTGGGTGATGAAGAGGATGCCCATGCCGGTCTCGGCCTGCAGCTCCTCGAGCAGCTTGAGGTACTGGAGCTGGATGGTGACGTCGAGCGCCGTGGTCGGCTCGTCGGCGATGATCACCTTGGGCCGGCCGGAGATGGCGATCGCCCCCACCACCCGCTGCTTCATGCCGCCGGACATCTGATGCGGGTAGCTGTCGACCCGGTGCTCCGGGGCCGCGACGCGCACGGCCTTGAGCGCTGCGATGGCGCGCTCCCGGAGCGTCCGCCGCGACGCCTTCGGGTCCTGGATGTGCAGCGCCTCGCGGATCTGGTCGCCGATGGTGAACACCGGGTTGAGCGAGGTGTGCGGGTCCTGCAGGATCATGCTGATGGCACGGCCACGGATCCGGCGCATCTCCTCCTCGGTCTTGGTGACCAGGTCCTCGCCGTCGAGGATCACCTCGCCGCCCACGATCGTCGCCACCGGCCGCGGCAAGAGGCGCAGGATGGACAACGCGGTCATCGACTTGCCGCTGCCGCTCTCGCCGACGATGCCGAGCGTCTCGCCGGCGCGGAGCTCGAAGCTGACGCCGTCGACCGCCATGAACCGGCCGATCTGCAGATCGAGCGCGGTCGTGAGATTGCGGACCTCGAGGATCGGCGCGTTGGCCGAAGGCACCGGCTTCACGTCAGACCTGCCGCAGCTTGGGGTCGAGGCGATCGCGCAGCCAGTCGCCCAGAAGGTTGATCGACAGCACGGTGAAGAGGATCGCCATGCCGGGGAAGAACGAGATCCACCAGGCGCTCACCACGAGCTGCCGGCCGTCGGCCACCAGCAGGCCCCAGGCCGGGGTCGGTCGCGGGATGCCGATGCCGAGGAAGCTGAGCGTCGCCTCGAGCAGGATGACCACGCCGATCTGCAGGGTCGCCATGACGACGACGGTGTTCACGACGTTGGGCATGATGTGGCGAAAGAGGATGCGGCCGTGGCCGCAGCCGACGACCCGGGCCCGGGCGACGAAGTCGCGCTCGCGCAGGGACAGGGTCTCGGCCCTGACCTGCCGGGCGAAGGAGGCCCAGAGCACGAAGACGACGACCAGGATCACCGCCTGGAAGGACGGACCCCAGACGGCAGCCAGCGCCAGTGCGAGGAGGACCGAGGGCAGGGCGAAGGTGATGTCGACCAGCCGCATGATGATCGTGTCGGTCCAGCCCCGGAGATAGCCGGCAAAGAGGCCGAGCACGGTGCCGAGCACCGCACCCAGGAAGATGCCGACGAGCGAGATGGCGAGCGCGTAGCGCGCCCCGTGCATGATGCGCGAGAGGATGCAGCGGCCGAGCCGGTCGGTGCCCAGCACGAACTCCCAGGTGCCACCCCAGAAGACCGGCGGTTGCAGCCGGTTCCTCAGATAGCTCTGGTAGGGATCGTGCGGGGCGATCAGGTCGGCGAGGGCCGCCGGGATGATCAGGACCACGAGCAGGATCGCCACGGACGCGACCGGGTAGCGCCGGAGCTGGCGCCAGACGCCCGGTGCCGCCGGCCGGCTACTGGTATCGGATGCGGGGGTCGACATAGGCGTAGAGCGCGTCCACGAGGAAGTTCAGGGCGAGGTAGACCACGGCGAAGAGGAGGACGACCGTCTGCACCACCGGGAAGTCGCGGCCGCGGATCGCCTCGATGGCGAGCCAGCCGGTGCCGGGCCAGGCGAAGACGGTCTCGATGACGACGGAGCCGGTGAGGATCGAGCCCGCCAGCACGCCGAAATAGGTCAGCGGCACGATGGCGGCGTTCCTGAGCGCGTGCTTCCAGACGATCAGCCACTCCGGCACGCCCTTGAGCCGGGCGAGCTTGATGTACTCGGCATCGAGCACCTCGAGCATCGCCGAGCGGGTGAGGCGGGTGAGTGCTGCGATCTGGAACCAGGCCATGGCCACGGCCGGCAGGATCATGTGGCGCAGGCCGCCATGGCCCGAGGTCGGCAGCCAGCCGAGGCCGACCGCGAAGACCCAGATCAGGATGATGCCGAACCAGAAGGTCGGCAGCGACTGGCCGAGCAGCGCGATGACGTTGGCCCCGGCATCCAGCACCGTGCCCTTCCGGACCGCCGCCACCACGCCCAGCGGGATGGCGACGACGACGCTGATCAGGATGGCGAGGCCGCCGAGCTGCAGGGTGGCCGGCAGGCGCTGCAGCACGACGTCGAGCGCCGACTGGCCGCGCCACTTGAGCGATTCGCCGAAATCGCCCTGCAAGGCGTTGCCGAGAAAGGCGAGATACTGCTCGTGGTAGGGGCGATCGAGCCCCCAGTGGCGGATCAGGTTCTCGATCTGCTCCGGGCTCGCATCGTCCGGCAGCAGGGCGTCGACCGGACTGCCGGTCAGATGCGACAGCCCGAAGACGATGATCGTGATCACCCAGAGCGCCAGGAGCGACTGCAGGAAGCGGATCAGGAGAAAGCGGCGCATCGTCCCTCGTGTCTCCAGACCGGGCCGCGGCCCGACGCAGCCTCACCGCGCCGTCCCGATCCGCGGCCGATGGCCAAGGCTGCCGGTGGCGCGGCCGGGCGCAGCCGGGACAGCGCACACCGCGGCGCTGGTCTCCCCGCCAGGCCGACCAGGCCCGGGCGGCCGGCGGTCGCCGGCATCGCCGTTGCTGCCCGGCATGGCCACGTCGGCACCGGTGACCGCCGTGCCGGCCGCTAGTTCGCCGCCTCGATCAGGTGGTAGTGGCTGACGCTGTTGGTGGTCACGCCCGGAAAGGTCCAGTCGGCGACCACCGCCGGATCGACCGTGACCTCGGCGTGGACCGCCGCAAGCGGCATGTCGGCATAGGCGTCGAAGAGGTAGGTCCAGGCCTCGGCCGCGAGGCGGTTACGCTCCTCCGGATCGATGGCGTTCTGCAGCGCGTTGGCCAGGTCCTCGATCGTGTCGTCCTCGAACCCGCCATAGGGCGTGCCGCGGGTGGTGAAGAAGTTGACGAGGCCGGCCTCGGACGGCCGGATCGGCGCGTTCCGGATGGGGGCGATGACGTAGTCCTGGCGCGCCCGGCTCAGCGTGCCGAGCGACGCCCAGTCCATCTCGCGCATCTCGGTCTGCAGGCCGATCTCGTCGAAGAACACCTGCAGGAGCTCGGCCATGGTGGCGAACTCGGGGTTGCCGGTGAGCGTGGTGACGACGATCGGCACCACGGGGTCGGGGAAGGCGTCGGGATAGCCGGCCTCGGCCAGCAGCGCCTTGGCCCGCTCGGGATCGTAGCCGTACATCGCCTCGAAGCGCTCCTCGAGCTCGGGCACATAGCCCTCGTGCGGCGGGTGCATGCCCCAGCGCACGACCGGCTCGGCCCGCCCCTCATAGAGGATCTCGATCATCTGCTCGCGATCGAGCGCCCGGTTCATGGCTTCCCGGATGCGCACGTCGCCCCAGGGCAGGCCCGGGTTGTGCGCCTCGTCGCCGGTGCGATTGTAGACGCCCTTGAACACGGCGCCGGTGTGCATGGCCGGGTTCTGCGAGGCGATGATCTGCTTGCCGGCGGCCAACGCCTCGCCCTGGATCTCGCGCGGCAGGTCGACGATGTGCGCCTCGCCGGCCAGCAAGAGGGCGAGCTTGGTCGCGGGCTCGGCGGCGAAGCGGATGTAGAGCTCGGCGAAGTCCGGCTCGATGCCCTGCCAGTGGTCGGGCGCGCGCTCGAACAGCATGCCCTCGCTCGGCCGCCGCTCGACATACTGGTAGGGGGCGGTGCCGGCGGGCTTGCTGTGGTAGCCGTCGACGCCCTCGGCCTCGTACTGCGCCTTGGAGTAGACGACCATGGCGCCGCGCCCGGCATGCTGGAAGGCGTAGTCGGTGCGGGGATCGTCGAAGCGGAAGACGACGGTGTGGTCGTCGACGGCCTCGACCTCCCGGGCCCTGAGCTGCTCGATGGCGACGATCGTGCTGTCCGGGCCGACATGCAGCTCGTAGGAGTGGACGACGTCGTGCGCGGTGACTGGCCCCCAGCCGAAGTGGAACTCGGCGTCCTCCTTGAGACGGAACGTCCACTCGGTGAAGTCGTCGTTCGCCGACCACTCGGCGGCGAGCTCGGAGTTGTCGTAGGCGCCGGTGACCGGATCGTTGCCGACGAGGCCGTACATCGACGGCAGCTTCTCGCCGATGCCGTTCCAGAAGAGATTGGTCTCGACCGTCGGCGGGTCGAGCGCGATGACGACGCGCTCGGCGGCCTCGGCAGCGGTCCAGGCCATCGCGGTGAGGATGGCCACGAGGCTCGTCGCGGCGCGCGGCGGAATGAAGGTGACGGTCATGCTGCTTCTGGCCTCCTCGGTCGGGCTCTAGGGGCACGGAGATCACGGACCGATCGGCCGGCGATCCCGGTGCGGGTTGATGCTTTGCGGTGCCGGTCAGCTTGCCGGCTCGATGGGATGGAAGTCGCTGATCCCGGTCGATTTCACCGCCGGAAAGGTCGTGAATGTCTGAGCGTGTGGCCGTGACCGGGTGAGGCCCACAGCGCCCGAGGCCGCCCAGGAGCGGCTTGTCTCGGCGGGCGGAAGCTCGGTCATCATCCCGATCCGCTGCGTCCCGGTGGGCACTGCCGCGCCGAGGATGACGCCGCCGACCGGCAGCGCACCGAAAACGGCGACCATGCGACCCTTCGGCCGCGTCATCCCTGGCATCGCTATGCTCCCGCTCCCTGATCGACCGGTGGGCATGTGCTGCCACCGGCGGACAGTGCCTGCCAGCCGCACCTGGCGGGTGAGGGGGCATCGCTGCCTCGTTGGCCCGACCATAGCCCCGTGACCCGATGCCGCAAGCCCAATCGGCCGCATTGCCGCCGTTTAATGCGACGATCCGAAGACGCCGCTACTTGATCCCGGCGCGCATGAAGCTCTGCACGAACTGCCGCTGGAAGAGGAGAAAGCCGATCAAGAGTGGTGCCGAGGTCACGAGGGTGGCGGCCGAGATCACCGACCAGTCGATGCCCTGGTCGACCGAGGCGAAGACCTGGAGGCCGACGGTGACGGGGCGCGTCTCGACCGAGCTCGTCACGATCAAGGGCCAGAGGAAGTTGTTCCAGTGGTAGCTCACCGAGACCAGGCCATAGGCCACGTACATCGGCCGGGCCAGCGGGACGTAGACCCGCCAGAGGATGCCCAAGGGCGTGCAGCCCTCGATCCGGGCGGCGTCGTCGAGCTCCCTCGGCACCGTCTTGAAGGTCTGGCGCAGCAGGAAGATGCCGAAGGCCGAGGCCATGTAGGGCAGGCCGATCACCAGGATGGTGTCGAGGATGCCGAGCCGGCTGACGGTCCGGTAGTTCTCGACCAGGAGCACGTCCGGGGTGATCATCAGCTGCACGAGGACCAGGAAGAACAGGACCTCGCGGCCGCGGAACTCGAGCCTGGCGAAGGCATAGGCGGCGAGCGTGCAGAGGACGAGCTGGGCCGCCAGCGTCATCGTCACGAGGATGAAGGTGTTGAGCATGTAGCGGGCGAACGGGGCCGCCTGCATCGCCCGGGTGAAGTTGTCGAGGGTCAAGGGCGAGGTGAGGTCGAAGCGGGCGGCGTGCAGTGGCGGGTGGAAGGCGGCCCAGACGGCGAAGGCCAGCGGCAGCACCCACAGGATCGCCAGGAGCCAGGCGCCCATCGTCAGGAGCAGCCGGTCGAAGCCCGTCTCGGCGCCGACGATGGCGGGCGCTCCGGTGCCGCCGGCCGCGGCGGTGCGCCAGACGGCGGCGCTCATCGGTAATGGATCCGTCGGTCGAGCACGGTCACCTGCAGGATCGAGACCGAGACCAGGATGACGAGCAGGACGATGGTGAGCGCCGCCGCGTAGGCGGTGTCCCAGAAGCGAAAGCCCGTCTCGTAGATGTAGAACAGCAGCAGCGAGCTCGCATTGTTGGGGCCGCCGCCGGTCATCGCGACGATGTGGTCGACCACCCGGAACGCGCCGATCACGGCGTTGACCAGGACGAAGAGCGTGGTCGGCATGAGCAGCGGCAGGACCACCCGGCGGACGTAGTAGAGCTCGGACGCACCCTCGAGCTTGGCCGCCTCCTTGAGGCTGGGCGGAATCGACTGAAGGGCGGCCAGGTAGAAGATCATGAAGAACCCGGCCTCCTTCCAGATGGAGACCGCCATCACGCTCCAGAGCACCGTCTCGCGCGAGCCGAGGAAGTTGACCTCGGTCCCGCCGAAAAGCGCGATCACCTGGTTCAGGAGGCCGAAGCCCGGTGTGTAGAAGAACAGCCAGATGTTCGCTGCCGCCACCATCGGCAGGACGGTGGGCGTGAAGTAGGCCATGCGGAGGAAGGCCCGGCCGGCCAGCCGCTCGTTGACCCAGAGCGCCATCACCAGGGCGAGGCCGATCGAGAGCGGGATGGTGACCAGCGCATAGAGGAAGCTGTTCCACATCACCTGGACGAAGACCGGGTCGTCGAGCAGCATGCGCCGGTAGTGGTCGAGGCCGATGAACTGCTGCGGCCGCCGCCCGCGCGGGGTGGAGAAGAAGCTGTCCCAGAGCGTCGCCAGCGTCGGGTAGTGGGTGAAGGCGACGAGCAGCACCAGCGCCGGCAGCGTCAGGAGCCAGGCGTAGACCTCGTTGAGCCGGCGTTGGTCCATGGCGGAGCGCGTGCGGCCGCAGGGTGGCCGGCGGACCGGATGGCCCGCCGGCCGGCCAGGTCAGCGATAGGGGGCGAGGATGCGCATCGCCTCGGCCTGCGCCTCGGCGAGCGCCGCCTCGGCGGTGGCGGTGCCGGTGATCACCGCCTGCAGCGCGTCGTTGAAGACCTTGGTCACCCGCTGGTTCTCGTGGGTCGAGAGCTCGGCCACGGCGAACTCGAGCTGGTCGCGGGCGACCGCGGCGGCCGGGAAGTCCGCGACATACGCCTGCATCGCCGGCGTCTCCCAGGCGGCGGGGCTGGTTGCGACATAGCCCGTCTTGATCGACCAGTCGGCCTGCATTTCCGGCGTGGTCAGCCAGCGGATGAAGTCGAGCGAAGCCTGCTCGCGCTCGGGCGTGCTCGGGAAGATGAACAGGTTGCCGCCGCCGGTGGGGGCGCCGCGCCGGACATTGGCCGGCAGCATGGCCACGCCGAAGTCGAACGGCGCGTTGGTCCGCACATTGGTCAGGTTGCCGGTGGTCGTCCACATCATCGCCGTCCGGCCCTGGAAGAAGTCCTGCGGCGTCGTCCCCCACTCGATGATGTCGGGCGCCATCACGCCGTGCTCCCTGCTCAGGGAGACGAGGTATTCGAGCGCCTCGACGACCCTGGGATCGGCGAAGTTCACCTCGTTGCCGTCCTGGTTCATCAGGATGACGTCGTTCTGCGTCGTCAGCCCCTGGAACAGCCAATAGGGGAAGCCCGAGCTCGGGATCTGGATGCCGTACTGGGTGACGTTGCCAGCGGCGTCTCGGATGGTCAGCGCCTCGGCAAACTCGACCTGCTCGTCCCAGGTGGCGGGTGGCACCTCCGGGTCGAGCCCGGCCGCGGCGAAGGCCTCCTTGTTCCAGTAGAGCACCGGCGTCGAGCGCTGGAACGGGACACCCCAGAGCTTGCCGTCGATGTTGCCGTTCTCGAGGAACGCCGGGTAGAAGCTGGCGAGCCAGGCCTTCTCCTCGTCGGTCTGCGCCAGGTCGGAGACCGCCACGATCATGTCCTCGTCGTAGAGGCTGAAGGTGTCGACCGCGAGCAGCACCGCCATGTCGGGCGGGTTGCCGCCGCGGAACGCCGTCATGGTGCGGGTGATCGTGTCCTGGTAGCTGCCGGTGTAGACCGGCACGACCGTGACCCCCTCGGTCTGCTCGCTGTAGGTCCGGGCGTACTCGTCGATGATGGCGGTGATCGGCCCACCCACGGCGACCGGGAAGCTGAGCGTGAGCTCGAGCTCGGCCCGGGCCTGGCCCGCGGTCGCGAGGACGAGGGCGCAGAGGCTGGCCCCGAGCACGGCATTCTTGGTCATCAGGTGACTCCTCCCAGGGTTTTCGCGGAGATGACGAGATCACCGGCGGCCGGCGGCGCGAGGCGTCGCCCGCCCGTGGCGTCGAAGAAGGCGAGATCGTCCGGCTTGAAGCCGAGCCGCAGCCGGCTGCCCGGGGCCACCGCGGCGTGGCCGGCGGCGCGCGCGAGCACGGTGGCGCTGCCGACGCGGCAGACCAGGATCGTGTCCGCGCCCTGGTAGTCGAGGGCGACCACTTCGGCCGCGAAACCGGTTCCGGCAGGGCTGGTCGGCACGAGCGCTTCCGGCCGGACGCCCAGCAGCACGCTGCGGTCGGGGCCCGCGGTCGCGGCGACCACCGGCCCAGGCGTGCCGGCGACGACCAGGCCGCCCGGCCCGGCGACGAGCGGCAAGAGGTTCATGGGCGGGGTGCCGACGAAGCTCGCCGCGAAGGCTGTGACGGGACGGCTGTAGAGCTCCGCCGGGGCCGCGTCCTGCTCGATCCGGCCGTCGCGCATCAGCACCACCTGGTCGGCCATGCTCAGGGCCTCGGCCTGGTCGTGGGTGACGTAGATCATCGTCATGCCCAGCCGGCGCTGGAGATCCCTGATCTCGGTGCGCATCTCGGCGCGGAGCTTGGCGTCGAGGTTGGAGAGCGGCTCGTCCATCAGGCAGAGCCCGGCCTCCGCGACGATGGCGCGGGCCAGCGCCACCCGCTGCTGCTGGCCGCCGGAGAGTTGCGAGGGCTTGCGCGCCAGGAGCTTCTCCAGACCCAGGATGCCGGCCGCCCGATCCAGCCGGCGTTGGCGCTCGCCCGCCTGCACCCGCCGCACCCTGAGGCCGAAGAGGATGTTCTCGGCGACCGAGAGATGCGGAAAGAGCGCGTAGTTCTGGAAGACCATGGCGAGGCCGCGCTTCGCCGGGGCGAGATCGGTGACGTCGCGCCCGGCGATACGGATGCGCCCGGCCGTCACCGTGTCGAGCCCGGCGATCAGCCGGAGCGTGGTCGACTTGCCGCAACCCGACGGCCCGAGCAGCACGGCAAAGGCGCCGTCGCCGATCACGAGGTCGATGCCATCCACCGCCGCCGTCTCGCCGTAGCGGCGGAGCAAGCCTTCCAGCACCACCTCGGGCAAAGGTCCCCCCGCTACGCTCGTCCAGCGATCGGCAACGACGCCGCTCCTACGGTAGCGACGTGACAGATCGATGACAATCGGTCGCCGGGCCGGCCAGGACCGAAGGCGTCAGGCGGCGCCGTCGCGCCAGACGTCGGTCACGTGGCGCGGCAGGCCCAGCCGATCGATGGTGACGAGGTCGAAGCGGCAGTCGAAGCCCCCGAGCTCTGGCCGCTCCTTTAGATAGCAGGTGGCGGCCTGGGCGATCCGGCGCTGCTGGCGCCGGCCCAGCGCCTCGAGCGCGGCCGCGGTCGAGTGGCGGCCCTTGACCTCGACGAAGACGATGCAGCGCTCGTGCTGGCAGACCAGGTCGATCTCGCCGAAGCGGTTGCGCACCCGCCGGCCGAGGACCCGGTAGCCCTTCAGCCTGAGCCAGAAGGCCGCCAGCTGCTCCGCCCGCCGGCCGAACCTGTCCGTGCCGAGGCTTCCCATCGCGCCGCCTGCCACGCGCCACCACTACTCTAAGTAGAAATACCGATTCGAACGTCGCGCGTCCACCTGCTTCGAGCGCCGGGGCGGCGCGCGGCAGGGCCGACCCGGTCGCGATTGCCCTGCCCGGACGCGCTGTGTAGAAGCCCACGCAGGCGCTGACGGGCCGGTCGAGCCGTGGCCGCTGCAGGTCGCCGGCAAGGACAGGAGGAGGGATGGAGCTTCTCGCCCGCCTGGTGCGCGGCATCGACCGGCTGAACGATCGCATCGGCCGCGCCGTCTCCTGGCTGACGCTGGCCATGGTGCTCGTCACCGTCTTCGTCGTGATCGCCCGCTACGGCTTCGCCTGGGGCCGGATCTGGATCCAGGAAACCTATGTCTGGATGCATGGTGCGCTGTTCATGCTCGCCGCCGGCTACACGCTGCTGCACGACGGGCATGTCCGGGTCGACGTCTTCTACCGACCGGCGAGCGAGCGCTTCAAGGCCTGGGTCAACCTGATCGGCGTGCTCGTGTTCCTGCTGCCGACGGTGGGCGTGGTGCTCTACTACACCATCCCCTACGTCCAGGCCTCATGGCTCCGGCTGGAGACCAGCCGCGAGGCCGGCGGCCTGCCGGGCCTCTTCCTCTACAAGAGCATCATCCCCGTCTTCTGCGTGCTGGTCGGCCTGCAGGGTCTGGCCATGGCGGGGCGGAGCGTGCTCGTCCTCGCCCGCTTTCCCGGCATCGCCGTCGAGGCGAGGCCTGCGGCCGGGGCCGAGGGATGAGCGACGCCCTGATCGGCGAGATCCTCAGCCTCGTCATGTTCGCGGTGACCTGCGCCGCGCTGATGCTGGGCTTTCCCGTCGCCTTCACGCTCGCCGGCACCTCGCTGGTCTTCGCCGCCATCGGCTGGTGGCTCGGCATCTTCGACTTCCGCCTCCTGGGCGGCCTGCCGTCGCGCTACTTCGGCACCATGGTCAACGAGGTGCTGGTCGCGGTGCCGCTCTTCGTCTTCATGGGGGTGATGCTCGAGCGCGCCCGCATCGCCGACCAGCTGCTGCAGACCATGGGCCTGCTGTTCGCCCGGGTGCGGGGCGGCCTCGCCGTCTCGGTCACCATCGTCGGCGCGCTCCTCGCCGCCTCGACCGGCATTGTCGGGGCGACGGTCGTGACCATGGGCCTGCTCTCCCTGCCGACCATGCTCAAGGCGGGCTACGATCCCAAGCTCGCGACGGGCTCGATCTGTGCCGCCGGCACGCTCGGGCAGATCATTCCGCCCTCGATCGCCCTCGTGCTGTTGGGCGACATCCTGCAGGGCGCCAATACCCAGGCGCAGCTGGCATTGGGCAACTTCGCGCCATCACCGGTCTCCGTGGTCGACCTGTTCGCGGGCGCCATGCTGCCCGGGCTCATGCTGGTGGCGCTCTACATCACCTGGCAGATCGTCCAGGCCACGATCCGCCCGGAGACCGCACCGCCGACCAGGATCGAGGTCGGCACCAACATCTACTACGAGGTGGCGACCGCCCTCCTGCCGCCGGCCATCCTGATCGTCGCCGTGCTCGGTTCGATCCTGGGCGGCATCGCCACACCGACCGAATCGGCCTCGGTCGGCGCGCTCGGGGCCTCGCTGCTGGCGGCCCTGCGCGGCAAGCTCGGCCTCGCGATTCTCAAGGACGTCATGCAGCAGACGACCAAGATCACCTGCATGGTGTTCGTCATCCTGCTCGGCGCCTCCGTCTTCTCGCTCGTCTTTCGCGGCCTCGGCGGCGAGGAGATCGTCAAGGACGTGCTGGCTTCCATGCCCGGCGGCGCCTTCGGGGCGATGTTCGTCGTGATGGCGCTGATGTTTTTTCTCGGCTTCTTTCTCGATTTCATCGAGATCGTCTTCGTGGTGGTGCCGATCGTCGGTCCGATCCTCCTGATGATGGGGCTCGACCCGGTCTGGCTCGGGGTCATGATCGCGATGAACCTGCAGACCAGCTTCCTCACCCCGCCATTCGGCTTCGCCCTCTTCTACCTCCGTGGCGTGGCCCCGCCCGAGGTGTCGACCATGGACATCTATCGCGGCATCATTCCCTTCGTGATCATCCAGCTCTTCGGCCTCGTGCTGCTCGCCATCTTCCCACAGATGGCGACCTGGCTGCCGAGCGTCATCTTCGGCTGAGCGCGTGCCCGGGCCCCGGTTCTGGGAGGAGAAGCCGCTTTCGGCGTTCACGCACGCGGAGTGGGAGGCCACCTGTGACGGCTGCGCGAAGTGCTGCCTCGTCAAGCTCCAGGAAGAGGACGAGCCCGACACCGTCTACTTCACCGACGTCGCCTGCCGGCTGCTCGATCTCGCCACCTGCCGCTGCACCGACTACCCCAACCGCACCGCCCGCGTGCCCGGCTGCGTGCGGCTGGCGCCCGACCGCCTCGACCTTTTGGCCGTCATGCCGCCGTCCTGCGCCTACCGCCGGCTCGCCGAGGGCAGGGGGCTGCCGGCCTGGCATCACCTTTTGAGCGGCGACACCGCGGCCGTGCACGACGGCGGCCGCTCGATCATCGGCCGATGCGTCGGCGAGCTCGAGGTCGCCGCCGACGCGCTCGAGGACCGGCTGGTCGACTGGCCACACACCGACGACGGCTGAGGCGAGGCGCCCCGGGCGACGGTCGCCGGGGTGCCAGGACAGGACCCCCGCGACCGGCCTCAGCCTGCCGACGGCTGGGCGAACTCGTAGGGCAGGAGGCGGGCCGCCATGTAGGCCTGCTCGGAGACGCCGGCCCAGGCCTTGGCCGTCTCGCGGAACTTGAGCAGGCTGTCCATGACCTCGCGGGACAACGGATCGACCGAGGCGTCGTCGTTCATGACCTCGCCCGCCAGCTTGCCGAGGCCGGTGAGGATCTCGTCGTTGAACGGCCTGAGCTCGACGCCGTGCTCGCTGACCAGGGTCTCGAGCGAGTCGTTGTTGCGGGCGATGAACTCCGAGAGCACGGAAACGTTGACCGCCCGGTTGGCCGCCTCGACGATCGCCTTGAGGTCGTCGGAGAGGCTTTCCCAGGCTGCCAGATTGATGAAGTTGTCGAGCACCGTGGCGGGCTCGTGCCAGCCCGGATAGTAGTAGTACTTGGCCGCGCGATGCAGGCCGAAGGCGAGATCGTTGTACGGGCCGACCCACTCGGTCGCATCGATCGAGCCAGACTGCAGGGCGGGCGGGATCTCGCCGCCCGGCAGGTTGACGACGGTGCCGCCCGCCGCGGACACCACCTTGCCGCCGAGTCCGGGGATCCGCATCTTCAGGCCCTGGTAGTCGGCGAGGCTGTTCATCTCCTTGTTGAACCAGCCGCCCATCTGCGTGCCGGTGTTGCCCGACGGGAAGAACTTGGCCCCCATCTCGGCATAGACCTTGTCGGCCAGCTCCTGGCCGCCGCCGTAGTAGAACCAGGCGTTCTGCTCCATGGCGGTCAGACCGAACGGGATCGCGGCGATGAAGGACGCCGACGGCATCTTGCCCTGCCAGTAGTAGGGTGCCCCGTGACCCATCTCGACCGTGCCGCTGGCGACGGCATCCATCGATTCGAACGCCGGCACGATCTCGCCGGCGCCGAACACCTGCACGGTCAGCCGGCCCTCGGACATCCTGCCGATGAGCTCGGCCAGCAGGTTCGCACCGGTGCCGAGCCCCGGGAAATTGGCGGGCCAGGTCGTGACCATCCGCCACTGCAGGCGGTTCTGCGACAACGCGGGCTTGGGGAAGGTCGAGGCTGCGGCACCGGCTGCGAGGCCGCCGACCCCGAGGGTCTTCACGACATGACGACGCTGCATTGTTTGCACTCCCATGAACATCGGCACCGGGCCCGCGGCGGCCCGAGCTCTCCAGCCCTGCATAGCCGAGGCGTCTGCATGAAACCAGCAGTGACGAGACGGCCGGGCGTGCCGCGACGGGGTCAGTCGTCGGCGTACTCTGCCGGCAGCGGCGGCAAGGAGCGCCAGCCGTTGGGGCCGAGCTGCTCCATGGGCTGGAACAGCGCCTTGTAGCGCATCTTGCGCGAGCGCTCGATCCAGTAGCCGAGATAGACGAAGGGCAATTGCAGCCGCGCCGCCTCCGCGATGTACCAAAGGATGATGAACGTGCCGAGGCTGCGCCGCTCCTGCTCCGGCGCGAAGAACTTGTAGACGCCCGAGAGCCCCGAGGTGAGCGCGTCGGAGAGTGCCGCCCCCACCAGTTCGTCGGCGACCCGGAACTCGGCCACGAAGGTGTCGGCTGGGGCGTTCTCGACCAGCTCGCGATAGTCCTCGCGGGTCATCCGTGCCATCCCACCGTCGTCGTGGCGGGCGCCCAGATAGCGCTTGAAGAGGGCGTACTGCTCGTCCGTCGCCTTGGCCGGAAGCCGCTCGACCCGGATGTCGCGGTTGCGGTTCCAGACCTTGCGGAAGCGCCGCGTCCAGACGAAGCGGTCGACCGGGACCCGGACCGGCACGCAGGCCTGGCAGCCGGGGCAGGCCGGCCGATAGAGGAAGCCGTGGCTGCGGCGAAACCCGGCCTGGTTCAGGCTGTCGAAGAACGCGGCATCGTCGCCGGCGAAGAACGGCGTGACGATCCGCTGCTCGATCCGTCCGCCCAGATAGGGGCAGGGTGCGGGCTGGGTGGCATAGAACGAGCGGGAGAGGGCCTTCTCGTGCAACGCGGATGCGGCCGTGGCAAGGGGTGTCGACGGATGGTGGAGCATAGCACGGCGCGCGCGCGCCGGGCCAGCGGCCTGATGCGGCTGCGGCTCAGTGCGCCGGATCGGCGGCTGGCGGCTCGCCGGGCGGCGGCAGGGTGCCGGCGACCAGCCGCCAGGCGGCGACCGGCGCGAAGAACAGGATGGCCCAGCTGTGCACCGCCTCGCCGAAATGCCGCAGGAGATCGGGCGCCGTCGCCGCCCACGGCAGGTAGAGACCGACGACGAAGGCCAGCGTCAGCCGGATGTACCATGTGGCCACGGCGGGCGGCCGGCGGGCGTCGCGCGGCGCGGCGCGGGGTGTCTTCCGGGGAGCCGATTCGAGCATCGATGGGCGTCGCATGCCTGTCTCGTCAGCGTTAACGGAATCTTCATCGTCCATCGGCTAGCCGTTGTCTCGCCCGATCGATGCTTGACCGTAGCGGCGGGCGCATGTAAGACGATATTCCTATGACAGTGCAAGCCACCAAGGGGACGACGATGCAGATGACGAGCCGGACGATCCGCCGGTTGCAGGGCTGGGCGCGGCGCATCGTGCTGGTCGAGACCGGCCAGCCGGTCGAGCTGATCCATCTCGAGGAGGTCGACGGTCGACGTCGGGCCTTCGTCGAGTTGCCGAGCGGCATTCGCACCCACGTGGCCGAGGCGGCGCTGACCAACCGCGGCGCGCGCCTGGCCGAGGGCGGGCTCACGCTGGCCGGCGTGGCCCTGGCCGGCATTCTGCTCGGCTACACGCTCGGGCTGCCCGAGGCGGAGCGGCTGGCCTGGACCGGCCACGCCACGCCGGCGGTGCCGGCCGCCGTCGACGGCTGACCCCTGCTAGGAGCCGCTCTGCCGTGGCACCAGGCGCAGGCGATCGAACTGCTCCTCGACCACGAAGTGCCGCGCCAGGAGATCGGCCCCGATCGCCGCCTCGGCCTCCGGGTCGAGACTGACGACGAAGCGGGTGGGCGGCAGGCGAAGATGCTCCAGGACGACCTCCTCGGCCTGCCACTCGGTCGTGGCCGCCGGGTTATCCGCGGGCAGGGCCGTCGGGGTGAGGCGCGACACCCGCAGCGCCGGGTCGACCAGGATGTTGATCAGATGGCCGTCCAGGCTGAGGTCCGCGTAGAACCGGTTGTCGCCGGCGCGATGCAGGATGATCGGCCAGACGGCGCCCGTCGCCGCCGTCTCGTCGGCAATCAGCCTTGCCGCCGCCGCGACCTGCGCCGGGCCGGCATCGCGGGTCGCGGCCATGAGCAGCCGCGCAGGCTCCTGCGCCTTCAGGGCCACCGCGACGGGTGCCTTCGCCGGATCGCCCGCCAGGGGCGCCAGCGAGAGCGGCCCGGTCGGGATCGGGCCATGCAGCGCGATCGCCCAGCCGACCGCCGCCCCGAGCGACAAGGCCGCCAGCATCGTCACGAGCGCCAGCGGCCAGTGCCGCCGCTCCGGTCGCAGCATGCTGGCGCGTGCCTCTTCGTAGATGTCGTGAACGTCCACTTGAACACGTTCGACCTGGGTCCGCATGACGGGCGTCCTTAACCGAGCCTTAACGTCCGCCATAAAGCGCCGCAATTCTTAACGAGAGCTGAACTTTTCTGGTGAACGCGGGTTATCCCTTTGGGCGCTGCGCTCCGGTGCGCGGCCGCGTCAACCAAGGCGCGCTAGCGAGCGGCCGAGAGCCCGGGCAGCGGCGCCGTGGCGGCCGGTACGGCCGTCGCGCCGCTCGCGGCCTCGTCCGGCGGCTCGGCCGCGACCCATGGCGGCGGGCCGGGAAAGACCAGGCTGACCTTCAGTCCCGGCTCGTTGTCGGCGAGCTCGAGGGTGGCGTCGTGCAGCTTGGCCACGGCGTTGACGAGGCTCAGGCCGAGACCGTTGCCGGGGGTCGACCGGTCGGGATCGAGCCGCACGAACCGCTCGAGCGCCTTGGCCCGCAGCTCGGGCGGGATGCCGGGCCCGGTGTCGGCGACCCGCAAGAGCGCCGCGGTCCGGCCGTCGACGCTCACCGGCTCGGCCGCGAGGGTCACCCGGCCGCCGATCGGCGTGTACTTGATCGCGTTGTCGGCGAGGTTGGCCAGCGCCTGGGCCAGCATCTGCCGGTTGCCCATGACCACGGCGTCACCGCGGCTCGTCGCCTCGAGGCTGATGTCGCGCTCCTCGGCCAGCGGCTCGTAGAGCTCCTGGATGTCCTGCACCAGCTCGGCCAGGTCGACCGGCTCCCAGGATGCCCGCTGCTCGCCGGCCTCGGCCCGGGCGATGCTCAGGAGGGCGTTGAAGGTGGCGATCAGGCCCTCGGCATCGGCCACGGTCTCCTCGAGCAGCCGCCGTGCCTCGGCGGGATCGATCTCGTTCATCAGCGCCACCTCGAGGCGTGAGCGCAGGCGGCTCAAGGGGGTGCGCAGGTCGTGCGCGATGTTGTCGGTCACCTCGCGCATGCCGGCCATCAGCCGCTCGATCCGCTCGAGCATGGCGTTGAGGTTGGCGGCCAGCGCGTCGAACTCGTCGCCCGAGCCGTCGACCGTGATCCGCCGGGCGAGATCGCCCGCCATGATCTGCGCCGTGGTCCGGTTGATCGTCTCGATCCGGCTGAGCATCCAGCGGCTCATCACGAACCCGCCGATCACCCCGAAGATCAGCATCAGCCCGCTGCCGAGGCCGATGGCGTTGACCAGGAGCGCCTGCGTCCGCAGCTTGTCCTCGACGTCGCGCGCCACCAGCAGGCGGGCGTCGTCGAGCTCGACCATCCGGCCGAGGAAGCGCCGCGGCCCGAGGCTGCCCTTGGCCTCGACGGCGAAGCGCACGCGGCTGGTCACGGGGTCCTCGGCCTCCGGCCAGGCGTTCAGATTGCCGGCGATGACCCAGCCCTCGTCGTCGATCAGGAGATAGACGCTGTCCATCTCGGTCTCGGCGGCGGCCCGCTGGGCGATGATCCGACCCAGCCCGAAAATGCCGAGATCGCGGTACTGCTCGCGCAGCCCGGTGAGCTCGGCCTCGATCGTCTCCTCGGTCTGCCGCTCCATGAAGTCGACGGCGGCGACGTAGACGAACGACAGCAGCGCCAGCGCCGAGACGGTGAAGATCGCGAAGTAGCCGACCGCGAGCCGGAAGGTGGAGGAGCTAAGCGGCCTCGTCGGGAACGCGAAGCGCGTAGCCGGCGCCTCGGACGGTCTGGATGAGGGCAGGCTCGAAGTCGCGGTCGATCTTCTGTCGGAGTCGGCTGATGTGGACGTCGATGATGTTGGTTTGGGGGTCGAAGCGATAGTCCCAGACCTTTTCCAGGAGCATGGTGCGGGTCAGCACCTGCTCGGGGTGGCGGAGCAGCACCTCCAGGAGACGGAACTCGCGCGGCTGCAGGTCGATCCGCTTGCCGCGCCGCTCCACCCGGCGGCCGAGGAGATCCATCGAGAGATCGGCGTAGCGCAGGCTGGTCACCGGGCCGGGGCCGCCGCTCGGCTGGCGGCGCCGCGTCAGCGCCTCGAGCCGGGCGATCAGCTCGCTGAACGCATAGGGCTTGACCAGGTAGTCGTCACCGCCCGCGTTCAGGCCCTTCACCCGGTCGTCGACATTCCCCAATGCCGAGAGAACCAGCACCGGCGTGCGGTTGCCCGTCGCCCTGAGCGTCTGGATCACGCTCAGCCCGTCGAGCCCCGGCAGCATCCGGTCGACCACGAGCACGTCGAAATCGTGGGCGGCTGCCAGCATCAGCCCCTCGCGCCCGTCATGCGCCAGACTGACATTGTGGCCGCTTTCCTCGAGCCCGCGGGCCATGTAGGAGGCGGCGGCGACATCGTCCTCGATCACCAGGATCCGCATGGTCATGATATGGCCTCGCTGGCACCCGACCGCTACTCTCGCGGCGGCAAAAAAGCACAACCCGAACCGAGGTTATAGGTGGTAGGCTTGACCGGTGCCTTGCCGTTTCATGAAATGAGCGACAGGCCGTGAGCGGCATGCCGGAAAGCTGGCTCGAGCTCGCCGTGGCCGGCCCCGGCCTGGAGCCGGATGCGGCCGCCGCCAAGATCGCCAGCGGGGCCGGTGGCGCCGGGCTGCTGCTCCTGCCGCGGCAGCCGGCCCTGCCGCGGGAGCCCAGCGACGGCGCGCTGGCCCACGCCATGGGTGCCCTGGCATCCGCCCGCGGCCAGGCCCTGCTCTTCGCCTATGCGGAGGCGTGCAGCGGTCTTCGGCACCTCGCCCTGCAACTGGTCCTGGCCGACGGCGGGGCCACCGCGAACTACCGGGCCACGCATCTCGGCCCGGCCGCCCTCGCCGCCGGCTGGAGTCCGGGCAACTGGCTGACCCTGGCGAGGCTTGAGGCGGCGACCGGCCGCGGGCCGGTGATCCTCGGCCTGCTCGGCGGCGTGGACCACCTGGCGCCGGAGGTGGCCCGGTCGCTGTCGGGGCTCGGCGCCGGCGCGCTGATCGCCATGCTCGATCCGCTCGACCAGCCACCGGCGGCGGAGCTGCTCGGGCCGCTCGCCCGGCTGCGCGCCATCGAGAACGGCGTGCCGGTCTGCATCGTGGCAGCCGACGGCACCGTCCACGCCGCGGCCGCCGACGGGCGGCCGGTCCCGACCCGGAGCGCCGCCGGGCTGACGAGGCTCGCCCTGCAACCGGCGCCGGCCGTCGCCGGCATGCCGCGCCGGCCGGAGCTCTACCGACAGTTGGTGGCCGTGCCGCCGGGCTGATCGCCGGGGCACCAGCGCCGACGGGACGCGGCATCCGGCGCGATTGACGCGGACCTCGACCTGCTGCAATCGTCGTCGTCGATGGCCGGCGGTCGGGATCACCCGGCCGCGCGGCACCGTGACCGGCGTGCCCCCACCGCACCGCCCTGCCGCAGCGAGAGAGGCCCCGATGCGCACGATCCTGGCTCACCTCGAGATCAGCCCGGTGCTCGACTCGATCCTGGCTTCGGCCCTGATCGTCGGGCGGCGCTACGACTCCTACATCGAAGGCTTCCACATGCGCCCGGGCCAGCCGGACGTGATCGCCGCCGGCGCCGACGGCTTCGTCGCCGCGGCGCCTGATCTCGTCGCCGGCTTCGAGCGCGAGGCCAAGGACCGGGCCGAGCGCGCCACGGCCCGCTTCGAGGCCTTCATGACCGAGCATCATCTCGCCCGGCCGGGCACGCGGCAGGGCGTCGGGCTCAGCGCCGACTGGCGGGTCGAGACGGCGAGCGGCCCCTCGGCGCTGGGCAGCCGCGGTCGGATCTTCGACCTTCTGGTGCTCGGCCGGCCGCTGAACGACGAGGTGACGCCCTCGATCGCGGCGCTGGAGGCGGCCCTCTTCGACAGTGGCCGGCTGCTCCTGGTGGCCCCGCCCACGCCGCCCACCGACTTCGGCAAGCACGTCGTCATCGCCTGGAACGGCAGCACCGAGACCGCCCGCACCATCGGCTTCGCCGAGCCGTTCCTGGTCGACGCCGAGCGCGTCACCGTGCTCACCGTCGAGAAGGGCTCGGTGCCGGGACCGTCCGGCGGCGAGCTCGCCCTCAACCTCCAGCGCCGCGGCATCGACGCCGATTTCCGCGAGGCCAAGCTGGAGAACCGGGTGGTCGGCAAGGCGATTCTCGACGAGGCGGCGGCCCTCGGCGGCGACCTCCTGCTCAAGGGCGCCTACACCCAGAGCCGGCTGCGGCAGATGATCTTCGGCGGTGCGACCAGCCACATCCTGGCCGAATCCACGCTGCCGGTGATCATGGCCAACTGAGCCGCCCCGTTCCGGGCATCGGGCGCGCCGTCGCGCGTTCGTTGCCCGACCCTCCAGCCGCCCGAGACCCATGGCCGCCCTGTCCCTCGCCCTGCACGCCCTCGCCGCTGCCATCTGGGTCGGCGGCATGTTCCTGGCCTATGTCGTCCTCCGGCCGAGCGCCGGCGCGCTCGCGGCCGGTGATCGCCTGGCCCTTTGGGAGCGTGTGTTCAGCCGCTTCTTTCCCTGGGTCATCGGGGCGATCGTCGTCCTGCTGGCCACCGGCTACTGGCTGTTGTTCGGCCTGCACGGCGGGTTTCGCGGCTCGGGCGTGCACATCCACGTGATGCACCTGACCGGCTGGCTGATGTTCCTGCTGTTCTTCCACCTCTTTTTCGTGCCGTGGCGACGCTATCGGCGGGCGCTCGCGGCCCGCGACCAGCCCGGGGCCGGACGCTGGCTCGGCCAGATCCGGCTCATCATCGCGGTCAATCTGGGCCTGGGGCTGCTGACGGTCGCCATCGGCGCCAGCGGCCGCCTCTGGTCCTGAGCCGCCGCGGCCCGTCAGCCGGCATGGTTGCCGACAGGTCAGCGTTGGGCCTACCGGGGGATGGTCCGGCGATTGAAGCGGCGCCCGGCGCACGCTATCGGTCGTAGGGCAGACGACGAAGCGACCGGGCGGCAGGCTGCCGCCGCCAAGGAGGTAACGAGACATGACCGTTGCGCCATCCCGCCGGCGCCGCCAGCCCCTGCACGCTCTCCTCGGGGCCACCGCGATCGCGCTGCTGGCCGGCGGCCCGGCGCTGGGCCAGGACGCGGCACCCGTGGGCCCGATGTCGCCCGGCGCCGCCGAGAGCGTCTCGGCGAGCGAGCTGCAGGCGGCGATCGACGCCATCAAGCGGCGCGTCGCCGAGCAGCAGCAGGGCAGGGAGGCGACCGGCACCTCCGAGCTCACCGCCGAGCTGCGCTCGGCCCGCCAGGCGATCGCCGAGCTCACCCGGAACCTGACCCGGCTGCGCGGCGAGCGTGACGCGCTCCAGGGCGAGCTGGCGGAAAAGGCGACGCTCGAGGCCGAGCTGCGCGACGCCCTCGACGCCCGCCTGGAGCGCGAGGCGGCGCTCGAGCAGGCCCTCGGTGCGGCCGAGCGCGCCGCGGCCGAGGCGCGGGTGGCGCTGACCGAGGCCAACGAGCGGGCGATCGCCGACGCCACGGCGCACGAGGCGGCACTCGCCGAGGCGCGCATGCAAGGCACGGCTGCGGCCGAGCGGGTCGCCGAGCTCGGCGCGGCCCTGGCCGCGGCCGAGACGGCGCTCGCCGAGC